>NZ_JBIWGL010000006.1:0-146287 GCF_044763535.1 Lysinibacillus sp. NPDC095746
AAATAAGCATACATAATGCCACTTTTTTCCGACACGAACGTATGTTAAATCGCTGACGATGACAGCCAATGGCTCTTCTTGCTCAAACTGACGCTTCATTACATGTTGATTTATGCGGCTTATACTGTGCTACTGTATAGTTTGATACGAGTCCAAGATCTTTCATTAAACGACCAATTCGACGACGTGATACGTGTTTTGGCTCTGGTAATTTACTCAGTTCTTTCTTGATTTTACGCGTACCATAATTATTACGGCTTTCTTTGAAAATACGGGCAATCTCTTTAGAAATCTCTTTATCTTCAGTTTTTAGCGTACGTTTACTACACAAATCGGCATGATAGTAATACGTACTTTTTGGAATATTGAGGACGTCACACATTGCTGATACCGAATATTTGTGAGCATTATTACGAATCACATCTATTTTCGTCCCATGATCAGCGCCGCCTGCTTTAAAATATCATTTTCCATCATTAATCGTTGGTTTTCCTTGCGTAATCGAGCCAGTTCATTTTCTTCTTCTGATCGATTATCTTTGGCGGCAAAAGAACCTGTTTCTTTATGATTTTTTATCCAACGATCTAACGCAGAAGGTGTAATATCATATTCTCTAGTAATGTCTGCACGAGATTTACCATTTTCATAAAGTTTCACTAATTGCAGTTTAAATTCGGGTGTAAAAGTTCGACGTTGACGTGTCATAGCAGCACGCTCCCTTGTTTTATTAGTCTAAGTTTACAACCCCTTATTTTATCTGTCCAACTTAGTGTAGCCTATCCAATTTTAATAAAGTATATGCACTACTCAATCATACATCTGATATGCAAGAAAATAATTTTTATCCAATGATTGATGGGAAAAATTGTCCGAGTGTTGAAAGTTTATTTAAAGAATTTGCTATAAATATTAAATTCCCGGATTATTTTGGTGAAAATTGGGCTGCTTTCGATGAGTGTATGAATGATTTAGATTGGTTAAACTGTGAAAAATATGTATTGTTTATTAAAAATTTTGATCAATTGTTGTCTAGAGAAATGCATAATGAGTTTGAGATATTTATTGATATACTAAAGACGATGGTTGATGAATGGGCGACTGAAAGAAAGTACTCTTTATTGTCACCAAATACGATTTCCTTTCAGGTTGTAATTCATAGTGAAAAAGGAATAAAAGACTTATAGAATTGAAGGTATCTAAGTATGGAATTAATATAATTGAGTAGATTAATTTTTAACTTCTTTTCTAAAATTTATATGTTAGAGCCAGACTTCTGTATATAAGGGGGGCAAAAAATTCATCCAACCTGATGTCAGTATTGCACCAGCGACTGGTTACCCCTACCTTAGATTTTATCTATTTGTATCTACATTTTAAGGCCAATACTAAGGAATTACATTTTAAAAAGATTCCTAAATAGTGGGTGGAAAAATGGGAATTTTCAAGATGAAATAGAGTAGCATCTACACATATGACGCATGGGGTAACATTTTTATTAAATATCGAAGAGAAATTTCTTTCAAGCTCACCTATTTTGGTGGGCTTTTTTGGTTTATCTTTTGAGGATGTGAATAATTCCTAAAATTATTGGTGCTTTAGTGCAATAAGGGTTTCAAAAATAATCAAACTTTTTTATAAAGAATTTAATCTATCACCAAAATAAGAGCATGCTTTGATCCATCTTTTTTAAATCGAGTTTTCATCTATTTTAGTGAGAATTGCAAGAAATCAGGTGTGGGAAGGATAAAAGACAAAATATCAAATTGCTGTAAATCCTAAAAATCATATTTTTGAGTCTATTGTATTGTGTTTTTAGTTTTGATAAAAATGATATAAATGAATTAGTAAGAGGGAAGAACTTGCTTCAAAATAACCATTAGTCATGATGTTTTACACATGGCTATTAAGACAAGTGAGACCTGAAACTGGTGGATCAAAGGTTCATTACCGATTTGATAAAAATGGAAGATATATAGGGAAGTGGTGAAAAAATGGGACAGCCAACTAAAGAAGAGATTATTAATAAATTGAAAATGATCTTACAAGGAAAACTATCAAGAGAAGAAGTTGCAGATTGGGCGTCAGAATATGTATTGCAGGATGAACCAAATATCTCGGATGAGACTGTTTGGGAGCTTCTTAAAGTTGTTTTTGGAGTCGATTTACTAGATAGCCCAGATGAATATTTACATGGAGAGCAAGACATTAAGGATTGGATAGACGAATATTCAATTAGATAATGAATGAAACCTTGATGTTGGTTTGAAATAAGGTTTAACTGTTAACGGGGACAGCCCGCTTCAAAATGACTAAATTGAGTTGAGATTATATCACCTCTCTTGAAGCGAGCTTTTTTCTTCTCATCGGAAAAGTGAAACGTGTTTTTCGTGTAGTAAAGTTTGTAAAAAAAGCTAGTTGTAATTGCTTTGTCGCAAGAACAAAGGTTTTAACGGATGAAAGAGAGAAGAAGATCGAAGACATCGAAGTCGGGTGTTTGATATGGTATGGCGATTAGTTCAAAACGAAAGTGATGCTTTAAATATAGAAATTGATTATAACGCAGGTATATATGATGAAAACGACATACAGAACTTTATAGATAGATTTCAATATTTACTACAGGTATTGATAGAAAACAGTGACATACCTATTTGCAATCTAGAGTTGCTTTTACCACAGGATATTGATGTTTATCAAAACACATTGGCTGTGAAAAATGTGCCGCCTATGACATTAGATCAGCTCATTGATGTTATCGTTTGATAAAAGCTATCTTATTACTACAAATTGCACCGAACATTCATACGTATATTGATCTAGTACCTATCGATTTTGGTAGTAAAGCTATTGTACAATTGGTATGTACAAAGGAAAAGGAAGGGGAAACTTTCCACATTTGTAATCCTGTTCAACTGGAATGGAAACCGTTTGTTGAATATTTGAAACAGAGCGGTCATCCTATTAAAATTGTAAATACTGAACAGTTTATGAACTTATTTAAAGACGATTCATTGTCTGATAAACAAAAATATGCTTTGGAATTAATGGTGCCTTTACTAGAAGAAACAGCTGAAAATTCTTTATCTATCCCAACGTGTCAAGATACTCAACGTTTTTTACAAGAAGTTGATGTGGTATGCGAATTACCTAATGCAAAGTTTGTATCTAATTTGATAGATTACGGATCTCGATTAGGTTTTTTCCCCGCTAGCAGAGAATATACTACGGTTGAATGATTATTCGCCGTGGAAAAAGGGAAGCCTTAATCTGAAGAAGCATTTTGAAGAGCAAACGAAAGTTTGCTCTTTTTTTAGTAAAGTAGCAGTGTATTTCACTCTGCTACAAATGTTTATTTAATAGAAATTTTTTGATGAATCCATTTGAGTAGTCACTTCTTTTGTTTTCTATTGAAAGATCCTTTAGCCTTGTGAATTACTCTATGGTGGGTCGGACAAACAATCATGATGTTTAGGGGAGAATTGTTTTAAGTTAACGAGAACTCTTCAATTTGATATCCCTAGAAGTGGTGGAATCAATAGAAGTGTTAATATTTCGTGTAGCAACTAACAGAATGAAGATAGTAGTCGATGAATTTACTTTCATTGAGAACGAAAATAATTGATTAATAGAAGTATAAAAATCTAAATGAACGTCTATATTGTAATTAAGAATTACGATTGATTCAAACGCTAATTTCAATTATCTAAAGGAGTGAAATAGTATGAGCCACGACCAATATCATGAAGAACATGATAATATCTTACATTACTGCTTCACATACAGCTTAGAGGTTAAATACTACTACATGATGGTGAAAGAACTGAAAAAGGGACGTAGAATTCAGGCCATTCAGTTAGGAGATAGACAATTATTGATATGTTCATATAAACTACCAAATTCAATTGATCTATGTGTACAGATTCCAATTGTATCATCTGTTAAACAAATGCCTTTAAAACTGTCCGGAACAAGCGAATAGGAGTTTTATAAGCATAGTACTAAAAATTCTGAAAACGACGAAAGAGCCTAAGTATAGGCTCTTTTTTACGTACATAGGCAACGACTCTACAGATTGATACAATCAATAATTAATAATTTTAGAAATTTAATTTAAAGTAACAGAGTACTTCATTATGCTATAAATGTTTATTTAACATTAATTTTTCAATGAACCCATTTGAGTATGTTATTTCTTTTGTTTTACTGTTTAAGGATCCTTTAGCCTTGTGAATTATTCTATGGTTGGTCGGACAAACAATCATGATGTTTTGGGGTGAGTTGTTTTGAGTTAACGAGAACTCTTCGATATGGTGTCCCTCGACAACTGAGACTCCATAAATTAGATAAAACAAAGACGATATCACAACAATAGATGGACACGAAGCTTCCTAAAGCCTTTTTGGCAGTAGGGAGCTTTTTCGGATAAAGAGTAGTTGAAAATAGCCATATATAGATTAGAGACTTCTAAAAAAATTGCCATTAAGACTCTTGCAAAACATAGTTAAGTATAGTTAACTAAACTAAAAGAGAATTAAAATAGGAGTTGAGATGATTGAGGTTTTTTGAAGGGGTTTTAATTGCAGTTCATATTTTGTGGCTTTGTTCTTTTCTCTTTAGATTTGATGTGAAAGTAAAAGTAATCACTAATGTCATCGCGCTTATTCTTTTGGTTATTCACTTGGGGCTTGAGGGTTACCGATGGCAAATGGGATTAACCTACATTTTATTTATTCTTTTAACTGTATTCACAATGAAGCCATTCATAGAAAGTAACGTAGAAAAAGCCACAATTGAAAGAGCGAAAAAAAATAAAAGGAAGGTCAAGAAGCTTTTATATATTTGGTTTATTTTCATTTATTCGTTCAGCAGCTTCGGTTTAGTCACGATCATGCCTGTATTTCATCTTCCAAAGCCTTTAGGTCCTTTTGAAGTAGGTATGAACTCAAGGTATTTGATAGACGAATCGAGACATGACTCGGAACAAAAAGGTCATGAATTAATGATACAAATATGGTATCCAGCAGAGGTAAAAGATGATGCGAAGGATAGTCGTTATGAATCCTTTCCTTACGAAGAATGGTCGGGGACAATGGAATTCATTTTTTCTGTTCCGCGTTTTTTATTTGAGTATTTGAAGTATGGACAAACTAACAGCATAAAAGATATAGCAGTATCCAATCAAGAAGATAAATATCCGGTTCTATTATTTTCTCACGGCTTTGGCAGTACTAGAATGCAAAGTTACTCCCAAATGGAGGAATTAGCAAGTCATGGATACTTTGTTGTTAGCGTTGACCATATGAATGATGCAGCCTATACGAAGTTCCCAGATGGTCGGGAAATCATGAATCAAACAGACGCATATTCTTATTCATTTACTATTGAAGACGAAAAAGATGTTAAAACACGATCAAAAGATATGAGCTATTTGCTAGATCAATTATCAATGATAAATGATAAGGATCCTCGAGGTTTGTTTACTGGAAAGATGGACATGGACAAAATCGGTATATTTGGCCATTCATATGGAGGTTCGACAGCTGCTCAAGCATTGTTGGATGATAGCAGGATTTCTGCAGGAATCAACATAGATGGACCTTTACATGAACCGGTGGCCATCTCAGGTTTTGAACAACCTTTTATGTTTATTTTAAATGAAGACTATCTCTATCTATCCGATGAAGAAATTCAATATACGAATATCACCTCGGAGGAATTTCAAAAGTATCATAATAAAATTACAGAGCTTGCTGATTTTCACTATAAAGAGGGAATAAAGGGAGACACTTTTATGCTTACTTTTATCGCAGGAGATCATTATACTTTTACAGATTTCCCCTTCCTATCTCCTTTATTGTCATGGAATATTGACGTAAATCAATTTCATCAAGTAATGAATCGATATATATTGGCTTTCTTTGATCACTATGTGAAAGGTGCAGATTCTGATGTATTGCTTACTAAAGAGAAAATGGAAGATAAGTTTTACTATTATAAAACTAATATAAAAAGTGATTTAACGGATGAAAAAATAAATAGCTAAGTTTTGTTAACTGAACAGTTGTTTTCTCCTCCGTGTAGGACATCCAAAAAGAAAAACTCCTTTATAGTAGATGGAGGCGATTGCTTGTCCACCTACTATAAAGGAGACTATATCTTAACGCTCATTGTCTTTTTTAGTCTCGACAATCTTACTTAATGTATCAAGAACATTTTTTAACTCTTTTAGACTTACTTTCGAATAATATTTTTCTACAAGAATGTCGTCAATTTTTTTTAGAAGCTGATGAAACTCTTTGCCCTTATCCCCAAGATAAATAAAGGTCTCTCTACGGTTGATTGAATTCTCTTGACGATAGATCATTTTCATTTCTTCGAGCTTTGAAATTACTTGGCTAACTGCACTTTTGGAAATATCAAAATGATTTACGATATCTTTCGCAATGACCGGCTCATGGTGAATGATATAAGACATAATAATTTCTTGTTGAGGCGTTAAGTGAAAGTTCGCTAGTTCCTCAACCTCTTTGGTTTCTTGTAAAACTAACAACTTGAATTGTTCGAATTTTTGATTAATTTTGTCTGTAATTATTAAATAGTCATGCACAGATGTATCATCCCTAATTCATTTTAAAGGTTTATAATTAAGTTGATTTTACTTAACTATTTATATATTTGTCAATTATTAAAGATAAAAATTTAACTATCTCTAATCATAGTTGTTTAAATAGAACCTTACACATTTGATTCATTACGTAAATATAATATTTCGCTTTCTAGTCATAGAAATATACAATTCCACTAATATATTGACACAAAAACTACTTTGACGTAGATTTAAAGTAATTGCATAAAAGCATTAGGTGCCCATTGCGGGAGAATAGGGAATAAAGTGAAAAGCTTTAGCGGTCCCACCACTGTAAAAGGGAGTTTCATAGAGAATGCCACTAGCATCGTTCTGGGAAGGCTCTATGAAATGTTGAAATTGAGCCAGGAGACCTGCCTATCTGCTTCGGTTATATAGACGATGGAAAAGTCTGTAGTTTATTTGTTATGGAATAAACTACAGGCTTTTTATTTTTTCTCTAAATCATTCTTCAAGTTACAAGGGCAAAAAAGAAAGGGGAAATTTTCAATGCAATTATTACAACAGACGATTCACAACATTCAAAGTGCTGACTACAAAATGATGGAGAAGGCACGGGAACGCATAGATGCACTTTGCAAGCCACCTAGAAGCTTGGGGAAACTGGAGGCCCTTGCTGTGCAACTATCCGGAATTACAGGCGAACTATTTCCTGCGATTGATAATAAAGCAATTATTGTCTGTGCAGCAGATCATGGTGTTTGTGATGAAGGGGTGACATCTAATCCACAAAATGTGACAGTCTTTCAAACATTAAATTTTCCTAGAGGAGGAACTGGTGTCTGTGCTATCGCAAAAATCACAGATGCAAAAATTGTTACAGTTGACGTTGGCGTAAAAGAAGATATTCCTCTTGATGCTGGTGTTATCGTAAAAAAAATTAAATATGGCACGGACAATATGGCAAAGGGACCTGCTATGTCAAGGGAAGAAGCCATTCAATCTATTGAAGTAGGAATTGAAGTAGCTACGGAAGAAATAAAAAATGGGATAAATGTACTCGGGACAGGTGAAATGGGTATTGGTAATACAACACCAAGTGCTGCCATATTATCGGTTCTTCGTGAATGTCATCCGAATGAAGTGACAGGCTTCGGTGCAGGTGTTGGACCAGGGGGGATAGCGCATAAAGTACAAGTCATTTATGATGCTATTGCATTAAATAAACCAAATCGCGATGATGCTATAGATATTCTTGCAAAAGTTGGTGGATTAGAAATAGGCGCTATGGCTGGGGTGATACTTGCTGCCGCTGCACATCGTAAACCTGTTGTTATTGATGGTTTTATTTCTACCATCGCTGCCCTTATCGCTTACGAACTTGAACCTAACGTAAAAGACTATATCATTCCTTCGCATGCCTCTGAAGAACCAGGTGCAAAAATTGCCGCTGAAATGCTCGGAGTTGAACCGATGTTACAGATGAATATGCGATTGGGGGAGGGCTCTGGTGCAGCTTTAGCCTTTCCTATTTTGGACGCAGCGTGCTCTATGATGAAAAATATGGCTACTTTAGAAGAAGCAATGTTGCTGTTGAAAAAGTAACTTTATTTGCAGATCACGGTGTGTGATAAACGAAGTCATGGATAGAACCGTCAAAATCGTGGATAGAACAGCCGAAGTCGTGGATAGAACCATCAAAATCGTGGATAGAACAGCCGAAGTCGTGGATAGAACCATCAAAATCGTGGATAGAACAGCCAAAGTCGTTGAATAGAACGGTCAAAGTGATGGAGAGAACCGCTAAGAAAAAATGAATTTAAAAATTCAAGCCCAAATCTCAGATTTGGGCTTTTATTATGCAACAGTATAACTATGCTCGATTCAACTTCCGTAACGGTAGACGCCATTTCTTCATATATGAAAGTATTCTAAGTACTGTGATCACACCAAATAATACATATAAAAAGATATCCCCTGAAAATAGTTGAAGTCCTATGATAAGCCCGGCTAATGCTGCCCAAACACCATAGATTTCATCGCGGAGGACTAATGGTTGTCGTCTAGCTAATAAATCACGAATAATTCCACCACCTGACCCTGTTAAAACAGCAGCTACAATAACGGCACTAATAGGCATGTCGAGCTTCACAGCATAAAGGGCACCTTGAATCGCAAATGCCGATAATCCAATAGCATCAGTGACATTGCCCCAACGATGCCAATGCTGAATGAGTCGATGTGGAAATAAGAAAAAGAGCGTAATAGCTGCAATGGCAATTTGGAACATTCTATCCTGCCCCCACAGTGTTGTTACAGGTAAACCTATAAGTAAGTTTCGTATAGCTCCACCACCAAAAGCAGTTACGATACCGAGTATATATACACCGAATAAATCGTATTCTTCCTCCATTGCAATTATTGCCCCGGAAATTGCGAAGGCAATTGTGCCAATGATACTAAAAACCTCCCAAGCCAACCCTTTCACCCCTTATGTGAATAAATCATTTTATGTTGTTGTGGATTAGTTACTGTATCTACAAGTTTTCGAAAAAAAAGCATCGACTTATAATTTGGAATTATCAGATACTAAATAATTTATTATAGCAAAATTAAAAAGATTAAGTTCGTAATTTAACTTCTTTTCGGCAGAAGTATTCCAGCTCTATAGGTGGTGAGATGAATGCGGATTTAAGTTACTTCAGGGTATCCAAACATCTGTGCCTTGGCACAAAAGACATCGCTAAAAAGAAATGAAAGCCTCCGTCGGATGTCACGCAATTATGAGTCATAATTGATCTTAGTACTTAATAAAATTGGCAAGCTTTGCAGGCAAGCTCGCAAATTGTTAAGATAAGATTTGAACAAATGTGAAATGGAGAAGAACAGTATGACTTTTACAACCAATTTATCAGAAGAAACACTAGCATTAGCTGCTAAAATAGAAGAAAAGGTACGCCCTTTTCATGCAAAGGTAGAAGACATGGCGTTCTTCAATCAACAAAAAGTGCTTGCCGCGTTCCGAAAGCATCAAGTAAGTGACTATCATCTACACCCGTCTAATGGTTATGGCTATGATGATGAGGGGCGTGATAATCTAGAACGAGTTTATGCAGAGGTCTTTGGAGCGGAGGCTGCCATTGTACGTCCGCAAATTATTTCTGGTACACATGCAATTACACTTAGCTTATTCGGAGTACTACGTCCGGGTGATGAATTACTTTATATTTCGGGTCAGCCTTATGATACATTACAATCAATAGTTGATGGTGGCGATAAAGATACTGGCTCGTTAAAAGATTATAAAATCGGTTATAGCCATGTGGATTTAATCGATAATCAAGCGATCGATTGGGAAGGTGTTGCAGCTGCAATTACACCAAACACAAAAATGATTGCTATCCAACGTTCGAAGGGCTATGCAACACGCCCATCCTTTACCATTTCGCAAATTACAGACATGTGTGCAAAAATCCGTGAATTAGCACCGGATGCAGTTATTTTCGTTGATAATTGCTACGGTGAATTTGTTGAGGCACAGGAACCGACAGAGGTTGGGGCTGATTTAATAGCAGGCTCACTCATTAAAAATCCTGGCGGTGGCTTAGCGAAAATTGGTGGTTATATTGCTGGCCGTGCAGATTTAGTAGAAAAATGTGCTTATCGTATGACATCACCAGGTATAGGTGCTGAAGCAGGAGCAACATTAAATACGCTTGGTGATTTCTATCAAGGATTTTTCCTTGCACCACATGTTGTATCTCAAGCCTTAAAAGGTGCGATTTTCACGGCTGCTATGCTAGGAGAAATTGGTATGAATACATCACCAAGCTATGATGCTAATCGTACAGATTTAATTCAATCGGTTTCTTTCCAAACTGCGGAACAAATGATTGCTTTTTGCCGTGAAATTCAAGCGAATTCACCAATTAATGCGCATTATGCACCTGAGCCCGCTTATATGCCTGGCTATGAGGATGATGTCATCATGGCAGCTGGAACATTCATTCAAGGTTCTAGTATTGAGCTTACAGCAGACGGTCCTATTCGTCCGCCATTTACAGCATTTATTCAAGGTGGGTTAACATACGAACACGTAAAATTTGCAATTTGTAGTGCTGTTCAAAAAATCCAAAAATAGGTAAATAAAAAACTATTCAAAATTTCTATTTTGAATAGTTTTTTATTTATAGATGAAATGTTGAAGATATCATTTTTTTAAAACGTAGAAATGTAATTAAGACATCGGACGCCCCGGGGGAAGCACCAAGTCGGAACGTAAATCAATCTCCACGTTAGGATAATAATCTTCGTTTTTTATAATTTTTAGTCATTTCGAAAAAATTATTTTAATTCATGTCAGGAAACCTTACATGAGTGGTTGACAGTGTAAATTTTTCGTTATATTATTAGCAGGTATTGGAGGGGACTTAAATGAGTCGTGAAATTAGACGAACTATGCCGTTATTATCTATGAATATCGTAATGCAATTGACCGAGCTGTCGGCACGTCAGATTCGTTATTATGAAGAACACCATTTAATTGAGCCGCACCGAACAGAAGGTAACCGTCGAATGTTTTCATTAAATGACGTCGATGTATTGCTAGAAATAAAAGATTACTTGGAACAGGGTATGAACATGGCAAAAATTAAAAAGCTGTTCGCTAAAAAGAATGAACCTGTTTCAACAGATGAACCAAATTTAAGTGACTCAGAATTGCGTCGCATCATGCGTGAGGAAATGCTTCAAGCGCAGCGCATGCAAAAATCATCCATCCGTCGTGGGGATTTATCTCGATTCTATTAATAAAAAGCAACATCGTTAATTACTTTATTAATAGGGTAGGGTAATGATAAAAAAGCTAGACATTTTATAGGAGTGTGGAAAACTGTGGGTAAATACACAAAAGAGGACATTAAACGTCTAATCGAAGAAAAAAACGTAAGCTTTATTCGTCTACAATTTACAGATATTCTTGGCACAATCAAAAATGTTGAGATTCCTGTAAGCCAATTAGACAAAGCTCTAGAAAACAAAATGATGTTTGATGGCTCATCTATTGAAGGCTTCGTACGTATCGAAGAATCAGATATGTATTTATATCCTGATTTGGATACTTTCGTAGTGTTCCCTTGGACTTCTGAAAAAGGGAAAGTAGCACGTTTCATCTGTGATGTATTCACTGCTAAAGGCGAGCCATTTGCTGGTGACCCACGAAATAACTTAAAACGTATCCTTAAGAAAATGGAAGACATGGGCTTCACAAGCTTCAATTTAGGGCCTGAGCCAGAATTCTTCTTATTTAAATTAGATGCAAAAGGTGAACCGACACTAGAAGTAAACGACCATGGTGGTTACTTCGACTTAGCACCAACTGATCTTGGCGAAAACTGCCGTCGTGATATCGTATTAGAGTTAGAAGAAATGGGCTTCGAAATTGAAGCATCTCACCATGAGGTAGCTCCAGGACAACATGAAATTGACTTTAAATATGCAGATGCAATTACAGCTTGTGACAATATCCAAACGTTTAAATTAGTTGTTAAAACAATTGCTCGTAAACACGGTTTACATGCTACATTTATGCCAAAACCATTATTCGGTGAAGCAGGCTCAGGTATGCACTTCAATGTCTCATTATTTAAAGGTAAAGAGAATGCATTCTACGATGAATCTACTGAACTAGGTCTTTCTGAAACAGCGATGCAATTCATGGCGGGTGTCCTTGCTCACGTTCAAGGCTTCACAGCTGTGACAAACCCTACAGTTAACTCTTATAAACGTCTTGTACCGGGTTATGAAGCGCCATGTTATGTAGCATGGTCAGCTCAAAATCGTTCACCACTTATCCGTATTCCATCAGCACGTGGTCTTTCAACTCGTGTAGAAGTACGTTCTGTGGACCCATCTGCTAATCCATATTTAGCGATGGCTGTTATTTTAGAAGCTGGTCTTGAAGGTATTCGCCGTAGCTTAACACCTCCAGCAGCTATTAATCGTAACATTTACGTAATGTCTGATGAAGAGCGTAAAGCGAATGGTATCGCAAACTTACCAGCAGCACTGGACGATGCTTTAGTATTACTTGCTCAAGATGAAGTAGCGCAAGCAGCTTTAGGTGAGCATATCTATGCAAACTTTAAAGAGGCAAAAGAAATCGAGTTTGACATGTATCGTACAACCGTACACCAATGGGAACGCGATCAATATTTAAAAATGTACTAAAAATAGTAACCGAGTACCTACTATAGGTGCTCGGTTTTTCTTATGATTAAGTAAAGATAGAACTAGGTAAGCAGTATGCTATAAAAAAATGAAGCGATGAGGTATTTCTAACCTCATCGCATATTTTTTAATAGCCCATATGATGATGACCCATATGATGGCCCATGTGATGGTGGCCCATGTGATGGTGGCCCATGTGATGGTGTCCCATATGATGATGTGGCATATGGCAAGGATCAGGTGGCATCTCGCAAAGTGTATGAGTTTCGCAACATTCTTCCACTACACATTCAGTGCAAGGGAAATGATATTGATGATCAATTATATGTTTGTTCACTGTTGTAATATGTGCTGGATGTACATGAGGTACGACCGTATGGATGTAATTAGTGCGAACAAATTCCTCTGGCGGACAAAAGTGTGGTGGTTCAAATTGAGTTGGGCAATGCTGTGGTGGACAACAATGTGGACCTGCATGATGATGATGATGGTGATGCATACGTCTATGCATGGTAAAACCTCCTGTTTTGATAAGTTGTGGTTCATAATTAACATATGAGATGAAAGACAGTATGGTCTATTTGTATGCCTATTAAGGGCTGGTTAAATCTCTTAGGCAATTAAAATAGATATGATTAATGGAGAGTTTCACCAAACTTTAAGTTCTCTCAGTGGATGTTTGGACACCCGCAGAGAGAACTTAAAGTGTCCAGACGCAAGTATGGCTTCTTTTATATAATGTAAAATTTTTGAAAGGTAATGATACGAAGAAGAAGTGTGGATAATTAGAAGAGAATTATCACAATAACAAATTTTTATGGATTGAATAAAAATGCATTTTGTTGTAGAATTAACCGATGTATTGTTGGTTTATGATATTTTATAGCTATGACTTAATGAATAGAAATTTTGCATTGCGGATGTTAATTATAAAAAAGTATGTTTGGGCATTCCTTTATTACTTTTTAGAGGGATGTTTTTTATTTTATCCGTATTCCATTTTTATCGCGCATTAACGGACAGTAATTAATCTGTACAAAAAAGAGAAGCTCAGGTAACAACGCTCTCGCCTTAGTAAAAAGAGTGGGAGATTAACGGCTCGTAAATGCCTAATTGGTAAAGACTCATATCAGTGAGGACTAAAAAAATTCCTACTGATTAAAGTGCAGATATACATTTCTTAGCGGGATAACTTCTTTTAGCCGGTGTCCAAACATCAGTACCTGTTGCTATGCTTTCGGTACAAAAGACATCCGCACAAAAGAAGTTAATGCCTCTGGCGGATGTCACGGAATTAGGCCGATTCCGGACGGGAATTATGCCGAGGTAAAATGGATCAGTCCATAACTAACAAGCTTGATATATAGAACTTCGAAAACCTAGAGAAATGAGGCTTTAAATGATGAAAAAATATCCTACTTCTACATACTTTTTCTTCATAATTCCGTCTCTTATTGGTGTCCTGTTATTTATGACACCAGTCTTAACGGAAGATGGATGGAAAGTTCCGATTGCTATTTTAGCAAATTTACTAGCAGGTTTTGTTGCTCCGGTTATTAGTTATTTTACTATATTTATTTTTGCGATTTCGGCAATTGGTTCACTCATTGCCAAATTTATTCCGCGAAATAATTCAAAAGAGCCTAGTATTTTAGATACATTATTTTATGTCAATTGGTTTTGGACAATTATAAGAGTCATTGGTTTAGTATTTGCCTCAATGGTTGTCTTTGATTTTGGACCATCTGCGATTAATAATGAAAATACTGGTGGATTATTAATGGACCCTGACAGTGGTTTAGTAACATTTTTATTTACGATTTTCTTATTTGCAGGCCTACTATTACCGTTTTTAACAAACTTCGGCTTGCTTGAATTTTTCGGAACGATGATGGTGAAAATTATGCGTCCTCTCTTTAAAAGCCCTGGTCGCTCATCGGTTGATGCACTTACATCGTGGGTTGGGGATGGAACAATTGGTGTTCTGATGACGAGTAAACAATATGAAATGGGGAACTACACGAAAAAAGAGTCTGCCATTATTGCAACGAGCTTCTCGGTAGTATCTATCACATTCTGTATCGTAGTATTAGATACAGTGCATTTGTCACGCTATTTTATTCCATATTACTTAACAGTAGTTCTTTGTGGTCTTGTGTTAGCGGTAGTAATGCCACGAATTTTCCCGCTGGCTAATAAGGAAGATACTTATATCGACGGAACACCAGTAGATTTATCGCGTGAGGAATTACCAGAAGGTTATAATTCTGTGTCACATGGCTTAGAAAATGCTTTAACTGTTGCGCATGCAAATCGTGACCCACGTCAATTTTTGAAAGATGGCATTAGAAATGTTTTGGATTTATGGGTTGGTGTAGCACCGGTTGTTATGGCATTTGGTACGGTTGCTTTAATGCTTGCTGAATTCACTAATGTTTTTGCATTTTTAGGAAAGCCGTTTGAACCTATTTTAACAGTGCTTGGTTTACCGGAAGCAGCTGAGGCAGCGCAAACGATGGTTGTTGGCTTTGCTGATATGTTCCTACCTTCAATTTTAGGAGCAGGGATTGAAGCTGACACTACACGATTTGTAATTGCTGTCGTTTCTGTAACACAGCTTATTTATATGTCTGAAGTTGGTGGACTTATTTTAGGCACAAAAATTCCACTTAAATTTTTTGATCTAGTTGTTATTTTCTTAATACGTACGATTATTTCTCTACCAATCGCAGCATTAGTTGCACATATACTCTTTTAGACTAAAAAGGCAATTGTTCGAACTTATTAACGCGAACAATTGCTTTTTTTCTTTATCTATATCGCGCGTTAATACGTAGGAATAATGAATAAATAACAGAATACAACTTGACACATAATTTCATTGAGTTGGGAAAAACTACACGTAAAGTGATACTGAGGTGATAAAATGGACAGAATTTTTTCTCTCTGCTTAAGTTCCTGTTATTTATTATTTTCTCAACCAAGTGATGCCTATATCAATGATTCGCGCAGTTCTTATGAAGAAATTTATCCAGAGATAGGCTATAAAACGGTTGAAGCAGCTGCCTCCGATTTTGAACGGCACTTTCATCAAGGGCTAAAGCTACCACTTCGAGTACCTCCTATTAGTTTTACACATCATTTTGGTCGATTTAATGATCTTGATGATGATATGAATGATTTTTTTGAAGCGACATTTATTAATCATCAGCTTCCTGAGCATTATTATAAAATAACGGTTCGACCTATTGAGTTTAAGTTCCCGTCTAAAAAAGAAAATATAGTAAAGACATTCAAGTTGAAAAACGGAACGACTTCCATTTATATGGAAATATCGGGTTTTAATGTTCTTGCTTTTAAAAGAGAAGATTGGCAATACATGCTGTGGATTGATAAAAGGGTTTCAAATAAAGTGACACCTGAAGTTTTAGTTGATATAGCTAATTCCATTGACTATACAACGCAAGAGGATGAACATGGATAATAAAAAATGCCAAGACCTTTAATAGGGGCTTGGCATCTTCTTATTTTGGCTGTTTTCTTAAAGATTGTTGCAGTTAAGCTTTACTCTATAAAATTAAATACATCGAAAAAGTTTAACTAATCCTTTGGAATTATTGTGCAGGTTAATAGCCTCTAGAATACAGGGGCATTTCGAATCACCATAGATAGGATAGAGTAAAGTACGACAGTATATTTTTGTCAATGCTAAATTATGAAAAAATTAGTTGACTGAATGCATTCATTAAGTTACTATTACTAGCGAATAAGAAAGAGGTTCATAGCGCATACCCTCTATAAAAAACTATGGATGACGTCATTTACGCCATATCCCAAAAATGCGGATATGGCGATTTTTTTTATTAGATTTAATGCGTAATGAACTTCTCACAACTTGAGGAGGCATTTTTATGGCAGGAAGAAATGAAGAACAAGGATTACAAAATTTAACCCTACTCGGTAACCAAAACACAAAGTATTTATTTGAATATTCTCCGGAGATACTTGAGGCAGTTGACAATTTACATACGAAAAATGATTTTTTTGTAAAATTTAATTGCCCGGAATTTACGAGTCTATGTCCAATGACTGGGCAGCCTGACTTTGCGACTATATATATATCTTTTATTCCAGATAAAAAGCTAGTGGAGAGTAAATCTTTAAAGCTCTATTTATTTAGCTTCCGTAATCACGGGGACTTCCATGAGGATTGTGTTAATATCATCATGAATGATTTAATTAAACTGATTGAGCCGCGCTATATTGAAGTGTGGGGTAAGTTTACGCCACGAGGTGGCCTGTCCATTGATCCATGGTGTAACTATGGACGCCCTGGCACAAAATATGAAAAAATGGCGGAGCATCGTTTGATGAACCACGATCTATATCCCGAAAAGGTGGATAATCGCTAATGCTTTACTATTTAAACGGATTGTTTGTTGGCTTTTTAATTTTAGCAAATGTTTTAGCTGTTAAAGTGTTTAGTATAGGCGAATGGATGATGCTTCCCGCAGCAGCAATTTTAATTATTTTCACGTATCCTCTTATTGATGTAATTTGTGAAGTCTATGGCAAGGAAGCGGGCGCTCGCACGGTAAGAACAGGGCTTATGGCACAAGTGTTTGCAGCATGCTTTATCGCGATTGCCATTGCACTACCACCTGCAGAAGCCTTTGTTCATCAACAGGAGTTTGAGACAATTCTCGGCGGCAGTATGCGCGTCATTATTGCAAGTCTTGTAGCCTATACGGTTAGTGTTAATTTGGATGTAGTGATATTTAATAAATTAAAAGAAAAGCATGGGAGCGGTAAACTTTGGCTCAGAAACAATGCTTCTACGATGTTAAGCCAACTCATCGATACGGCATTATTTATTACGATAGCCTTTTATGGAATAATGCCAATTAAAGTGTTACTGACATTATTTATAACACAGTATTTGTTTAAATTTTTTGCGTCCATTGTAGCAACACCACTTGTTTATGGGCTAGTTTTCGTTGCGCGAAGATTTGATAAACGTAAAGGCTTTGAACTATCTCATTACTGAGATGGTTCAAAGTATGAAAAAATGTTGGGCGTTTACTTCACTTTGTTTGTTGCAACTTTGAAGATTTATCGGAACAAAATCTCATTTTATCGGAACAATTTTAGCTTTTATCGGAATATTTTCTCGTATTATCGGAACCATTTCAGTTTTTATTGCCCCTAGGTCGGAACGGAAATCTAATCAACCTCTCGTTTTGTCGAAGAGCTATACTTTATTTCATGAACATAATAGATTTTCAACAACTCGAAGCCATCTCATTGCTGAGATGGCTTTTTAATGTGCGCCTTGCGAAATCTAGCGTCGCAAATTTGTACTAAATAATATTTATGGTATAAGAATCTCTCTTATTCCACGTTTATAGCTCCATTTTTGCATATATGCCATATTGCGGAGGAGCATATACTGTGTATAAGAAGGAGGGAGGTGAGTATTTATGAGAATAAACTGGATGATCCGTTTTCAGCATAAACCATTTTTATTTGCGCTATTTTCGTTGATTTTGTTACTCGCACAGCAAGTAGCAACTATTTTTGGCTATGACTTAACGAGTGCAATGAGTGAGCAGGCAACGCACATCTTAAATACCGTATTATCAATTTTTGTTTTAATAGGAGTTGTAGTAGATCCAACTACACGGGGAACCAGTGATAGTGAACGTGCTTTAATGTATCGAAGACCGAGATAAATAATGGAGTAAAAATAAATCAAAAGTGTAATTTTACAACAAGGATAAATATGTTATAATGTAAAAAATTGATAGTGCAGGGAGGATGATTGAATGTCGCTTGAAATGGAGCGGAGGATTGCCACGCTTGAGCAAGAAATGATGGATTTACGGCAGGAATTAGAGGGCTTAAAGCGTCAGCGATCTGTTGAGAAAACAAGCACATTGAACGCCAGAAAATCCATTATTGAGCAATCTACGCCAAAACTAGCGCAAAGCCCAAAGCCAAATTCAAACTTGGAACAAAAGCCAAAAACAATGCCAGCTCCAGAAAAAAAGATGGAGCCACAGCGAACGTTGGAAGAACGTTTTATGTGGGCACTGCCAAAAGTATTTATGGTCATTTTAGTGATGGGGGTGCTTTGGGGGCTTAAGCTTGTGAGTGATTATGGCTATTTATCAAACGAGGTTAAAATTATTCTCGCATATGCATTATCGCTTGCCTTAACCGCAACAGCTTATGTGTTGGAACATAAAAAAATAGGGTCTTCAGCTATCACGATATCTTTATACGGTGGGGCATTTATTGTTGGAATATTAACAACAGCTGCTAGTGCGATATTGTATGAAATCATCGGTTTAACGATGGCACTTGTTATTGCAGTCGTTTATATCGGCTACGGTATGGCTATTAGCTATTTAAAGAAAAACGAAGTACTAACAATATTCGTAGCGTTTACCTCATTATTATTACCTTATTTACTAGAATATATGGATTTTAGTCCTATCATTATTTTAATCTATGTTGTTGTTCTATTTACGATGCTGCAATTTGTTATTCATCAACACAAGCAGAAGTTGGCTCTCTATTTAACAACCTTTTTCTCAGTGCTAGCTGTCAGCATTATAGCGTTTATGAATCAAGACAATCGAGCTGTTTTTGCAATAGGTTTCCTTGTTGTTTTATCTATTTTTTACACGAGTTGGTGTCGTTTATATAATGCAGAGTCAAAATTGAAATATATTCATGTTGGGCTTCAATTTAGCCTAGGAGCCTTTAGTTTATTACTCTTGGACTTTATCATTAGTCCTATTGAATATAGCGAAGCACTATTATTCATATTAGTTTGCTTGTTTGCAGCTTTAGCGGGTTATGGCTATAAGCAAAAATGGCAGGAGGCATTTGATAGTGCCGTAACACTCGCATTTATTACACTATGTAATACACTACTAGTTATAAATTTCCCAGAGAAAGTGGATCATCTGCTCATCCCGTTCATCACCTTTGCGGGCGTAATGATGAGTTTACGTTTACGAGTTAGTATGATGAAGGTTGTCAGCTCATTTTCATTTATGATTACACTTGCTTTAAGCTTTATAATTCATGAGCCAGCACCATTCTTCAGCATAGACCATGCTAGCTTAATCATGCCAGGAATATATCTCCTAATTATTTATGTATATGCAAGACGTCCGAAAGAGACACAGACTGTATTTGAAAAAGTAATGAAGGAACTATATGTCATTGACTTTTTAGCGGTAATAACGACTGGTTATTTCTTAGCTTATATCGGAAAGCTGGATGGAACGTACTTTGCAGGTGCTGGTAATATTCCGCATCTCATGTGTATGATCCTCGCTGTACTTTTCGCGGGATCACTTTTAGTGCCAACCAAATACAAAGGTCGTGCATTAACGCCGGTCCTTACTGTATTTTTCATTCTCTTCACAATAATGCTTGAAATAATTCCGTACAATATGCAAGGTGTCGAGTGGTTAAATATAGTAACAAGAGTTGTCTATATAGCTGTAATCGTAGCAATTATGATCGATTTGCTGATGAAGGGGCGCATTTATCAAAGCTATCAAGAGCAAATAGAGAAACTTCTTGATCCGATTGTTAGTGCAGGTATGGTGCTGACGATGATATCTGTTTGGGGTCTCATCTCTCAGCTTTCCTTCAACAGTTTGCTTGATTGGAAGCTAAGCATTGCTTTCTCAACGATTACATTATTCCTGACAGCAAGTATCTCCCTTTGGCTTAGCAACGTGCGAAACTTACGAACATTACGTATAACAGGTTTTATCATCTTAGTTATTGCGTTTATTAAGCTTATATTCTTTGATTTGTCAGCACTAGACTTACTAATACGAGCAGTCCTGTTTATGACAATTGGTGGGATTGGGTTGCTGTTGTCGGGTAGGTTGTTGCGGAAATGAATAAATTATTTAGACACTAAGTATGTTTTCACAAAAAACGTTTACCTAATTTGGGGTAAACGTTTTTTTCATCGTATTGTAATTTAGTTCGCTCATCAGGTATGGAAAATTTTTAAAAAAATATAAATTCATATGAAGAAGTGGTCTTGTAAAAATTGTTTATATATGGAATAGTGTAATTATCATAAAATAGTATTTAATTGGATAGTTAGTAAATATTAGTTGCTATAAGCACTGTTGTTATAGTGTTTAAGAAAAAATAGACTTTTTGATATCTTATATTAATAAAAGTATTATCGGCAAAAGGAGGGAGAAAATGAAGCGTAAAAATAGTGAATTATTTAACAGTCAAGGGGGATTCTCTTTAATTGAGGTTATTGCTTCTTTAGTTATCATAACTATCATCTTAGTATCCTTTTTTAGCTTACTCATTCAATCGAATAAAACAGGAAAAAGCTCTGAACAAATTATTGATGCAACCTATTTAGCGCAAAAGGAAATGGAGAAAATGTATAACTACTTCAAATCCACCAAAATCGAAACTTGGGAATCTGACTTTCCATACGTAAACGAAAAGGATGAAGAGAAATCGAGCGGTAATACCACTCAGTATAAAGTGACACCCGTGAATGCTAAACATAAGGAAATCATAATAGTGAAAGCTGAAGATATGTCGCCTGATAAAACAGTTAGGATTACTATCGAAGTCTATGATTCAAGAGGGAAGATATTAAAAGCAAAAGTGCAAAATATCTTTAGCTTATAAGGAAAGAGGTGGTGCATATGTCTAAATTTCATAATGAAAGAGGCATGACCTTACTAGAAGTTTTGGCTGTTACCGTAATAGTTACGCTCGTTTCTATTGTTCTAATGTCGATTTTAACGAATGGCAAGACTTCTAGCGATAAACAAATGAAATCAAGTGTACAATTGTCTGATGCAACTTATATTTTGAAAGTTGTCACTAAAGATACTCGTAAATCTACAGAAATTATTACGAAAGACTTAGATGATTGTACAGAATATATATTATCTAATAATCAAAATAATCAAAAATACAACTATAAGTTTTGTCGTAATAATCAGACAATTGAAAGGGGTGATGAAATAATTGCTGTGAATGTACTTGATTTTAAAATTAAAGATAAACGGAGTCATATAATAATTGATATTACAATGCCGAATAATAAGCCCTTTTCATCGACTATATATTTCAGAGGAGGTAGCTAGATGTTTAAGTATTTAAAACAAGAAAAAGGGTATTCGTTACTTTTAGTAATTTTGGCAATTGCTTTCCTATCAGTTCTTGGAATTATGCTTTTAACACTTACAGCAAATTCATTAAAGATTTCTACTAGTGAGCGAGATGACCAATCTGTATTTTACATTGCGGAAGGCGGTTTAAACAGTACAAAAAGCAAAGTAGAACAATTAGCAAAAATTACATACGATCAAAATAGAAAGGCTTTTAATAAGCTACCTCTTGATAAAAGAAAGCCGGAAAAATTTAAGTTAGATTTTATTGATGCATTTGAAAGTAGCTTAAAAAAAACCTTTGAAGAGAATACCCAATCAACATATACCGCTACAGTCACTTTTGATGAACAATTTAAAGAAAAACCTATTGCGAATGTTACGATTGTTCAAGAAAATACAGAACCTTTGCAATATAAAATAACATCTGTTGGATCTATTGGTAAGAAAACGAGAGCCGTAGCGCAAACAATTACAGTTAATTTAGGAAGTGGAACGGAAACTGGCCCTGCTTTTTCAAATGCCGCTGCTATCCACGCTATTGAAAACATCGTACTTGGGGGCGGTAAGTTTAGTGGGGATGTTGTATCTGAAAGTGGAAATATTGCTATTACACAAGATGCTACAAAAATTAATGGGAAAATTGGAACAACTTTAGATAAATTTTCAAAACCAGACTGGATGACTATTACAAATGAGATTATAGGGAATGTTGCGTTTCCTGAAGATATATTGCCACCTTTCCCGGATAATCAATTTACTAATTTAAGCACAAGGCCATATACGAAATCAATACAAGTTACGATTGGTGGGGAGCGAGTTCAACATTTTTTAAAAAATAATTCAATTGAAATTGAAGGGGATCAAAAGATAAATGGTGAACCGAATTTCAGTGGTATTCTTCCGATTTCTCAGGATATGTACGTCAAGACGCTTATGGTTGCTTCGAATAATATATTAACGATTGATGTTGGTAATTCAGACAAAAATTTATTTATAGATAACTTTCACTTCTCTCAAGGTCATTTAAAGGTTATAGGAAGTGGTAAATTAACTTTGTATATCAAGAATGCTTTTGATTTAAAGGGGGATTCAAGTATGAATAATACAGGGGACATAGGTCGATTAAGTGTCTATTATGCAGGCACTTCGCCGATGGATTTTACTGGTAATACACGCACGAAAGCCTCTATTTATGCTAAATCAACCAATATAAACATTGATGGTTCGGGTAGCGTACAAGGAAATATCTATGCAGGTGGATCAAATATCACTATTGAAGGAGGATCTTATAATCATAACTTATATATATATGCCCCTAATGCAAGAGTCATATTGGGGGGATCAGGAACAGTTATAGGCGGAATAATGGCTCATACAGTAAATACTAGTGGAGCTCCAGCTGTTACGTACAAACCGAAAACGATTGAAGATACAATATCAAATGGTGGCTTGATTTTTGAAGAAAATAACAATTTAACGATTTCTAATGGTATGCTTGAAGTTGACTAAATAGCATTAAGCTGTTGAAAAACATATATTCTTCGATTTGTCGGGATGGTTCTTGAGGAAATAATAGAAAAGGGTTGTTTACAATGACTGTGTGAAATCAGTCTTTCTAAACAACCCTTATTTTAATAACGATTAATGGTTTCGGGTTCGTTCAATTCTGTAATAAATTCTTCTTCTTCATCACGTTTAAAGGACGTGTATTGGGATATTAAATTTTCGTCATAGGTTATTTTCAATCTAGAAGTTCTTTTAGGTACTTCAACACCGTTTGTAATAACGGTTTCTTTTTGGTTTTTAGAACTTTCATAAGTATAGTTATGACTATTACCACGTACTGCAGTTAGAATCGTTCGTTTTGCAGAAATGCCTCCATACAAGTTAATATTCGAGCCAACTCCATACATAATCATGTTTTGTTTTGAATAGAAAAAGCCTTTAATCATACTTGGCGTAGCATTATCAACAGAAATATTACTAATTGAAATATCTCCTGTAGCGAAAATAAAGAGGGTGCTGTTTGAATTTATTCCATTTAAAGTACTATCTTTAATATCAACGTTTCCGTTTACATATAGCATGGCATCACTACGTAAATTAGTATTGTTGACATTGAAATCTCCATTAATAAAATAGGTGCCCGACAAATTTAAAGTTTTTCCACCTCCATTAATATTAAAGTTTCCTCTATCGAGGGTTTTCTTGCATCCAAATAAACCCCAAATATTACAGTCTTCTTTTTCTCCATGTATGAAAATGATATTGTCTCTATTAAATTTAGATGTTTCGTGATTTGTGTACGAGACACTTAATCCAGCGGGATAATTTTTATTATAATTTTTATTTGTATACAAAGGTATAACTTTCTCTGTTATTTCAAGATTATCTCCTGGTAAGCTTTTTGTGACTAGGGATACATTTTTTGTTAAAAACAAACGTTTCTGTAATTCACTTTTTGAAGCAGGATTTGAAGGGATGAATTTTGTATATCTCGAACTGTTTAAATAGTTTGTATTGCCAGATATATGTGAGGCGTAATCAACAGTATTATTTACATAATATATATTTTTTTCTGATTCCCTCATAATAATTTTGGGGGTAACACTTTTAGAGTCCGGAATTATTCTAGGAAAAACGCTATCTGGCCATTGTGCCATATTATTTTTTAGCCAATGGGCTTTTTCAGAGATAATTAAATGACCATCTGTTTTAATATCTCCCTGAATTTCAACACCACCATGTAAATAAAGATTCCCCTCGTCATTCGTTGAAACAGCATAGCGTAATTGATCTGGAATTGCATCTGTGCCGATGATAATCTGTGCATATGTAATATGCTCTTTACTATTTACTTTTCCAGTACTTTTAAATGTTACTAGGCGTTTATAACGATCCTTCTCTTCATTTGACATTAGTTCTACTTTCTCGATGCAGACGTTTGTTTGATTCGTTTTCTCAGCAGGGATATTAATGCCTTGCGAGCAACTTAGCTTTGAAGCATTCAAGGTGTTATCGAGGAAAGTTTCAAATGCAGTCTTTCCCATTGGTTTATCTTTAATCTCTTTTTTTAGAATAGCTTGAATGTCTTTAACGGCATAGTCGATTCCTTTATCTGATAAATCTTGTGCTTGTACTAGCTCCTCTCGGGTGTTGTTTTTTGTAATACCGCTTGACGTTAAAGTGATAAGACTCAAACCGAGTGTAGTGAAAATGATGATGACTGCAAATGTTAGTAACAATGAATAGCCATTTTCATTTTGCCGGAAAATTTTCATATGACAATCTCCTTTATTAAAACTATTTTGAGCTGACAATAGGTTGAATTTGATTTTTAAATTCCATAGTTTTTGTTTGGTTATTACCTGAACGCTTTTTTATAATCTCAAGCTTTAAATTGATTGTGTAGATGGATTCGGCTATAGGGTTTCCGGTTATTTTAGAATTTTCAGAAATTTTGATGTTGCTATTTTGAACTTTGTATTTCTCCTTTTTAAAATAGATATATGTAGTATTATCTTCAGTTTTAAATCCTATCGGCTCAAGAGTCTTTTCGCATTCGTTAGTAATAATCCATTTCCCATCATCGTTTTTTTTACATTTAGACAGATCATTGGTTACTTCAATATATTGATTACTGATATTCCTAACAATATGACTTTGGTTTGTTATATAGAGGGTTTTAATAAATTTACTTATGATTAGATCTGCTTCATCTCTAAGCATAGTTTCTTGTTGAATATTTTGATTAGTTTCTAAAGTTTTCACAAGAATTGAAAAGACAAGGGTGGAGACGATTGCTAGAATAACAATCGTTGCGAGTAACTCGATTAGTGTCAAACCATTTTGATTTTTCATATATTTATTCAATTGAAACATATCCTTCCGACGAGCCTTTTGTTTTTCCGTTTTGAGAAGTTACTGTTACAACTACTTTTATTAGATTTAAATCCTTTTCTGTGAAGTCTGAATTCGCATATTTATTAGAATTTTGGTAAGGGGTATATGTAATTGCATATGTTTTTCCATTTAAATCTATCTCGAGAGGTGGGTTTTTCTTTTTGGCATCGGGTTCACCGGTATCTTTAAAATAATCATTTAAGTCTTGTGTAGCTATTTTGGTAAATGGATCAGATTTTAATTTAGCTAATACAGCATCGGCTAAATTTACAGTGACTAATTTTTCGGTATTTACTGTGGCTGTTTTATTCGTAGATATAAATATTTGGGCAAAGGATAAAAGAATAATGGATATTAATACAAGTGAAGCAACTACTTCGATTAAAGAAAACCCTCTCTGTGATTTTATCAACATAAAAAAACTTACCTCCGATCTAATAGTTTTTTCTATCTAGAAAAGTTGAATTAATAAGTTTGGTTCGGAAATGTATAGGTATATATAACCTCATTATATAGGGTGTTTACCTTATTGACAATGTGTTATTAATGATTTTAATTACATACAAATAATCTTCAGTTCATAAAATTTTAACTATTTTTAGTTAAAAAGACTCATTAAATAGTGTCTAGTATGTTGTATGGTAAAAATATGAATAAAAAGTAACGGAGACGCATGAGTAATTAGACATTTTATTGTTGGATATATTTGTAAAGGCGGTAAGGCTATGAAATTACATTTGAAGCTAGGCTCAATAGTAGCTGTTCTAATCATTTTATTAACAGTCTGGGTACCGAATTTAATGATGGATAGAGCATTAGCTAAAGGCGATGAATCTACTATCGGTGGCATATCAGTTAAAGATTTAGAAGATGATGCTATTGAAAATGCTTTACGAGAGGCCATAAATACTTGGCAAGAGGCTCCTATCGATGTGGAAGGGGCTAATGTTACGATTTCACTCGACCCTAAATTGTTTGTATTTGATGTAGAGAGTACGATAGCTGAATATCATAGTTTAACTGACAAGTCTTGGCTTGCTTTCTGGAAGCAAAGACAAGTAGTACATATACCCTTACATGTGGTAGTTGACGAGCAAGTGAAGAAGCAGCTTGAGTCTACTGGTGTATGGGAAGTTGAAAAGACATTACATACGATTATTACCGAAGCTTCCAATTTAAAAAGTCACGAAGTCGCTGCAACAGTTGCAGATACTACTTTAATAGAAGCGGAGCGTTTAGCTTTATCAATTGAGGAAATCCCTACAAATGCAATGGGTGTTGATAAATTAGCGAATACTTTAAATGATGCTATTGTTTTACCGAATGAACCGTTTTCTCTTTTAACGATGATAGAAGAACAATATGAAGAATCAGATAGTGAAGCGATTAATTTCGTCGCCTCTTTGCTGTATCATGTTGCTCTTCAAACCGACTATGAGATTTTAGAAAGACATTCTCAAGGACAGAAGCCAAATTATTTACAACAAGGTTTGTATGCGAAGGTAAATCAAGTGTTAGTGAAAGATTTGCAATTTATAAACCGTTCGGATCAACCGAATAAATTAAAACTCACAATAGAAGGTGATTCTTTAAAAGTGGAATTACTAGCTCAAAAGAAAGAAAAAGAAATTTCAGTTCGTGTTAGTAAAGATAAGATTATACAGCCTCGAGTCATTACTCGTTATTCGAAAGATTTACCAATAGGTAGAGAAGAAGTTATTCAAAAAGGTCAAGAAGGCGTGCGGGTCGAAGTGTATCGCTCGATTTCAGAAGGTGGTAACACTGCAGAGGAACTTGTTAGTCGTGACTATTATCCACCAGTTAATAAAATTATTGTGAAATCTTCAAGACAACCTGTTGCTTCTGAAAATAGTAGTGGAACGGATAAGGTAAATTCCAATGATCCTGACTTACAAATGGATTTAGATGGAGATGGATTACCGGATACACAATCTGAAAATAAAAAATCCGGCAATAATGCTGCAATATCGAGTAAAGATACTAATACTTCAACAGACCCGAATGACCCTGAAATTGTATACGGCTACTACGATAAAGGTGGGAATTTTATACAAACCAGCCCGTAAAGAGAGGAGCAAACGCGAATGGTCGTAAAAACTGGACGAAAGCGCTTAGGTGATTTACTTGTCGAATCTGGTGTTATTACAAATGTGCAATTAGAATTTGCTCTTACAAACAAAACAAAAGAAGAGAAACTGGGCGATTTTCTTATAAAAGAAAATATTCTAACCGAGCAACAGCTAATCGAAGTACTAGAGTTTCAGCTAGGAATCCCACACATTCATTTGAATCAATATTCAATAAGCCCAGATTTACTGCAACTTGTTCCAGCCGAACTCGCTAAACGAACAAATATTATTCCGATTCGTCGCGAAAAAAATAAACTGTTTATCGCGATGGCTGACCCGATGGATTATTTTGCAATTGAAGAAGTACGCATGGCGACGGGCTGCCAAATCGAAACAAGTATTGCAGCTAAGGATGACTTATATCGAACACTAACGAAATACTATGATTTACAAGAGTCTATGGAAGCCGCATTGCTCGACATTGGCGCGACAGTTGCTGAAACACAGGAAGAGATTGAACGAGAGGATTCTCCGATTGTTCGGCTAGTTAATCAAATCATTGCTAACGGAGTTGCCCAACGAGCAAGCGATATCCACTTTGACCCACAGGAGACGGAGCTAAGGGTTCGTTATCGAGTGGATGGCGTTTTGAGAACAGAGCGCTCGTTACCAAAACATATGCAAAATATAGTATTAGCACGTATTAAAATTATGGGAAATTTAAATATTACGGAAAATCGAATTCCTCAAGATGGACGTATTAAAACGAATGTTAATTTTAGGCCAGTAGATATTCGACTTTCGACACTGCCAACTGTTTATGGAGAAAAAGTAGTAATGCGGATTTTAGACTTAAGCAGTGTTGCCAATTCTATTGACAAGCTTGGTTTTACAGCGCAAAACGAGGCACTTTTCCGAAACATGATTGCCAATCCGAATGGCATTCTGCTCATTACCGGTCCTACGGGATCAGGGAAATCATCAACATTATATGCTGCCTTAACTAACTTGAATGAAGAGGGTGTCAATATTATTACAGTTGAGGATCCGGTTGAATATCAGCTCGATGGCATAAACCAAATTCAAGTGAAAGAAGAAGTCGGCTTAACTTTTGCCACTGGGTTACGTTCAATTTTGCGCCAAGACCCAGATATTGTAATGGTAGGAGAAGTTAGGGATTTTGAAACGGCGCAAATAGCAGTACGTGCCTCGTTAACAGGGCATTTAGTGTTAAGTACGTTACATACAAATAGTGCAGTGGAATCGATTTCTCGACTTCAAGATATGGGGGTAGAGCCGTTTTTATTATCCTCCTCACTTGTAGGAATTATGGCACAGCGTTTAGTACGACGAATTTGTCGAGATTGTGGAGAAGACTATACTTTTACGAACCACGAATTAGAAATAATGCGTAATAACGGCATTGAAGGTTTCACACATGGTAGACGGGGAAGAGGCTGCCCTTCGTGTAATCAAACCGGGTATCGTGGACGGATGGCAATTCATGAAATTTTACCAATCGACCGCAATATTAAAGAAATGATTTTAAGTCGAAGTAGCGATAGTGTGATCCGCGATTATATGAAACAAGAAGGCTATTACACATTACTAGTAGATGGGTTGTTAAAAGTAGTAGAGGGACTAACAACTACTTCAGAAGTATTGCGTGTAGCAAATGTAGATTAGGAGGTGAATGTTCATGACAACATGTAGAAATATTGATGAGCTATTAACACGCGCATTTGAAGAAAAAGCGTCTGACCTCCATTTAACAAAAGGGATCCCGCCGGTTTATCGTATCCATGGGCAGCTAGATCATTATGGGAGTGACCTACTAACTTCTGAAGAATTACAGACAATGGTGAAAACGATTTTACCAGAACATAAATTACAAGAATTTCATGATAAAGGGGAAACTGATTTTAACTATTCATTGCCCGGGAAATGTCGTTTTCGTGTAAATGCATATCATCAACGCAATGAAGTGACAATAGCAGCCCGTTTAATTGAAGCGAAAATTCCTTCTATTGAATCGTTAAATATGCCACAAGTACTATATCAATTAGCAGAAAAACCACAGGGACTTATTTTAGTAACTGGGCCAACCGGTTCTGGAAAATCAACAACACTTGCGGCAATGATTGATCATATTAATGAAACAAAATCAAAGCATATTATCACGCTTGAGGACCCGATTGAATATTTACATACACACAAAAAATCCATTATTAATCAACGTGAAGTAGGCGTCGATACGCAGAGCTTTGCCAATGGTTTGCGTGCTGCGCTTCGTCAGGACCCTGACATTATTTTAGTAGGCGAGATGCGAGACTACGAAACGATTTCAACAGCCATTACAGCGGCAGAAACGGGCCATTTAGTGATGGCGACATTACATACAAGTAGTGCTCCGACTACGATTGATCGTATTATAGATGTTTTTCCACCACATCAGCAAGGACAAATTCGTGTACAACTAGCCAATGTTTTAGTGGGCATTGTTTCACAGCGTTTATTTGTACGTAAGGACGCTAAGGGACGTATTGCTGCAACTGAAATATTAGTACAAGCACCATCTATTTCAAATTTAATTCGAAATGAAAAAGTTCACCAAATTCCTACTGTTATGCAGACGAGTAAAGCTTTAGGTATGCATACTTTGGAATCTTCTATGCAGCAGCTAATAGCAATGGGGAAAATTTCTTTAGAAGAAGCAAGGCCATATATGAATGCGGGGGATTATAATTGACCGTTTTTCGATATAGTGGACGCACAAAAACAGGTGCACACAAAAAAGGAATTATTGACGCGACTAACAAAAAAGTAGCACTAGAAAAATTACGAGCACAAGGCATTAATGCTCGTGAGCTGGAAGAGTCTAAAAGCATTTTGCACAAAGACTTAAACATTGGCGGTAAAGTGAAGCACCAGGATTTCGTTATTTACTGTCGTCAATATGCAACACTAATCCGTGCTGGCGTTTCAATTGTAGAGGCAACACATATTTTAAGTGGTCAAACGAAAAGTAAAGCCTTGAAAAAAGCATTAGAACAAGTGGAAGAGGATATACGCGGGGGGACAGCCTTTTCAGACGCAGCGGCCAAACACCCAAAGGTTTTTCCTGTCATGTTTGTGAATATGATGCGCTCAGGTGAGGCAACAGGGAATATCGATGAGACTTTAGAGCGTTTAGCAGGTACCCTTGAAAAACAATTCAAAATTAAGAAGAAAGTACAATCGGCATTGGCATATCCGGCTATTTTATCAGTTCTGACAATCGCTGTAGGTATGTTTTTAATGGTATTTATCGTGCCAACGTTTATGGCTACTTTTGAAGAAATGGACATAGAAATGCCGATCTTAACTGTCGTTGTTGTCAGTATTTCGGATTGGTTAATAGCATACTGGTATTTTGCGATTGGGATTTTCTTATTATCGATTCTTCTATTTAGATTTTTCTATAAAAATAATAAGCAATTTCATTACAATGTGAATTATGCATTATTAAGAATTCCTGTATTTGGTATTTTAATGCAAAAAAATGTAATTGCTCGAATGACTAGAACTTTATCCTCTCTATTCAGTAGTTCAGTACCAATTCTACAGGCACTAACAATTGTCGAAAAGGTTTCAGGGAATCCAGTAGTAGGCAAGGTTGTACTGGAGGCAAGAGATAATCTAGAAAAAGGCGGTACCTTATCTGAGCCATTAGAAAAAAGTTGGCTGTTTCCTCCTTTAGTAACTCAAATGACATCTATCGGAGAAAAAACAGGTTCTCTTGATTATATGCTCGAGAAGATAGCCGATTTCTATGAGGATGAGGTAGATCGCTCCGTCGATACATTAAAATCGCTCGTAGAACCATTGATGATATTAATTTTAGCAGCGGTTGTAGGTGTGATTGTCGCGGCAATTTTCCTACCAATGTTCGCATTATACGAAAATATGTAAACGTACGAACTTTAAAGGGGGTGGTATAGAAAAGACAGTAGCAGTTGTTGTAGTAGTAGGTGTACATATTTTCGGACTAATCATAACAATTTATAAGGAGGAACACCGATGTTCAAAAAACTCTTAAACAAAAAACTATTAAAAAATCAAAAAGGTTTAACACTAATCGAGCTATTAGCAGTAATCGTCATTCTAGCGATTATTGCGGCGATTGCTATTCCTGCTATTGGGAATATTATTAGTAATTCTAAAGATAAAGCAATTCTTTCAGATGCTGCTGGTGTCCTAGCGGGTGCAAAAATTGCTATTGCTGATGGAGCTTGTGGTGATACGAGACAAGATACTGTTACCTGCGATTATAACGCTCTTAAAGATGTTTTTGAGGGTGAATTAGATAAGAATGATACTGTAATGTATAGTAAAGGAAATAAAGAATATAAAATAACTTATCTTAGATTAAGTGAAATTAAAAATAAAGAGAAATTTACTGTCAAAGAAGGAGATATTACTTATACCGGAGGAGATAAAACTATAACTGACAAAGCATTAAATCGAGCTATGAATAAGTAATAATCTTTCAAAGAACATCCAATTCGTAAATTGGATGTTCAAATGAAAGATTAATATATTTGAATTTTGTTATAAAAGAAGGAGGCATCTTTTCACATGTTTACAAAAAAGAAAAAATCGCATGTGTCGATTGAAATAAAGGATTATATATTGCGTGCGATTGTGGCAAAAGGTGCTGATCCGTCGCAATGGAAAGGCTATGAAATGCCATTAGCACAGGGGATTGTTGAAGGATCTGTTATTCAGGATGAAATGGAATTGTTTGATGTAATGAAAAATGATGTGGCAAAATGGGCTGGTAAAAAGCAAAATGCGCGTATTTTTGTGCCGGATACTTCCGTTTTGTTAAAGAGCTTTGAGCATCCTGATGATATAGAGTGGAATGAATTAAAAGGTTATGTGGAGATGGAGCTTGGTCAGTCCATTCATCTTCCGTTTCAAGATCCTCTTATCGATGTGTATGACCCGAATCCTAATGATGGACAGGCCATGTTATTTGCGGCACCTTCAGAAGAAGTGACGAAAATGATTGGACTTTTACTCGATGCTACATTAGATCCACAAGCAGCAGATATTCGAGCATTGTGTAATATTCGTCTGTTGGAGCATTTGCAGCTAATAAAGGACGATCGAACTTATTTAATAGCGGATTGGTCAATCAATGAATTATCGATAAGTATTTTTTCATTTGGGCAACTGGAGTTTTTACGATACCAATCATTTGATACAGATTTATCGAAATGGGAGCCTAAGGAGATAGAAGAACATCGTTTTTCGTATCATCTAGAAGTCGAAGATGAATATCGTATGATTCTTACCGATCAAATGCTTGAAATCGATCGTATTATGAATTTTTTTAAGTTTTCCTTACATAAAGGTGAGAAAAGTGTAGATGAGATTATCATTTTAGGAGATAATCCACTACTTTCAACCGTTAAAGAGTTTTTAGAAAATAATTTTTCGATACCGATCATTATGTTAAATGATTCAATCATTCAAAAATCCTTCCCTCAATTTTCAGAACAATTTGCAAGCTTATTAGGACTTGCATTAAAGGAGGTTAACTGATGGTACCAGACATTAACCTCTTGCCGAATTTGGAAAAGAAGCATTCAACGCCTACTTTAATATATGTAGTATTTATTATTCTTATTGGTATCATAGTAGGATATATGATTTTCCTGTTTTTCCAAGCAAAAAGTGATCTTACAACATTAAATGCGCAGGAAGTGGAGCTTTCATCGCAACGCGAACAACTTCAAATAGAGTTAGATAGTAAGCAAAATGCGAATAAAGGCTCATTGGAGCAATCCGTACAATTTGTGGAAAAAGTATCCTATCCTGTGACACCTTTAATGGATGAAACGCAAGTATTATTACCAGAGCAAACGTATTTAAGGAACTATGTATTTGGTGAAAAAAATGTAGAAGTTACGGCTGATTTTGAAACGATGTCAGCTATATCATCTTATTTAGAAAAGCTAACTGCAAGCCCCTATTTCAATGATATACAGGTAGATACTATTTCTAATTTTGATGTTGCAATTGGAAACCAAGAGGAAAAAAGTGCTAAGAACAAATTTAAGGAAGTACCACGTTATTCGGCAACTATTACATTAGGAATTGATTTTAAATTTCTCGCTGGAGGTAGAGAATCATGACAAGTAGTAAAAATTCAACGATTCTTATCTTAACAGCTTTAATTGCAGCCATTTTATTTGCGCTTTATTACTATATAGTAACACCTAAATTAGAAGAAGTGGATGCGAAAGAAAGCTCGAATATCGCACTTCAACAAGAAGTATCTACAATTCAGGAGCAGATTGCTTTAATTGAAAAGAACGGTAAATCTAATCGTACAAGTAACTTAACATTACGTAAAAAAGTACCTCAAACTCGAGCGATTGACGAAGTAATTCGAAATATTGAAGAGATTGAAGTGGTGACGGGCATACGGGTAGAAGCTATGGACTTTAATAATTATGATTCGCTCGTCATGGAGTCTACTATTACAGATCCTAACTCGACAAATTCTGAGGAACAGGCTGATACACAGCAATCTGCAACTGAAGCGGATGAACAAGCTGTAGCTAAAAATGATGAAACACCTGAAGTAAAAGATAAAATACCAACTGCTACTCTCAATAAAGATTCCTTACCGAAGGAATTAAAACTCGTAACATTTGATATTGAAGTTGTCGCATTGGATAATAAAGCGATGGTTGAGTTTATAAAAGAAATTGAAAAAATTGATCGTGTGATGAAAATTGATGCGATCGATTTCACATTAACTGGTGAAGAAGCGAAATTCCAGGAGGACGCTGATACAACCTTAAAAGCAACCATACAAGTAACGACGTTCTATTATGAAGGACAACAATAATCTAGATGGCGCGCATACTTAAGTGTATGGGCGTCTATTAGTATAGGAGGACATAAAAATGGAAATCGCTTATACCATTACAGTGTTACTATTTGGGCTCGTTCTTGGCTCATTTTTTAATGTAGTTGGCTTACGTGTGCCTATGAAGAAGTCCATTGTGCACCCACCCTCGCATTGCACTTCTTGTAAGAGACAGTTGACGGCGCTTGATTTGGTGCCTGTTTTGTCTTATTTATTTTTAGGTGGAAAATGCCGTAGCTGTGGGCAAAAAATTTCTTGGATTTATCCACTGATGGAACTTATTACAGGCCTATTATTTGCTTTTGCTTATTGGCAATTAGGCTTTAGTGCAGAATTTTTTGTGGCGCTATTATTAATTTCATTAGTAGTCATTATAGTTGTATCGGATTTTGCGTATATGCTTATTCCCGATAAGGTGCTATTATTCTTTTTACCATTGCTAGTTTTTGGACGCGTGATTTCTCCGTTGTCTCCTTGGTGGGACAGTATAGTTGGTGCTGTCGTAGGTTTTGGCATATTATATTGTATAGCTGTTCTATCAAGAGGTGGGATGGGGGGTGGCGATATTAAATTATTCTTTTTACTTGGTCTCGTACTCGGGACAATACATACCATTTTAACGCTTTTTGTAGCGGCAGTAATTGGCATGATTGTTGGCATCGTTGTATTAAAGATACGTGGACAGGGAAGGAAAACGCCTATACCATTCGGACCTTCTATTGCTCTCGCAGCTATTATCATCTATTTCTATGGTGATGCGTTGATGAATTGGTATCTTGGGTTTTGGTAAGTAATCATTGACGGATTTTTTCACAGGCAGTGAATGCAAGCTAAAGATCATGGAGGGGATAGGATGAAACCAATTATCGGAATAACGGCTTTTGCGGAGGATGATTTGTCCTCAAGATTAAATGCTGCTTATAGCAAAAGTATAATGGAAGCAGGGGGAGTTCCACTAATAATTCCAATTGGCGTTGAAGAGGATGTAGCACAAATTTTATCGTTGACGGACGGTTTATTACTATCGGGTGGCTATGATGTACATCCATTCCTCTTTGACGCAGAACCTACACCAAAATTAGGGAAGGTTCATCCTGAACGAGATGCAGTGGAGCTTGCTTTAATTAATGCAGCCTCTATTCGGAAAATGCCGATTCTCGGAATTTGTCGAGGGCTTCAAATACTAAATGTTGCGTTTGGGGGCACAGTCTATCAGGATATTGAAAGTGAGTATCATAGTAAAAAATTAATAAAGCATGTGCAACAAGCAGCGAGGGGTGTTACAACACATTATGTTAACCTATCACCTGATACATTATTAAAAACGATTATTGAGGAAGAAAAAATTGCTGTGAATTCATTTCATCATCAGGCAATAAACGTAGTAGCAGAAAAGCTGAAAGTAGTAGCAAAATCAAGTGATGGTATCGTTGAAGCGGTAGTGCATGATGATTTACCATTTTGTTTAGCAGTTCAATGGCATCCTGAAGAGTTAGCTATTGCAGGAGATGCAGTATCAAAGAAACTATTTGCTGCATTTGTAAAGGCAAGTTTGAAATTTAAGGTAGAGGCATAAACTTTACTAAGATAACCTTGGTGATGAACATGAATACATTGCTAGGTGTAAGGAATCCATTTTCAAGTGGGTTCTTTTTTAGTGATTAAAATAACACTCAAAAGATAAGAAAAAGAGGTTTATGCCCATTTGTGAACATAATAACCTCCTTTTATACTTTAATATTGAGATACTTTTAATGTACACGACGATATAGACCTACAACATGCCCTAAAATAGAAATTTGATCTACGATAATTGGCTCCATTGTTGAGTTTTCAGGCTGTAAACGAAAATGACTTTTTTCCTTAAAGAAACGCTTTACAGTTGCTTCATTCTCTTCAGTCATTGCTACGACAATATCACCATTATCAGCTGTTGCTTTTTGTTTAACAATAACTAAATCTCCGTCTAAAATGCCAGCTTCAATCATTGATTCACCCATAATTTCAAGCATAAATAATTGATCTTCACTTGTACCATAAATATCTGGGAGTGGGAAATATTCATCGATATTTTCAACAGCAGTTATTGGAGAACCTGCAGTAACCTTCCCAACTAATGGGACATGAATAACGTGTTGCTTTTGGATAGAATCCTCTGGCTCTAAAATTTCAATAGCACGTGGTTTAGTTGGATCGCGTCGAATCAAGCCTTTTTGTTCTAAACGAGCTAAATGCCCATGAACTGTTGAGCTTGAAGCAAGTCCAACTGCCTCCCCAATCTCACGTACAGATGGTGGATACCCCTTTGCTCGTACTTCTTCTTTAATGAACTCTAATATAGCCTCTTGTCTTTTCGAAACTTTTTTCATAATTGCTCACCTCTTTTTTTAATCATTTTACTAATTAGTAGTATAACAGAATGCGAACACTTAAGCAAACATAGGTTCGAAAAGCGTTTGACAAAAACGTTTGTTCGTATTAATATGAGAACATATATTCCGAACAAACATTCTAGAAAAGGGGTTTTAAACATGAACTGGTTTAAGAAAAATCCACATATTACAACTTTATTAGGAGCTTGTTTGCTTTTTGCGGCATACCTTTTTATAACAGACCCAGGCGATGTAACGTACACAGAAATTGAAATCGCACATGGTGATAGCTTATGGTCGTTAGCCGATCAATACCGTGGTAAAATGAAAACGGATGAATGGATTAAGCTTGTGAAAACAGAAAATGAATTATCGAACGCACAAATTATTGCAGGTAAATCCTTAGTGATTCCAGTAGTGGGTGACCCATCCCCTATAAATTCAATTGAAATTGCGAGAAACGACAAATGAAAATGAATCAACAATCGGCCGTTGTCTATTGCCGTGTGAGTACAGAAAAAGAGACACAAAGTTCCTCGTTAGAGCGTCAGCAGGAGGAGTTGATGCGCTATGCTAAAGAACAGGGCTACGAAGTTAAGCATGTTTTTAAGGACAAGCATAGTGGTTATGATGTGGAACGTGAAGGTTTACTAGAAATGCTTGATTTCATTAAAGAAAAAGAAATTGAAGCATTATTTGTACAGGATGAAACACGCTTAGGACGTGGAAATGCTCGAATGGCAGTATTGCATTTATTGCAGAAAACTGAAACTAATGTTTTTTCTATGCGAGACGAGGGACCTATACAATTAAATGAAATGGATACGATGCTCTTAGAAATTTTAGCAATCGTAGAGGAGTACCAGCGTAGAATCCATAATGCTAAAATACGGCGTGGCATGCGTCGTGCCGTTGAAAATGGCTATCGCCCTGAAAACAATTTATCTAACCGTGGAAATCCAAATGGTCAAGAACGTAAGGATGTTCCTATAGACGAAATTGTCAATCTACGTAATCGAGGCTTCACCTTTGAGGAAATCGCCATGACGCTTAGAGGTTTAGGCTTTGAAGTAAGCAAAGCTACAGTCCATAGGAGATATCGGGAACATCAAGAGGGAAGCGGGCAAAATAAAGTAACGTATTAATCAGTGGGGTTTTTATCGTCCCGCTGATTTTTTAATTTTTAAAGGTTAAGTTCCAAAGTGACGGGTAGACCCGATCGACGAATAGAATGAATAGTAAAAAAATAAGAGAAGTAGCAATTTCTACCTCTCTTTAGCGATTTTTTTGTTATGCCCTGTACCAATTTTCATCAAAAGAGAGCTGCAGGGCTTTACCCACAGTAATGCCAAATTGTATAAACCCTTTGCCTCTTGCAGTTATGATGTTGCCGTCTTGTACAACTAAGTCTTCAGAGAGATGACTAAGATCAAAGAAGCCCAGCTTATCCATACCTTCTAGAGATAATCCTACAGTATATTTTTTGTTCTTTAATACTCCTGCTTTTGCTAAAAGAGATGGCGTGCTAGAAATACTTGCAATGATAGCTCCTTTGGCATTTACATGACTAATAAAATCAATTAATTTTTGCTCGTGTATTAATAAAGCTACATCCATACACCCTGGTAATATCAAGCTATCGATTTCGTCAAGATTAATATCACTTATTTGTGTATCTGCCATACAGGATAACCCAGATTCCCCTTTAATTTTTTCGCTGTTTAATCCAACAGTTATGACGGGTTTATTTCCTTGCATTAATATAGATAATGCTACACTCAATTCATATTCACTAAATTGGGGATACAATAATACTGCGGTCTTTTTCATCTAAATTTCTCCTCTAGAAATCGATAATCCCTAAAAGCATCTTATGCCCACTCTTCTTTTAAGACCGCATAGTAATATTCATCCCACCACTCATCTCCATTTGGTATGCATTTTTTAAAATAACCTTCGCGTCTCATGCCGATTTTCTCCATCACTCGATAGGATGGGATATTTTCTGGTTGGCATGTAGCAATAATTCTATGAAGTTGCATTTCTTTAAATCCGTAATTCAGCACAGCTTTTGCTGCTTCAGAGGCGTAGCCATTATTGTAATAGTTCGGATTCAATACCCAGCCAATTTCATATGTATGGTCACCAAAATATTGATGAAAAACAATATGACCAATGACAATATTGTCGCTTTTTAAAATAACAGGGAAGTATTTTGCCTGTTCACCGCTATTTTCTGATACGAACTTTTTAGCTTCTTCCTCATTAAAAACTCCCTCGGGAATATACTTCATTACATTTGGATTCGAAGTATATTCATAGACAGCTTGCCAATCTTGAATCTCAAATTCTCTTATTAAAAGTCTGTTTGTTTTGATAAACAATTTATATTCCTCCAAGCATAAATTAATTTTGTTTTGGAACCCTATTATTAGTTATACACTTGTAATTTCTCAAAGTCATGCATTTTGTGGAATTTATTTCAAAAATATAAGGATACTTGAAAGGTTGGTATAACTGCATTTCAAGGGGAGACATGCTATACTTTACATACCATATTCATTAAGATATGTATTGAAAGGTGTGTAATTATGTTATCAAAAGAAAAAATTAACCGAATCAATGAACTTTCTGCTAAGGCTAAAAGTGGTACATTAACAGAGGCAGAAGCTAAGGAACGATCAGCGCTTCGTAAAGAATATCTAGATACATTTAGATCAACGATGCGAGATACAATTGAAAACGTAAAAGTAGTAGATGCTGAAGGAAATGATGTAACACCAGAAAAAGTTAAACAAGCGAAAAAGAATAAATTTCTCAATTAATATGACACATTTAGGTCAATAACGCCTCAGCGTTAATTGTGTCCGGATTTTGAAATTGTGCTTAGGCTTGCGCGATGCAGGTCAGTTAGCCGTTTGTAGGATGTGAAGGTTTTAGGCTAAATCCTTATCCGTGACATCCCGCCGGAGGTATTATCTTTATTATTTTGTTGGCACTATTGTGTGGGGGATTTTTCACTGAATAAAGATAAAGTATGTTATAAATCTTTAATAGTATAACAAAACCATTGTTTTCTGAGACAATGTTGACTAAACTGTATAAGAACAATATATAGGACGAGAAAGGATGTCACAAAATAATGACTCAACATGCGGATCAACTAGCGATTAATGCTATCCGAACTTTGTCAATTGATGCAATTGAAAAAGCAAACTCAGGTCACCCAGGTTTACCGATGGGGGCTGCGCCAATGGCTTATACGCTTTGGACAAAACAACTTCACCATAATCCGGCTAACCCAAAATGGTTTAACCGTGACCGTTTTGTACTTTCAGCAGGTCATGGCTCTATGCTTTTATATAGCCTACTTCATCTAGGTGGCTACGGCTTACCAATGGAAGAAATTCAAAACTTCCGTCAATGGGATTCATTAACTCCAGGACATCCTGAATATGGTCATACTGTTGGGGTAGAGGCAACAACAGGTCCTCTAGGTCAAGGTATTGCTATGACAGTTGGTATGGCTATGGCTGAACGCCATTTAGCAGCTACTTACAATAAACCAGGACATGACATCGTTGATCACTATACATTTGCACTTTGTGGCGATGGCGATTTAATGGAAGGTGTAGCGGCTGAAGCTATCTCTTTAGCAGGTCACTTAAAACTTGAAAAGTTAATCGTTTTATACGATTCAAACGATATTTCTTTAGATGGTGATTTAGAAAAATCATTCTCAGAAAATGTTCAAAAACGTTTCGAATCTTATGGCTGGAACTATTTAAAAGTTGCAGATGGTACAGATGTTGAAGCAATTAACGCAGCAATCGAAGAAGCAAAAAAATCAACTGGTAAGCCAACACTTATTGAAGTGAAAACTGTTATCGGTTTTGGTTCACCAAACAAATCTGGTAAAGCTGCTTCTCACGGTGCACCACTTGGTCAAGATGAAGTTGTTTTAACGAAAGCATCTTATGAATGGGCACACGAGCCATTCCATATTCCTGCTGAAGTATATGATACATTTGCAGCAGCAGCTAATGTTCAAGGGGCACAGCCTGAAGAAGCTTGGAATGCTAAGTTTGAAGCATATAAGCAAGAGTTCCCGGAATTAGCAGCGCAATTTGAAAAGGCAATGAATGGTCAATTACCAGAGGATTTTGCTTCAGAATTACCAGTTTATGAAGCAGGTAAATCAGTAGCTACTCGTTCTTCTTCTGGAGATGCAATCAATGCAATTGCAAAGAAAACGCCATCATTCTTCGGTGGTTCAGCTGACCTAGCTGGCTCAAATAAAACGACGATGAAAGATGCTGGAGATTTCTCTGCAGATGATTATGCTGGCCGTAATATTTGGTTCGGTGTACGTGAGTTTGCAATGGGTGCTGCTATGAACGGTATGGCACTTCACGGTGGTCTTAACGTATTTGGTGGTACATTCTTCGTATTCTCTGATTATGTTCGTCCAGCTGTACGTCTTTCTGCATTAATGGGTCTTCCTGTTACTTATGTATTTACACATGACTCAATTGCTGTAGGGGAAGATGGTCCAACACATGAACCAATCGAACACCTTGCATCTTTACGTGCAATGCCGAATTTATCTGTTGTTCGCCCAGCTGATGCAAATGAATCAGCAGTTGCATGGGAGCTAGCAGTAGCATCTGAAAAAACACCAACTGTTTTAGTATTGTCTCGTCAAAACTTACCTGTTCTTGACGCATCTATTGATACAGTACGTGAAGGTGTTACTAAAGGTGCTTATACAGTGTCTCCTGCTACAAAAGAAGTGGCAGATGCCATTTTAATTGCAACAGGCTCAGAAGTTTCACTTGCGATCGAAGCACAAAAAGCATTAAAAGCTGATGGTGTAGATGTGGCAGTTGTTTCAATGCCATCTATGGATCGCTTCGAAAAACAAGACGCAGCTTACAAAGAATCTATTCTTCCAAAAGCTGTAACAAAACGTCTTGCAATCGAAATGGGCTCATCATTTGGCTGGCATAAATACACTGGTTTTGAAGGGGACGTTCTTGCAATTGACAAGTTCGGCGCTTCTGCACCAGGTGAAATAGTGATGGAAAAATACGGATTCACAGTAGAAAATGTTGTAGCGAAGGTTAAAGCGCTATAATTCATAAAATACCGCAATACTCAGTAGGTTAAATCTCCTCTGAGTACTGCGGTATTTTTTCGTGTTTAGAGGATTTCACTAAAGAAATCCAAATAGCCGCACAATGAATTAGTAGCATAATGACAAAACAGTAAAAGCCTTTGGAACTTCCTTCAATGTTTAGCTCATCAGCTATAATGCCACTAAACCAAAGAAGCTGACCTGTGACAATTGCTGAGAGGCTTGCAAAAAGTAAACAAAACCAAATAGATACTTTTTTTACAATCACAATAATGAGTAGCAAAACAGCAAAAAGTAGGGTAGCTTCAAAAATCGGATCAAGAAGTGAAAACGTATTTTCATTTACAAAATGCCTATAAGTAAATTGAGTATCCACACAATCCCTCCTTAAAAATAATAACGTTTTTTGGTAATAAAAGGTTTCGTGAATGAAGAAACTCATCTAGTATTAATTCCCAATTGGTATACAATGATAAGTGTAGGCATCGACTAGAAATGTTGAGAGGTGTTTAAATGAATTCACAAGCTATATTCACACAAGTAAAGAAAACTTTCTCACAGTTAGATTGTACAGGTGGCGGAGTTATTATTAATAAGCATGGTCAAACAGTATTAGAAGAATATATTGGTGTGCAAGGACAACAACAAGACGCCAAAAGGGTAGGACCACATATCCTTTTTCATCTTGCTTCTGTTCGTAAAACATATGTAGGATTTGCTGTAGCATATGCGATTTATCATAATTATATTGCTTCAATAGATGATAAACTAAGTAATTATTTAGACAATGAAATAGTATTTGCTGATGTATCAATTAGACATCTACTCACCCATACTCACGGTTTACGTCGCCAAAATGAAAAAGTAATGAAGGAATTCAAAGCAGGTTATAACTGAGCATACCGAGATATTAATGTAGAGCTACTTGCTAAAGTCATTTTTAAAGCTACTGGAAAAACTATTGCAGAAATTGTGGATGAGCAAGTATTTCAGCCATTATCTTTTACTGAAACAAATTGGTTTAGTGAAAAAAACGAACACCATATAGAAGTAATACATAATGATAGCCCCTTTTGGTATGAAAGCGACGTATGTGATGGTAGTAAAATGAATATGTATAGCACATTAAGAGAGCTAGCAAAGTGGGGACAAGTGCATCTTGATAAAGGAAGTTTACATGGAAAACAAATTATACCTGAAGAAATCATACAGTTGTTAACGACAATTCAATCCCCAAATGCTAAACCAAAGAACTTGCCTACTAATAGCTTTTTCTGGTTTGTTCAGCCACAACAGAGAGAAGGGGTTACAGAGTTAAGCCCAATATTACCACAAGGAAGCTTTCAAATACTTGGTTTCACAAGTGTTGCTCTATTGGTAATTCCTAAAGAAAATATTGTGGCAGTTCGTGGATTTAACAGCTTTGGCTCACCTGCAGGGTTTGACTACATTAAAGATATTCATGATTTTGGTTCAACCGTGTATCAATCATTTCTTTAACAATAAAAGGAGGGCTAGTAATGAAAAAGTATAGCGTAGTGTTATTTGATTTAGACGGTACAATATCTGACCCTAAAATAGGGATAACAAAATCTGTTCAATATGCTTTAGGAAAAATGGGTATAGTGGAAGCTGACCTTGATCAGCTTGAAACGTTTATTGGGCCGCCGCTGCAAGTATCATTTCGAGAAATATATGGATTAGATGATGTTGAAGTTGAGCAAGCGATTGCTTATTACCGTGAACGTTTTATCCAAACTGGCATGTATGAGAATAAATTGTATCTAAACATATCATCTTTATTAGAACATTTACAGAAGGATGGTTATCAGTTAGCAATAGCCACATCTAAGCCAACTGTATTTGCAGAACAAATTATACAATACTTTAACCTTGAACATTTTTTCGACCTTGTCGCAGGCAGCAATTTGGATGGTACACGGTCAGCTAAAGGAGAAGTTATCGCATATGTACGCGAGCATTTTAATGAAGTGAATATCGATCAATTAATTATGATTGGAGATCGTAAATACGATATTGTTGGTGCACATGAAAATCAAATCGATTCGATCGGTGTTACTTATGGCTATGGCTCACTTGAGGAATTGACGGAAGCACAAGCAACATACATAGTGAACAGCGTAAACGAGCTGCAACAATTTTTTAATAGCTTGAGTTAAAAAATACGAAACTGTATTTCTATCAATGCAGTTTCGTATTTTTTGGGAAAACAGATGTAATCGCTGATAAGCCAAGTAGAATCGCTGATAAAAGAGCAAAAATCGCTGATAGCCAAGGTAGAAACGCTGATAAAAGAGCGAAAATCGCTGATAAGCCAAGTAGAATCGCTGATAAAAGAGCGAAAATCGCTGATAAGCCAGGTAGAATTGTTGATAGCCAAGGTAGAATCGCTGATAAAAGAGCGAAGATCGCTGATAAAAGAGCGAAGATCGCTGATAAAAGAACGAAAATCGCTGATAACCGCTAAAAGTGTGAGTTGCGCCGCTAACCAAAGGAAAAGCGCCGCTAAAACACGAAATTCCGCCGCTAACCAAGCAAGGAACGCCGCTAAAACACAAAATCCCGCTGCTTCAGCTCTGTCATCGCTGATAAAAGAACGAAAATCGCTGATAGCCCCAGCACAAACAATCGCTAATAAACCAAACGACCTAAGAAAAACTACTTCGCAAGCCCGTTTTGAAAAGCGTAGACAACTGCTTGTGTTCGATCTTGGACATCGAGCTTTGCTAAAATATTGCTGACATGTGTTTTTACGGTTTTTAATGCAATGTATAAGTCATCAGCAATTTCCTGATTGGCCTTACCTTGAGCCATTAGCAATAATACTTCCATTTCACGCTCGGTAAGTTGCTCATATAGTGGGGTACTATTGCCGTGGCGCATGCGATGCATCATTTTTGATGTTACTTCTGGCTCTAGAACTGTTTCGCCGCCCATTGTTTTACGAATGGCATCGGCAATTTGCTTCGCATTGGACGTTTTTAAAATATAGCTAACTGCACCGGCTTCTAATGCAGGGTAGACTTTATCATCATCTAAAAAACTTGTTACCATCATAATTTTTGCCTCTGGCCATGCTGTTAAAATTTCAGCTGTCGCTTCAGCTCCTGTCATGATTGGCATTACATTGTCCATTAAAATAATGTCTGGACGCAGCTCGAGAGTACGTTCCACTGCCTCTTTACCATTTTCAGCTTCACCTACAACAGTGATATCTGGTTGTGCTGACAGATAGGCAGAAACGCCGATACGCACCATCTCGTGGTCATCCACTATTAACACTTGAATCATTCACTTCAACCTCCTTTTGTAGGGGAATTTTAACCTCTACAATTGTACCTTCTCCAGGTATGGATACAATTTTGTACGTACAGCCAATCTCTACTGCGCGCTCGGCAATGTTTTGCAGTCCATAAGAAGTAGATTTATCAGCTTCGACATCAAAGCCGAGGCCATTGTCCTGAATACGTAAAATGGCTAAATCATCGCGGGCAACGAGCAGTAATTCAACTTCGCTTGCTTTGGCATGGCGTAGCGTATTGGATAACGCCTCCTGTGCAATACGGAATAAATGATCCTCCTCCGCTTTGGATAACGACATTTCCTCAAGCTCATATTCAATATGAAAAAATACCTTCTGCTGCAGCTCAATAATAAGCTCCTCAAGACCTTGTGCCAGCGTTTTATTATGCAGAGCTACTGGGCGTAAATGTAATAATAAGGCACGCATTTCAAGCTGTGCCTGTTGTACAATTTTTTCGACCTGCTTTAAGCTTGTAGCATTTTCGTCGGTTTCGGTTAATGCGGACAGTAACATCGAAGCGGCGAATAATTGCTGTGATACAGAATCATGAAGCTCACGAGCAAGGCGTTGACGTTCAGCGATAATTCGCTCTTGAATAATTTTATCGTTAGCTTCTGCACGTTCATTGGATAAACGCTGTAAGCTTTTTCGTTGAGTATCAATTAGCTCACTTGTTTGAACTAAAGCCTTTTTCAAAGGTTTTGGTAAAGGCTGTTTTTTAGGCAATACAAAATCGGGTTCAACTAACTGTTTCACGATGCGGGTTGCCTGAGCCTCTCTTGCACGGGCAGTCATACTGATCCAACTGGCAATCAGTAAACTAATGGCGAAAAGAGTGACGACAATGAAACCACCGAGTGGAATATTATTATAATTCTGCTGCCATAGCGGCTCCCATGTTTTCTCGTTTGGCTCGCCCCAAACAGCGACAAGGAGACCGAATGTAGCACTCATCAACATAAAAAGTAAAGTCAAAATTCTTGAGATAAAGGCAATCATTTACGTAGCACCTCCAAGTCCCCTAGCCAAGTTGCAACGTGTATGACAAGTGTACGTTTTGCATCCTCAGGGTTTCCATCTGAAAAACTTACACTTTCATTCAGTAGGCGTTGTGGTCCAACATGTAGGCATTTTATTTCACCAAACAATGTCGTATAGTGTAAGCGGAATGGAATTTCGTAGGGGATATAAATTTGTACCTTACCAATGCCTTGTCGGATCGTAATAATACTTGTGCCGGTAGGTAAAATTGTTTGTGTTGTGTCAATCGTAATGTCGCCTGCAAGCCGCTGTATTTGAACATCTTGCCATTTAAAGGCTTCTACTGGTGCTGGCAATATACCGAATAATTCATTCTTCGTAGCAGGGAGCTTCTCAAAAAGCTCCAAACCAACAACTTTGGCTTCATTTTCTCTTTGCAAGTATTGGTAGAGCATATATAAAAGAATGATGACGATAAATAAGCGTAAACTCCACATCGTAAAGAGTGCGATTGAGATAAAGAAAATTCCTGTCCATTTAAAGAAACGATTTTTTTTCGAGAAGCTTAAATAAAGAAGTCCTACCCCGATCAATAGACAGAAGGCGCCACCGTTATTAAAAATTGTGAGCTCCACAAAAACGAGTAAAAAGAAGCATAGTACCCCAAATGTGAGCTTATTAGTTGTGAAATTTTGCAAGAGGGTCAACCTTCTTTCTACAAATTGATGAGAGAAGACGAACTTCTCTTAAAAAATATTTTTAAAAGTGTTGTTAATGATTTTGAAGCATCATTCATCAATGTTAAATCCAGTGTATTTGGAGCAGAGTGCTCTAAAGTAATAGAACTTCTTACCATTTGGTGCATCTCATAGTTCGATTGTTCATCATTACCCTGTATAAAATAAAAGGGTACTTTTTACAGAATCAAATAGTATGGATGATTTCTTTTTTTAGTTTTTGGCTTTTAATTAGGCTAAATTGAGGCCCTGAAATAAATGCTTTATACAGATTCTGTAAAGAGTAATCAGGGGAAGTAAAAGCCCCTTTTATCAATTCGAAGATATTGACTTTCTTGATCGTAGCATCAAAATAATTCATGCCTCTATATTGATTGATAAAATCACTAAATTGATCCTCATCTTTTGCTAAATAAGGACCTTTTAAAGGCATATGTTAATCATAGGACTAAATGACTTTATTTCTATCTTTTTTGGTCACCTTCAAAGAAATGGGATGCTTCAATAAATGAGGCATCCCTTATTTCTTTTATTATAACATGTTATTTTTTTAAAATAGCAGTTATTGTTATTTATTTTCAATTAGCAGTGGTGCGTTCTCTTCTGCGACATTTTTTTCTAGCTGCGCAAGACGAGATTCGAAAGATGTTACTTCATGATCTTTGTCGATTTGGTAAGCAAGCTTATCGATATACGATTCTAAATCTTCAAAGTTGGTTTTATTGTTTTTAGCGATCATACCGTCCATTTGATGGTGAGCGCGTGTGACGTTTTCTTTACCCATTAGCTGTAATTGACGCACTTTCATATCTTTAATTTTGTGTTTCATCGTTTCAAATTTGCGTTCAAGTTCGAAGTATTCACGTGTACTTGCTTCAATACTAGCTTGTAATGTATTGTTACGTGCTGTGTATGCAGCAACTTCATCAGAAGCGAAATCGATTAAATCTTGCTCCCCGCTAGTAGTAGCTAATTTTAATTGTGCCTCACGTTTAGCTAGTAATTCAGCATTTTGTTTAAATTCCTGCTCTAGTTTTTCTTTTAACTGACCTTGACGCTCTAATAATTTTCCAGTTTGCTCTGTTTGTTTTTCTGCTTCACGAATGTATTGGTTCAACATCGCAATTGGATTTTTTTGTTCCTTCTTATCAAATAACTGATGTAAATCAGCCTCTATTGTATATTTAAAACGTTGAAATAAGTTCATGTAAATTCGCTCCTTTTATTTTGTTAAGTTAGACCATTCTTTTTCAAAGTTTTTAAATGGATCTTCTTCTTTAGCTTCAATTGTTGGGATTTTTACATCTTCGCCATTCCATTTTTTATAGATAACATAGATGACAGCGATTGCTGCTAAACCAACCATTGCTGGGATATTCGATATTGCTGATAACACACCAATCAAACCTACTGTAAACCATAAGATTTTACCGAATGTCGATTTACTTGAAGTGTAAAAGTGCATACCGAGTGCTACAAACAATCCAGAAATTAGTAGACCTGCAAGTGGTCCAGTTAAAGCGAGTGCAACACATCCTGCGATAAAGCCTCCTATTAGTAGAAAAAATTTTCTCATATGTTTTAGCTCCTTTCGTTGATACCTTTATATTACCTATTAGAAAGCTTTGCTAAAACGGACTGGAAATTGATTTTACTCTAGGTCTTGAGGCTGAGAATATTCTAAGTACTATAGAAGAAGCTAAAAACTTAATTAGCCATAAAGCATTTGATAGAACGGAAAGTAGAAAGTTTTCGACAAAAATAGAAGATGAATGCCTCCTTCGTTTGACAAATTAAAAAGTTTGGATGAGCTATACTTATGAAAAAGCAATGAGCGAAGGAGGATTTCTAGTGAGAACCTATTCCATATATAAAATAAAAGAAGAGCATTTAACGTTTATATTCGGCAGAGAGCGTAAGTTATTAGAAATGATGCAAGGCTGTGAAGACGCTAACGAGAAATCCTTAAAAGAGCTTGCATATATATGTGAAAGCGTGCGCTTCGATGAGATTGCTACGATGCTTGAGGCGCAACTAGATTCCAAGTATGCACATTTAGAGAGAGCTCGTAATGCTTTATTTTTAGAACATCCTATAAAAGGAAAAATGGCTATTTATTTAGTGGAACGCAAAATTTGTGTTTATTGTGAGGGTTCACGAATGCTTGATTTGGATCTATTCCAAATGCTTGCGAAGATGAGCGAGCGCTTTATTGCATTTAATAAACAAGATAATGAGTGTGGGTGGTTAAAGCCAATGAAGTATACAATGCATTAGGAAATTTCACTACAATATATAGTAACACGCTAATATTTGGTGTATAATGGAGCGTGGAGAGTTTTTTTCTCGGTATATATTGTAGTGGAGGAGGTTGGTTGTATGCCTACATGGGGCTGGATTATTATCGTAATTATCGCATTAGCAGCAGGCGCGGCACTTGGTTTCTATTTAGCTCGCCAAGCTATGATGAAATATTTAAAAGAAAACCCACCAATTAACGAACAAATGATTCGTATGATGATGGCGCAAATGGGTCGTACGCCGTCTGAAAAGCAAGTACGTCAAATGATGTCACAAATGAATAAATTCCAAAAATAATTGGAATTTTAAAGAGCAACTAGTCCAAGCCAGGGCTGGTTGTTTTTTTAACCCCTTATATGCCGAGATAAAATTGATTTTTATAAATTGTTTGAATAATTCATTAAAAACCATATAAATCTATCGGAAAACTAGTTATAATGGAAATATTCTATATAAAGGAGTTGTTTGTATTGCAGAGAGAAAAAACAAATGTTGAAAGCTTTGATTTAGATCATACGAAAGTAAAAGCGCCATATGTACGTTTAGCGGGTGTTAAAACAGGAAAAAATGGCGATGAAGTGTACAAATATGATATTCGACTTAAACAGCCAAATAAAGAGCATATGGAAATGCCTGCATTACATTCCCTAGAGCATTTATCGGCTGACATTATCCGCAATTACTCCGACCATATTGTTGATTTTAGTCCAATGGGTTGCCAAACAGGCTTCTATGTATCGCTAATAAATCACAATGATTATGAAGACTTATTGAATATTTTAGAAAAAACATTTACAGATGTAACAAAGGCCACTGCAGTCCCAGCATGCAATGAAGTGCAATGCGGCTGGGCAGCTAGCCATAGTCTAGAAGGTGCACAAGCGTTAGCCAAAGAATTTTTAGCCAAACGTGATGAATGGCAAATTGTTTTTGCCGAATAAATGATTGAAAAACCTTGCGTGAAGTGCGGCAAGGTTTTTCATGGTGTCTATGAGAGTCACTGCCACTTTGCTTTTCCGCAGATCATTCTGAGGAAGAGCCATACTTTATTTAATATGACACCTTTATTTCATTGAAAAATAAAATGGTTTAGTAGGAATTTTTTTTTTGAATTTATGGAGCGTGAATTCCATCCTAGGCTACTCGCTTTCCTTCTTTTACTTATGATACCGCTGACATGTCAGAAGGTACGTGCTATGAGAATTGATTGATTGGAGTGGAGACTGGGCGACTCCTTGGGGATCAGCGTCACAGGTGAGACCCTGGAGCGAGCAGCGCGAGTGAAGCGGCTCATCGGACGCCCCCAGGAAAGCGCCCAGTCGGAACGGAAATCAACTCCTCGTTATGCGAAAGAGCTATATTTTCGTTTGTACTAAAAATGAAATGGAATGACATTAGATGAAGAAGAATCACGATTAATTTTTTGGTAAATGAAATTTTCTAAAAAGTCATGGATTAAATCCTCGTATTCAGCCATATTTTCATTAAAGGATTGTGCATGAGCACCTTTATCAAATAGCTTCAGTTTTTTAGGACCGGTTTTTTTATTGTATAAATCCAGTGACATGGAAGCTGGGATAAATGTGTCAGGGATACTATGGATAAAGAGCACAGGCTTTTCAATATTCGTCACCGCCTCAGAAGGTGTCACGCTTTTAAAGGAATAACCGTCTCGTAAGCGGACAAAAAAATCTGCAAAACGAATTGGGATAATCGAGCCGTATTTAAATTCTGTTTTCGCAATTTGTTTCAGCAGCATTGAAAAATCAGAAAACGCACAATCAGAAATATAGAAATCTGCACCATCCTCTACAGTTCCTGCATATAGTAGCATTGTTGCGGCACCCATCGATTCACCGTGAATACCAAGAATGGCGTCTTCCCCAATCATTGCCTTTATCGTTTTGACTACTGCGTCAAGGTCATTTTTTTCATAATAGCCGTAGCTAGTCGTTTTTCCACCTGTCTCCCCATGTCTACGATGATCAAAAATAACCGAATTGTAGCCAAGTCGTTCAAAAAGTCGGGCATATTTGACGGAGTTGATTTTATTTTCTGTTACGCCATGGCAAATAATGATGGTATTATTTGTTTCCAATGGCTGAAACATAATGCCGCGGATCGTATAGCCATTTGGCGAGTCAATATTTAATTCACATTTTAAATTTTTATTGTACCAAGCTTCATCAAAACGTTTAGCAGTGGTTTCACGTTCGCGAACAAATTCGGGATCCTTTTGCTTAATGTACATTAATTTATTGGAAAGCGCGAAGCCGAATAGACCAGTTGCTGCTGCGGCAATCGTCGTTGTTATGCCTGAAAATAACAGCATTTTCTTTTTCATTATTAACACCTCCACGTCCTGTTTCTTTTGTTGTCTTGGCATACAAGCAACGTCACTCGTATGTATGCCCTTTTCTTAATTGTAATGTTCCCAACTGAGATTGTTTAAAACACGTCAACATTTTACATTATCTTTAGCAAAACTGCGATTATTTCTGTTATCGAAAATCGTCAAAATATTTGTTAAAATAGATATATCTGCTAGTAGCATATGCATGCAGTGTTCATTTTTGAACGGGGAAAAGGGGAGAATGTTTATGACGAAAGAGGTAGTCATAGTAAGTGCTGTACGTACAGCTATTGGTGCATTCCAAGGAACATTAAAGGACGTACCAGCAACAAAATTAGGGAGTATTGTTATTAAAGATGCATTAGCACGTGCTGGTGTAGCAGGTGAACAAGTTGACGAGGTCATTATGGGGAATGTCTTATCGGCTGGACTCGGGCAAAATCCTGCTCGTCAAGCCGCGATTGCAGCAGGCTTACCACATGAAGTATCTGCATTAACGATTAATAAAGTTTGTGGCTCAGGACTAAAAGCGGTTCATTTAGCGACACAAGCCATTTTAGCAGGTGACGCGGATATTGTCGTTGCAGGTGGCTTTGAAAATATGAGCCAGGCACCATATGTCTTAAAAAATGCACGAGAAGGCTTCCGTATGGGGGATCAAAAAGTAATCGATACGATGATTCATGACGGATTATGGTGTGCCTTCAATGACTATCATATGGGCGTTACCGCTGAAAATTTATGTGATACCTATGAGATATCTCGAGAAGAACAAGATGCCTTTGCGGCACGTTCACAACAGCGTGCAGAAGCGGCAATGGCAGCAGGGAAGTTTAACGAAGAAATCGTAGCGGTGGAAATTCCTCAGCGCAAGGGAGATCCTCTTATTTTTGATAAAGATGAATTCCCACGTCAAGGCGTTACAGCTGAGTCGCTATCAAAACTACGACCTGCCTTTAAAAAGGATGGCTCTGTAACAGCAGCAAACGCATCGGGCATTAACGATGGTGCAGCCGCGGTCGTTATTATGTCGAAAGAAAAAGCGGACGAATTAGGTATTCGACCAATCGCATTAATTACAGCGAATGCAAGTGCGGGTGTTGATCCAGCTATTATGGGAACTGGCCCTGTAACGGCCGTAAAGAAAGTGTTGGCAAAAGCTGATATGACGTTAGACAATATAGATTTAATTGAGGCAAATGAAGCTTTTGCAGCTCAATCTATCGCTGTAGATCGCGAACTAGGCTTTAATCATGATAAACTAAATGTGAACGGGGGCGCAATTGCTCTTGGTCACCCAATAGGTGCAAGTGGAGCACGTATTTTAGTAACGCTTTTACACGAGATGGAAAAGCGTGATGCAAAAACAGGTCTCGCAACACTATGTATCGGTGGTGGACAAGGCGTGGCAACAGTTGTCAAGCGCCCTTGAAGTGAATGAGAAGGTGAAATGCAATGGGAAAAAAACGAAAACAGCAGCAACGCGTAGATAGTAGTGTAACAGCTAGTCTACCAAAGCAGGAGGCAGTGACATTAGCCGATCAACTAGGCGGTGACGTGCTAGCCAAACTAAAAGCGGCAAAGCAAGATTTAACAGCGAAAGAACAAGCCGCAGAAGAAGAGCGCCAAGCAAAACTTGCCTTTGAGCGCAAACAACGCGAAAAAAACAAATCGTTTGAAGAACTACTAAACGAATACGGCGATAAAGGCTCAAAATTCTAAAGAGAAACAGTGAATCCAAATGAGGGTTCACTGTTTTTTATGTTTTATCGGAAAGATTTCGAGATTTATCGGAACAATTTTATATTTTATCGGAAAGATTCTTAGATTTATCGGCATCATTTTCGTTTTCTACTTATATTATAACCCCATCTGATAATTATTTATAGACTACTTTTTCACCCTTTCCTTACCTTATACTGTTATACGCAAGTCAAAAAAGTATAAGGGGTGCGTTTAAATGAATGACCAAAAAAATATCTTGGATCCAGGTCCGTTCTTTCATGGTACTAAAGCAGAACTGAAAATCGGTGACCTGCTTGAACCTTTGCGCTTATCCAATTATCAGGATAAAAAATCTAACTATATATATTTTACTGCAACATTAGACGCGGCGAAATGGGGTGCTGAATTAGCAAGATCTACATCAAAAGAGAGAATTTATCTTGTAGAGCCATTAGGTGATTTTGAAAATGATCCGAACTTAACTGACAAACGATTTCCTGGAAATCCAACACGTTCTTATAGGTCTAAATCACCTTTGAAAATAATCGCTGAATTAAGTTCGTGGGAAAGACATTCTGATGAAGAAATAAATCATATGCTTGCATCTTTAAAAAAATTAAGTGAACAAGGACAAAATGTAATTTACGATTGATTCTTACATTACTACAACTTCCGCCAAAGACCTGAGGTTTGGGGCAATTACAAGAAATTGTAACAAGGATCTTTGCTTGAAGAACGAATGGCGCAGGTGAGTTTTACAAGAGTATCAGTTATACTTAGGTTGAAATTTAAGCTAAATTTTCTGTTTAGCAAACAGAAGTGTTGAGTGTTGATTATTGAAATAGATGGTTATTTTCATCAAGCATTAGTTATAGGTAAAAAGTGTTCTAAACAGCAATTAAATTACAAGTATCTGTTAGCAAAAGAATTAACTGATGAAATAAGGGACTTTCCTAAATTATTTTGCAGGCTTCATAATTTTGAACTTATTCCTTATGATAGCGAAATTGAAGTTGATTTTGTGATAGACACAGACACAGATAGAATTCACAGATCCTCTTATTAAACTAACGAGGTGCAAGCGTTTAACATTAAGCTACCGAAGTCAAGGGAGCTTTTCTTATTGAGCAAACGGGGGATAGAAGCTATGCCGCGTGAATTTGACCGGATGTAACACTAGTTGGTCCACACCAATTGTACAGAGAAACATTTATTATGGTGTTTCTCTGTTTTAAATAAACTAATGCTGATTAAATCAGCTTTCCTCTTAGTTTTGTATAAATTTCCATTAATTAATGTGGTCATTTACAAACAAAAAGTACACCACTATATATGTGATGGTTTAATAGGACATGACTCTATTGATAGGACTGCATTATCATACATTTACTTGTCTTTAATTTTACAATGAATCTTCCTCACCAACACGACAATCCCAACAAAAACAATCGCGCCAGCTGTATCCAACATAACATCCTGTCCGCTCATCGTACGTTCTGGTGTAAAGCTTTGACGCATTTCATCAAGCGTTGCGATAAGAGCTGTCCCAGCAATAGCGACTCCTGCGGCGAACTGACGTTTTCCCCATGCAAAGTAAATGCCAAGTGCAATGCAGCCGAATCCAACAAAATGTGTTAATTTCCGAATTAAAAATTCTACAAACTTAAAGTAACCACGTTCTTCAACAGAAACAACTGTGTCCCAATAAGGAATTTTTAAAACGGATAATTGCTTTTCAAACGGTTTATTTGCTAATACTTGCTCCAATTCAGGAATAATAGACTGTTGTTCATAGGTCATACTAGAAGAAATCACAAGTATTACTAAAAACGCTAATAAGATAAGCCATTTTTTCATCGGTGCTCCATATATTGATCGGCTTTTGTTAACTCATTTGCCGCTTTAAAATCTGCGATTGAAGCCATTTTTTCATAGGCAGCGAGTGTTTGCGCCAGCTGTTCCTGTGAGCTTGCACCAATCACTGTCGAGGCTATTGTAGGTTCCTTTAGATTAAAGGCGATAGCTAGTGCATGTAAATCGTTATAATGTGAAGATAAGCTTGTTAATACTGCTGCTAATTCGTCTGCTGTATATGTGTTAAGGCGGTTGACACGCTGTAGACGTTCTTTCCAGCTATTTGTTAGTAAACCTTTTGCAACTGTCCCGCGTGTTACAACAGAAGCCCCTTCACTTGCAATAAAGTCGAGCCATTCTTCTGGTCGACGGTCTAAAGCGCTGTATTGCATCATGACACTTTTTGCAGAGCTTGCTGGTAAAAAACGCTTTAGTACATTTGGTCGAATAGAGGAAATGCCATATTCTCGAATCAATCCATTCTTTTTCAACTCTTCAAAAGTGTCGATAATGCCATCCCAATCGTCCTCAATCGTCCCACCATGTAATTGATAAACATCAATATAGTCAGTTCCTAGTCGTTTTAAGCTAGCGTGTAGAGCTTCCTTTATATAAGACGGAGAGGCATCCCAATGCCAGCTTTCTACACCTTCTGTCCATCGATTCCCAACTTTCGTAGCGACGATAACATCCTGACGGCGTTTTCCTAAAATAGCGCCAATTATTTCTTCATTTGATCCAAAATCATATAAATCGGCTGTATCGATGTAATTAATGCCAGCATCTAGTGCCATAGCAACGATTTCAGCAGCCTTTTTCTTATCTGTCGAAAGAGACATGCCCCCTAAACTAATTTCTGAAATAAACAATTCGCTTGAGCCAAGCTGTCTTTTTTTCATGCCAATGCCCTCCTTCGATTTCTCTACTTGTAATGGTACAATGAACATATCTGAAGAACAAGCGAGGTTATGTCAATGAAAAAGTTTGAGGAAAAAACGACAAAGACTACACCCATTTATGACGGGAAAATTGTAAAACTACAGGTTGATGATGTCACTTTACCGAATGGTAATGTTGCAAAAAGGGAGATTATTAAGCATCCAGGTGCAGTTGCAGTTATAGCTGTTACCGATGAAGGTAAATTAGTATTAGTAGAGCAATATCGCAAAGCTTTAGAGCGTTCCATTATTGAAATTCCAGCTGGTAAGCTAGAACCTGGTGAGGAGCCGATTGTGACCGCGCGCCGCGAATTAGAGGAAGAAACGGGCTACGGTGCACAAAGCTTCACTTATTTACAAGCGTTTGCAACATCCCCAGGCTTCGCAGATGAGATCATCCATCTATTTGTGGCAAAGGATTTATATAAAATTGAAAACAAAGCAGAACTAGATGAGGATGAATTTGTCGAACTATTAGAAGTTTCGTTGGAAGAAGCGGGGCAAATGGTTGCAGATGAGCGTATATACGACGCCAAGACAGCGTTTGCAGTTCTTTGGCTCGCGGCACAATAAGAAAATATCTTTAGCATAATAGAAGCGGACGAGCATAAGCTGTACAAACCTTGATAGAAAAGGAGCATGTTTATGTCTCGTACGGTGTCTATATTTTATCACGCTTCCATTATTGCTGTGAGTTTTGTTTGTGGCGTTATCTTTTTTCATATTATTGGTGGGCCGAATGCAGAGCCTTTTATTTCATTTATAGAGCCTCGATTAACAAATGGGGACAGGCATTCTCTATTTCGTTTAGTGTTGCCTGTTGCTGTTTCAATAGCGTTTGTACTATTGCTTGCAACACATAGTGTCCTGAAGGTATTAGTACGTGTAACAGTGGCGATACGTGCTACCTTTTTTGGCTTTAGCTCCGTTTTTTTATTACAGAAGCTTGAAGCTTTCTGGGTTTATACGATTTGGTGGTTTCCATTTCAACTCATCTATTGTATATTGTTGCTAAACCTATGCAATTTACTTGTACCAGCATGGTCAAAGAGAAAAATCGGGAAAATGATACATGGTCGGACAATTTTGTTGAATTTTATCGCATTTTTCATCATAATAGTTGCAGAGTTTATTGTTATTTCTTATGTATTAAATTGATAAATACAACATGAAAATGGCTCATCACCAAAGGTTGTGGATGGCATTTGTTAAAACGTTGATTGGAGTGAAGACTGGACGCCCCCAAGAAAGCGCCCAGTCAAAATGGAAATCAACCACATGTTATGGTGATGAGCTATAGAAATTTAGCATTAGGTAAAAACATACAAAAGCATATTCGAAATCTATTCATTATCTTGTAATAGGATTTACTCCTTTGGTATAATGGAATGAGTTTAGGGGGGCGTCACATGGAGAGCCGAATTGATCGTATAAAAAAACAGTTGCATAGTGCTAGTTATAAGCTGACGCCGCAGCGAGAAGCAACAGTTGCTGTACTGCTTGAGCATGAGGAAGATCACCTAAGTGCAGAAGATGTTTACCTTTTAGTAAAAGAAAAGGCACCGGAAATTGGTCTTGCGACTGTCTATAGAACGTTAGAATTACTAACTGAGCTCAAAATTGTCGACAAAATCAACTTTGGCGATGGCGTTTCGCGCTATGATCTACGCCAAGAGGGAGCTGCGCATTTCCACCATCATCTAGTTTGTATCGAATGTGGTGCGGTTGATGAAATTCAGGAAGATTTACTTGAAGATGTGGAAGCCGTTGTTGAAAAACGTTGGAACTTTATCATAAAGGATCACCGACTAACTTTCCACGGCATTTGCTGGCGCTGTCATGATAAAAACGACGAGGTATCAGAAGAAAAGTAAAAAAGATGTTCCAAAAAGATTTATGACTTTTTGGGACATCTTTTTTTATTGTTTTTTGTAATCTGTAATGTATCATTTGATAACTGCACTGGTAGGACCAAGTGCCATCTTCTGTTTGGTGTTTTTGCAACCGTATCAATTGAAAAATAAATATACTGCCTCCTAATGTTTTGAAGTGAAGGGAGGTTTTTTTTTGTAGAGAAAGCATTTGGTTTATTGAACATGTTAATATGAAAGATAATAGATTGTTAAGGGGGCGCTGTGATGAATGAATTTCAATATGCAATAGAGGATTATATCCATTTTATCCAAGTAGAACGACAATTATCTGATAATACATTAGCATCCTATCGCCGAGATTTAGAAAATTACGTGAATTTTTTACGGGAAGTGGAGGGGATGTCTAATTTTCGTAAAGTGGAAAGAACGACCATTTTGCGTCATTTAGAGCAGTTGCGTATGCAAGGAAAGACAAGTCGTACTGTTGCCCGCCATATTTCCTCCATTCGCAGTTTCCATCAATTTTTACTCCGAGAAAAGCGAGCAGAAACAGATCCGACAGTCCATTTAGAAATGCCGACTATTGAGCAAAAGCTACCAAATGTCCTCTCTCTAGAAGAAATAGAAGCACTATTAATGGCACCAAATCGCAGCAAACCGCAGGGCATTCGCGATGTGGCAATGCTAGAGCTATTATATGGGTCAGGGATGCGCATTAGTGAGCTGATTGCATTGGATTTAGCAGATATTCACTTAACAATGGGCTTCGTGCGCGTTTTTGGTAAGGGAGGCAAGGAGCGTATCATTCCCCTTGGAAAAAGCGCTCTTTCTGCATTAAGCACTTATTTAGATGGCGCACGAAGTCAATTACAAGGGAAATCTCCAAAAACAGAAGCTTTTTTTATTAATCAAAGAGGAAAACGTTTAACAAGGCAAGGTTGTTGGAAATTAATGAAGGAGCATGCTTTAAAAGCAGGCATTCAACATGAATTAACGCCACATACATTACGTCACTCCTTTGCAACACATTTAGTGGAGAATGGTGCGGATTTACGAGCAGTGCAAGAGATGCTTGGACATGCTGATATTTCCACAACACAAATTTATACACATATTAGTAAGTCCCGACTGTCAGAGGTTTATAAACAATTTCATCCACGCGCTTAGTGAGAAATTTATCAGTCGGAGGTCTGACCTTTATTTTTCGCTGTTTTTTGGTAAAATAGAGACATGAGATTAGGAGGCAAAATTATGAATAGACCATTTAAAAAAATCCATGTAGTAGTATTGGACTCGGTTGGAATTGGTGAAGCTCCAGACGCAGCAAATTTTGGAGATGTAGGTTCACATACTCTAGGGCATATCGCTGAAAAAATGAATGGGCTTACAATGCCACATATGGAGTCTTTCGGCTTAGCAAATATTGAACCATTACAAGGTATGCAAGCTACCGACAAACCAAAAGCATATTACGGAAAAATGCAAGAAGCATCTGTTGGTAAAGATACGATGACAGGCCATTGGGAAATTATGGGGTTAAATATCGATAAACCGTTTAAAGTATATCCAGAGGGATTCCCGGCTGAACTTATTGCAGAGCTAGAAAAACGTACAGGCCGCAAAGTCCTTTGCAATAAACCTGCAAGCGGAACACAAGTAATCGAGGACTTCGGCAAGGAGCATATGGAGACAGGAGCAATTATTGTCTATACATCTGCTGACCCTGTTTTGCAAATTGCTGCACATGAAGAAATTATTCCATTAGAGGAATTATACAAAATTTGTGAAATTGCTCGTGAGTTAACATTACAACCTGAATATTTAGTTGGCCGTGTTATTGCGCGTCCATTTGTTGGTACACCAGGAAACTTCACGCGTACATCTAATCGTCATGATTATGCGTTAAAGCCATTTGGTCGCACAACGATGAATGTCTTAAAGGATGCAGGTTTCGATGTTATAGCCATCGGAAAAATTTCAGATATCTTCAACGGTGAAGGTGTTACTGATGCAGTACGTACGAAAAATAATAAGGATGGTATGGATAAGTTTGCTGAGGTAGTACGTCGTAATTTCCATGGTATAAGCTTCTTAAACTTAGTGGACTTTGATGCGAATTTTGGCCATCGTCGTGACCCACTAGGCTATGGTAACGCACTCCAAGAATTTGATGCACGTATACCTGAAATTACGGAGGCAATGACAGAAGATGATCTACTAATCATTACAGCGGACCACGGTAATGATCCAACATTCCATGGGACAGATCATACACGTGAATATGTACCGTTAATTGTCTATTCTCCACGCTTTAATGGTGGTAGTGAGCTAGCACTACGTGAAACTTTTGCAGACATTGCTGCAACGGTTGCTGAAAACTTCAAAGTAGAAGCACCGGAATTTGGTAAAAGCTTCTTAAATAATCTGAAGTAAGGGGGATTTTCGATATGAATATGGCACAACTATTTGAAAAGAAAAAGCAAGGCAAGGAGCTATCACAGGCTGAAATTCAATATTTTGTAGAGGGTTACACTACGGGTGTAATTCCTGATTATCAAGCAAGCTCCCTTCTAATGGCAATCCGTTTATTAGGTATGACATATGATGAAACATTTTATTTAACAAAAGCAATGATAGAATCTGGAGACATTATTGATTTATCATCTATTGAAGGTTTTAAAATTGATAAACACTCGACAGGCGGTGTAGGCGATAAAGTCACACTAATTGTTACGCCAATAATTGCTGCATTAGATATTCCAGTAGCGAAATTTAGTGGTAAGGGTCTAGGCATTACAGGTGGTACAATCGATAAATTAGAATCAATTCGTGGCGTTAAAACAGAGCTTTCATCACAAGAATTTATCGACAATGTTAATAAACATAAAATTGCAGTGGCTGGTCAAACAGGTAATCTTGTACCGGCTGACAAAAAATTATATGCATTGCGAGATGTGACGGGTACTGTCGATTCCACTCCACTAATTGCCGCATCTATCATGAGTAAGAAAATAGCAAGTGGTGCAGACGGCATTGTACTCGATGTCAAATGTGGCTCAGGTGCATTTATGAAAACACAAGAAGAAGCACAGGTTTTAGCTGATACGATGACTGCCATCGGTGAAAAGCTAGGCCGTAAAGTAGTTGCACATATTAGTGATATGGATAATCCACTAGGTAAAATGATTGGTAATAAGCTTGAAGTAGTAGAAGCATTTGCTTTATTAAGTGGACGTATGGACGAAACGCATGAGGATCTGCTTGAGGAATGTATTATTATTTCTTCGCTTATGTACCAAGTTGCAGCAGGTGTAAATGAGACTGAAGCAACAGCTGCTGTTAAACGAGTGTTAGAGGATGGTTCAGCAGCTTCAAAATTTGAAGAATTTATCGTAGCACAGGGTGGCGATTTAGCAGATATCGTGCAAAAAGACACAGCAAATAAAGTAGCTATCAAAGCACCTACTGAAGGCACTGTAGGGACGATTAATGCATTATTAATCGGCGAAGCTAGTGTTGGTCTTGGTGCAGGTCGATTAACTAAGGAATCTGAGCTTGATTATGATGCTGGTATTCAATTGATGGCCAAAAAAGGCGACCATGTTCGTACTGGCGAAACGATTGCTTATTTATATTCGAACAGTCAAATCGATGAGGAAACAATCGAAAAAGTACTAAACGCTTATACAATTGCATAAAAAATACGAAGCGAGAACTCTCTTTTATAAAAGGGGTTCTCGCTTTTTTTGTTTTATGGAACGGCGGAGAGTTGAAGCGGCGGAATGAAGGGTCTGGGCGATGGAAAGAAGAGTCGGAGTGACGGAAGGAGGGGTCTGAGCGATGGAAAGAAAAGTCAGAGTGACGGAAAAAAAGGCTAGAGATACGTAAAGAGGTCATGGCGACGGAAAGAAAAGTCGATGACGGAAGGAATGGTCTGAGCGACGGAAAGAAGAGTTAGAGTGACGGAAAGAAAGGCCAGAGCGACGGAAAGAAGAGTCGGAGTGACGGAAGGAAGGGTCTGAGCGATGGAAAGAAAAGCCAGAGAGACGGTAGAACTGCTAAAGTCGTGGGTAGAACCGACAAAATGATGGATAGAACAGCTAAAGTCGTGGATAGAACTGACAAAATAATGGATAGAACAGCTAAAGTCGTGGATAGAACTGACAAAATAATGGATAGAACAGCTAAAGCCGTGGATAGAACCGACAAAGCGACGGAACGAAGAGAAAAAGTTTTGTTGCTTTTGACTTCTTTCAGCAGGTGTCCAAACATCCAAGAAGTTAAAGTCTCATGCGAATATCATGGAATCTTAAAGGAGTTAAATAAAGGATGTTAGCCTAAAATCATCGCATCCGTGCGATAACAGCTAATTGAACTGCATAGTGCCGCTGTCGCACAAAAAAGATCTGTTGCAGCCGCCGTGTTAGCGCTGCGCTGTCGCTCTGCTGTCGCACAAAAAAGATCTGTTGCAGCGGCTCCGTTAGCACTGCACTGTCGTTGCACTTTCGCACAAACACATCAGTTGCTATCGCTGCGCCTTCGCTGCGCAGTCGCTACGCTTCAGCACAAAAACCATCTATTGCTGCTGCTAAGATAGTACTACACTGTCGCTCGCTTCCGCAAAAAAACCATCCGCTGCCACTACGACAGCACTCCGCCCCGCTTCCGCAAAAAAAACATTTGCATGCATAAGCACAAAGCCGATCGGGATGCAATTATGCCGAGGCAAAATTGATCATCTTAATAATTCTTGTGAAAAATGGTTGCCACGTTTAAAAAATGTTGATTTATCCCATACTGCATTTAACCTAAAAAGCTATAAGTATGTCGATTTGCCACTATTTCGGAAGACTTTGCACTAGTTCTGTCAGTCGCAAGGAATCACCGCATTAAATGTGGAATTGCACGAGGAGGAGGCGATGTTCATGCATTTTCAATTAGAGATGGTAACAAGAGAGACAGTAGTTATACGTTTATTTGGGGAGCTCGATCACCATGCAGTAGAGCAAATTCGAGCTAAAATTTCTACAGCAATTTTTCAAGGCGCTGTATCGACTATCATTTGGAACTTAGAGGGGCTTTCTTTTATGGATAGTTCAGGAGTAGGTTTAGTGCTTGGTCGAATGCGTGAGTTAGAAGCAGTCGCTGGACGAACAATTTTATTGAATCCATCGCCTACAATGCGAAAAGTGTTTCAATTTTCAGGTTTAGGGCAGTGGATGATGGATGCAACTGAGGAAGAAGCGATTGATCGAGTTAGGGGGATTGTAAATGGATAACGAAATGACATTAACTTTTTTAGCAATTAGTGAAAATGAAGCCTTAGCGCGAGTAGCTGTGACAGGTTTTATCGCACAATTAGATCCAACAATTGATGAGCTATCCGAATTTAAAACGGTTGTCTCAGAGGCTGTTTCTAATGCTATTATTCACGGTTATGATGAAGATGGTAAGGGCGTTGTTACAGTTCATGCAAAACGTGAGGATGATATTGTAACTGTGTCTGTTATGGATAAAGGTATTGGTATTGAGGATGTAAGCCAAGCGATGGAGCCGTTATTTACGACTAAAAGTGCGATGGAACGTTCAGGTATGGGCTTTACTATTATGGATAGTTTTTCAGATCAGTTGACAGTAATGTCTAAGTGGCAACAAGGTACAACTGTCACGTTTACGAAGAAATTTTACTCGGTTCGCACACCGGTAATGTGAGGCTACGATTGTGAAGCCGCTAGAACAGTCGTCCGATAAGCTATTGTCACAGGGAGAAATGCGAGATTTAATTGCACGTGCACAGCAGGGCGATCATGAGGCTCGTAAACGAATGATTGAAGGGAATACGAGGCTTGTGTGGTCTATCGTCCAACGTTTTACAAGCAGGGGCGTGGAGCTCGAGGATTTATTTCAAATTGGCTGCATAGGGCTCATGAAGTCTGTAGATAAATTCGATCTAACGTATGATGTTAAATTTTCGACATATGCTGTACCAATGATCATCGGAGAAATTCAGCGCTTTTTAAGGGACGATGGTATGGTGAAGGTTAGCCGATCTATTCGTGAGCTTAATTTTAAAATTCGTCATGCAACTGATGAATTCATTAAAAAAAATGAGCATCCACCAACCATTCATGAATTAGCACAGGTTCTTGGCGTCACATCTGAGGAAATTGTAACGGCTTCCGATGCGTTAAGAGATCCCGCTTCCTTGCATGAACAATTGTATGAGAGCGAAGGGGATTCTATTACATTAATGGATCAGATGAAGGACGAAAAATCTGAGCAGCCATTTGACTATATACCACTAAAAGAGGTACTCACAAGACTTGAGCCTAGAGAGCAGTCCATTATTTATTTACGGTATTTCTCAGATTGTACCCAAACTGAAATTGCTAATAGGCTCGGGATATCTCAAGTTCAAGTATCGCGATTAGAGAAAAAAATTCTTGCCCAATTAAAAAATTGGATGGCTACAAGTGCCACAGTTGAAGAGGAAGAAGTAAAAAAAGACATCTAAGAAAATGGTGACAGCATGACAGAAAAAGATAAACTTTTTAACAGCTTAGAAGAAGCCGAAAATTTTCTTAAAGAACAATTTGGTGACGGCGAATCATTTGACATTAGTATTAAGCATGTATTTGTCAAAGATTTGCCGGTTCTTTGTGCATATATAAGCGGACTTGTGGATGGCATAGTGTTAACACAATTACTCTCCAATATGCTGCCTGATGAGGACATTGATATTGAGGATGAAAAGGAGTATTTTGAAGCCTATTTCAATTACCAAGGCCGTTCAGAGGAAACCGAGCGTGAAGCCATTTTATTATCCATATTAAGTGGACAAGTAGCCTTTATAACGAAAAGTGGTTATGGCTATGTTGCTGAGATTCGAAGTTATCCAGGACGTACCCCTGCGGAGCCTGATAATGAAAAGGTTATTCGTGGATCTAGGGACGGCTTTGTAGAAGGTATTTCACAAAATGCTGCTTTGATTCGCCGAAGAATTCGCAATAGTAATTTACGTTTCGAGCTACATAAAATATCCGAAATCGGTCAAACCGATGTCGCGCTAGCGTTTATAAAGGGTATTGCGAGTGATGAAACGCTCGATAAATTACGACAGCGCATGGAACAAATTAATCATGATGGCTTGACGATGACTGATAAATCACTAGAGGAATGGCTGTTTAAACAGAAGTTTCATCCAGTTCCTTTTGTACGATATACGGAACGACCAGATATTACCGCGGCGCATTTACTTGAGGGGCATATAGCCATTATTGTCGATACGTCACCTTCCGTCATTATCGTGCCAGCAACGGCCTTTCATTTATTGCAACATGCTGAGGAGTATAGGCAGGCACCAACAGTCGGAACCTTCGTCCGTTTTATGCGCTATTTTGGAGCAATTATGGGTTTATTATTATTGCCTTTGTGGTATTTATGTGCAACGCACGGGATCCATTTACCGGATGAGTTATCCTTTTTAGGGGAAAAGAAAAAATCACATATCCCACTTTTACTGCAAGTATTAATTGGAGATGTTGGGATAGAATTTTTGAGGATGGCCGCCATTCATACCCCATCACCTTTGTCCACTGCGATGGGGTTAGTTGCCGGTGTAATTATTGGTCAGATTGCTATTGATGTTGGGGTTTTCTCACCAGAAGTAGTGTTATATACAGCCGTTTCAGCTATTCTAACCTTTATTATTCCGACATATGAGCTAGGTATCTCCATTAAACTCTTTAGATTAGTGTTGTTAATAATGACTGGCATATGGGGAGTTAATGGGTTATTTATCGGGTTATTTATATTATTTACGTATTTATGTTCATTACGTCCGATGCAAGCGCCATATTTATGGCCACTTATTCCGTTCTTCCCAAGTGCGATGCTTCGCGTACTTGTTCGTTTCCCAATGACTGCAGATGCATTGAGACCATATGTTGTCGATTCTCCACAGCGAAAAAGATCATAGGAGCCGTTGCACTCGTTTTTTTCATATGATAAAGTTCAATATAGTATTTTGTGATTTTTGCGAAAATTGTCTTCAATCATCGAAAGGTTCACCACGACAAGGTGTAGGCATATGTGATATTAGCTCCCGTGTACTGTTAGAACCCTTCTTGAATGAAGCATTACATCTGTAAATAAGGATTGTAGGCTAAGATTATATCCTTACTAAAAATCACAAGATGGAACGATGTGAAAAGGGAGAGATGCACATGCATTTTTATGGAACACAAGCGATTTCTGAAGATGGTCATTTAACGATTGGACAGGTAGATACATTAGAGCTTGCAAAAGAGTATGGTACACCTTTATTTGTGTATGATACAGCGCTTATTCGGAAGCGTGCACGCGGCTTTATTGATACGTTTAAAAAACTAGGTGTAAAAGCAGAAGTAGCTTATGCTTCAAAAGCATTTGCATGTGTAGCTGTGTACCAATTAGCGGCAGAAGAAAGTCTATCTTTAGATGTGGTCTCTGGTGGAGAATTATTTACAGCTTTAAAAGCTGGTTTCCCTGCAGAGCGCATTCATTTCCATGGTAATAATAAGAGCATTGCGGAATTAGAATTAGCCTTTGACTCGAAAATCGGTTGTATAGTCGTGGATAATTTCTATGAAATTCAACTTTTACAAGAAATCTCAGAGCGCCGTCAACAAAAAATGCGTATTTTACTACGTGTCACACCAGGTGTTGAGGCACATACGCATGATTTTATTACGACAGGTCAAGCGGATTCTAAATTTGGCTTCGACTTAAATAATGGTCAAGCAGATGAAGCTTTCCAACAAACTTTTAACCATGAATACTTAGAGCTTCTAGGATTACACTGCCATATCGGCTCACAAATTTTTGATACAGCGGGCTTTGGCTTAGCAGGAGAAAAACTAATTGATAAGATTTCTGATTGGAAGAAAACTCACGATTTTACATGTACTGTGTTAAACTTAGGAGGGGGCTTCGGAATTCGTTATACTGAGGAAGATGCACCGCTTGAGCCACAAGTATATGTAGAGGATATGATTACAGTTGTAAAAAACAAAGCGACTGTACTTGGTCTAACTATGCCGGAAATTTGGATTGAACCAGGGCGTTCACTTGTAGGCGATGCAGGAACATCACTTTATACAATTGGTTCACAAAAAACAGTACCTAATGTTCGTAAGTATATTGCTGTTGATGGTGGTATGAGTGATAATATCCGTCCAGCATTATATGATGCGAAGTACGAGGCGGTCATTGCAAGTAAAGCAAATGAATCGAAAAGTGAAACATATACAGTGGCTGGTAAACTTTGTGAATCTGGCGATAAATTAATTATTGATGCTAAGCTTCAGGAAGCAGCTTCTGGTGATGTGTTAGCAATCTTCTGTACTGGTGCGTATGGATATTCTATGGCGAGTAACTATAATCGTGTGCCACGACCAGCAGTTGTATTTGTAGAAAATGGCAAGCATCAATTAGCAATTCGACGCGAAAGTTATGAAGATATTGTTCAAAACGATCTCCCGCTAACGTTAAAAAAGGGTGAGTAAATATGAGAAAAAACAAATGGGTATTACTAGCGTCCATTTCAACTTTTATTTTGTTGTGGGGCGTTGTCTATTGGGTATTGGCGTCTAAAGGTATTCTCGGACCTGGTTCGTAAGACAGAAATTGACTTGCGGTAAAAGTACAAATCGTGTAGGATAGTCAAAGATTATGTACAGCTAGAAAATGAGGGAATAGACAAATATGTTAATTCGATATAAAAAAGCTTTCGAGAAAATAGCAATGGGGCTACTCTCGTTTATGCCTAACGAAAAAGACATAAAAAAGCTCAAAGAGACAATCCACTCCTATGAAAATGATGATAATTGGGTTTTATATTTATGGAAAAAGAACGATGAGTATGTAGGCATTGTTGGACTTGTAACAGACAGTAATAATATAGCTATGATTCAACATGTTTCCGTTGTCCCTTCTTATAGAGGTGAAGGTGTTGCAAAGGAAATGCTACAGGAAGTGGCAGACCTTGGCCAGTATGAATGTGTGCGTGCAACAGAGGAAACGCGTTATATTGTTCAAAAATGTATAAATTGTATCGATGAAGAAGCAGACGATCATTGACGTCTGCTTTTTCTTTGTTTGCTTTCTTGACGCTCTGCAAGAATATGTGAGCGATCTCGAAGCATATGTTTATGAAGAAGATAGTTAGTATTACTTGGTGGTAAAATCTGTATGCGAGTAAAAACTAATTCCTCTAGTATGGCTGAAAGAGGAAGTTGAAATGCTTGAAAGGACTTGCCCTTTTGGGTAGCAGAAAGTGAATCTGTTAGTTGTGTTAATAGTATTTCGTAATCAATTTCGTCAAAAAAGATGTGGCCTTTATTATGTTGAAAATTATGAAGTGCTTTTTCTAAAATTCGCGCAGCACCAATAAAATTATCTCGTCGCCAATGATATAAACCTGTTGCGAGTTGTACGTATCCAACGAGAGGATGCTTTTTATCACCTGGAGCAATATCCTTCCAGTATTCCTCAAGGACTTCATGGCATTCAAAAAAATCTTGATTTCCATTGAAAAAAGCACAATAGTCGATAAATAAAGTGTGATGCTGTGGATGCATTTTGGACTCCTTTCTACTATACTAAAAGAACATAGAATCTCAGGGTGGTAAAACAATGTCTTATGAAGTAAAATTAGAAGCCTTTTCAGGGCCTCTTGATTTATTATTGCATTTAATTCACAGATTGGAAATTGATATTTATGATATCCCAATGGCTGAAATTACTCAACAATATATCGACCATATACATGCTATGCAAGTACTTGAGTTAAATGAGGCTAGTGAATATTTAGTGATGGCTGCAACATTATTAGCTATTAAAAGTCGTATGCTCTTGCCAATTCATGAAGGTGAGCTTGAAGATGCCGAATTAGAAGTCGACGGCCCAGACCCACGTGAAGAACTGGTGCAACGTTTAATAGAGTATAAGAAATATAAAGAAGCAGCGAGTAGCCTGCAAGAGCTTGAAACAGATCGTGCACAGGTATTTACACGGCCTCCAGCAGATTTATCAGAGTTAGCATCAGATGAACAAATGGCGTTATTTGATTTGAACGTCAACATCTATGATATGCTTGGAGCCTTTCAAAAACTAATGCGTCGAAAAAAATTAAAGAAACCACTAAAAACAACTGTAGCGAGGCAAGAACGCTCAGTGAAAGACCAAATGCGTTCAGTTGTCGATTCATTACGAACTACAGGTGGACGTGCATCATTTTTCGAGCTTTTTCCCTATGAAGATAAGCCAACGCTTATTCTGACGTTTTTATCTATTCTTGAACTGATGAAACGTCAGGTCGTCATCGTAGAGCAAGACGGTAACTTTGAAGAATTAACAGTTACATTACAGAAGGAGGAATGGGATGATGACGAAAACAATGATGCTACAGAGTAGAATAGAAGCCTTATTATTTGTTATTGGAGACGACGGTTTAACTATCAAACAATTGTCACAACTTTTAGGCGAACCGGAAGAGTTAGTCGTACAAACAATGGAAGTATTGAAAGCAACCTATGAAGAAGATTTAGCAAGAGGCGTTACTATAAAAGAAATGGCCGGAGTTTATCAACTAATAACAAAATCTGATTTAGCAGATACCATTCAAAGATTAGTAGAAAATCCAACTGCTCAATCATTATCGCAAGCCTCACTTGAGGTATTGGCTATTGTCGCATATAAACAACCAATTACACGTGTAGCAATTGAAGATTTACGTGGTGTGAAATGTGAAAGACCAATTCAAACGCTCGTTTCTAGAGGGCTAATAAAGGAAGTTGGTCGCTCGGAAGGGACAGGACGTGCAATCTTATATGGTACAACAAAAGAATTTTTAAACTACTTTGGATTAAATAGTATGGATGAAATGCCGCCTTTACCTGAAGAAGAGTTAGTTGAACAAGAGCAAGAAACAGATCTATTTATGACGAAATTCCAAGAAACCTTTAGTGGAGTAAAGTAAATGAAGGCATAATTGAACTTCTTGCAGCAAATATCTTGTACCGGAAGAGTAGCGACAGGTACATATGTCCAAACATTAGCAGAAATAGAGGAACTAAGTCTAAGAGCGCCACGTCCTGGCAACGACTCAGTGACCAATTTCGTGCTTTCGCGTAAAAAAACATTTGCTGGCCTTAGTACAAAGGCCGATTCAGAACGCATTGTTAATCTGCGCGACAGCGGCAATTATGTTGGGGCATAATTGATTGGTATAATACTTAGCTTGAAACATAAATTTAATCTATATTTTCCTATTACTTTTAATAAGGAGTGGCTCGTTGCTTCGGTTAGTACGTTTAATATTGTTCATGATAGTCGTGGTAATGTTAATGCTTCCAGAAACCAGTTTAGCACGGGGGGGTAGCGGATATGCTGTTTTAGATGGTGATACGGGCCGTGTTTTATTTAAATCAAATAGTGATGCACGGTTACCAATCGCTAGCTTAACAAAAATTTGGACAGCACTTGTTGCTATTGAAAATAGCAATCTTCAAGATGAAGTAGTTATTTCACCGAGGGCTGCAACGGCTGAGGGCTCGTCCATTTACTTGCAAGCAGGTGAAAAGGTTACGGTAGAAACACTGTTATATGGTTTGATGCTTCGCTCAGGAAATGACGCAGCAACTGCTTTAGCAGAGCATGCCGGCGGTTCGGTAGAAGGGTTTGTAAAGTTAATGAATGAGCGGGCTGTTGTTGCTGGACTCACAAATACAGTATTTATGAACCCGTCCGGTTTGCACCATGATGAGCACTTATCGTCAGCGAGAGATACTGCTGAAATGTTAAGGATTGCTCTTCAAAATAAAACGTTCAAGAAGATTGCCTCCACAGTTCTATATCGTGCCAATACTGAAAACGGGATGTTATGGGAAAATAAGCACCGTTTATTACGAGAAGGGTCAGGGGTTGCCGTTGAAATAGGCGATGAGACACAACAACCTGTTAATGCATTAAAATCAGCTAAAGGTTCAGCATTTGCCGGAAAAACAGGCTTTACAAAGGTAGCTGGTCGAACCCTTGCAACTGCCTTCCAAAAGGACGGGCAAACATGTATTGTCGTCACTTTGAATGAATCCGATGACTGGAATGTACATCGAGGTTTAGCCAGCAAGGTTTGGCAAGATTACAGCCTTGAAACAGTGGTGAAAAAAGGTAAATATAAAGTCAATAAAAACCTCTCCATTCGTTTAGAGGAACCAATTCTTTTACAGCTGAATAAAGAAGAAAAAGATAGTGTAAGGCAAGTTTTGCATGTTTCTAGAAAACGTAAGGAAGGTGTACTGTCCATCTTTCTAGGTGAAGAGCGTATCTATGCAGTACCAGTAAAAGTTGAATCAGTGGATCGTTAAAAGCGATTCGCTGTTTTTTTGTTTATGACCCACATCGGGATAACGTTTGTGGGCGACAGTGCGTAATGAATTCGGAATTATTTAACAATGTGTGGGCAGTTTAGTAAAATTAAGGTTCATTACTAAAAGTTGTGGATGACTTTTGTTAAAATGTCTACTATGTAAATAAGTTGATTGAATTGGAGACTAGGCGCCCCAGGAAGCTTTGCTCTGTGCGAAAGCGAAGCGGCAGCAACAAAGCGGCCAGTCGGAACGGAAATCAACCACACGTTTTGGTGATGATCAAAATTAATTAGAATAGTAATTAATTAGATTTTTGGATATTGATAGAGGGGAGAAATTGTTTATGACCAGTGAATCACACAATAAGCAATATCAAATAGGGGTAATAATTATTTTATTCTTGTCAAGCTTTATCGCTCCTTTTATTTTTTTATATCCTATTCAAGAGTTGTTCTATCGACCTAAGGAATATTATTTTTTTGACCCTTTTTTTACAGCCTATATTGTATTAATGGTAGTATTAATCATGTTAACGGTCATGTTATTCATCAATTTTTTAGTGACTCCTAAAACAAAAAAAGGGAAGAATATTCAACGAGGGATCGTGGGGTCATCGTTTGTACTTGCTAGCGCATTGATATTTTTATGTATTAATAACTATCAATATATTGATAGGAATTCATATGAATCATTTTTTTAGTTTACAAGAAGATTATACAAGTTGGGAAGATATTGTGAAGGTTGAACAGACTATTGTGGCAAAAAACGGTGTCAGTATACCAGAAAAATTGATTTTCACCTTACAGGATGGTTCAATAATTGAACAATCATTAACCGAAAAGTTATCAAGCGCGAAGCAATTTATTAATAAAGAATTAAGTAACTATGGACTTAAAATCGAAAACAAATATAGTGAAAATGAATAGTTTTGACATGCTGCCTAAAATGGTGGCTTTTTTGTTTTTTCTTTCAGCAAGTGTTTTGAAAGCGAACGCAAAGCGTCAACTACAGAAGTATCTCCCATCTCTTTAGGTGGTGGGATGATGCTGTTTTAAGTCACTTTTTAGCGGGTGTCATTGGCTGAAATAGAGGACTCAGTCTAAGAACGCCACGTCCTGTGGCAATTTTTCTGTGACGAAAGCAAGAAACATCTGCTGGCCCAAGCGGCTCATCGTACGCCCGCCAGAAAAGCGCCAAACCGAAACGGAAAACAACTCAAGCTATGTACAAATTATCCAGAAACTAGTTGATAAAAACTATTTCAAATCATTTAATTATTTATCCATAATTAGTTTTTCTTTAATAATGTATAAAAGTATGACATAATTTTCACAGATTAGCGGGAAAAATAACCTTATTCATAATATGCGAATGAGGTTTAATGCTTGGTGTCAAACCAAGGTGAAAGAAAATTAGAGGTGAAAGAATGGAAAGATTACAAAAGGTCATTGCATATGCTGGTGTGGCGTCTAGACGTAAGGCAGAACAATTGATTGTAGAAGGTAAAGTTAAGGTGAACGGAGTCGTAGTGCGTGAGCTAGGTACAAAGGTATCCAACTCAGATACGATAGAAGTAGAAGGCGTGAAGCTTGAGAAAGAGGATAAGGTTTATTATTTACTATATAAACCACGTGGAACGATTTCAGCTGTAACAGACGACAAAGGACGCAAAACTGTCACAGATTTGTTTAAGCATATCCCACAACGAATTTTCCCAGTTGGCCGTCTCGACTATGATACATCTGGCTTATTGTTATTGACAAATGATGGGGAATTTTCTTATATGCTGACGCATCCGAAATTTAAAATCGACAAAACATATATTGCTCGTGTTAAAGGTGTTCCAACGATTGAAGGTTTAAAAAAGCTGCAACGAGGAATTAAGTTAGAAGATGGCAAAACAGCTCCTGCAATGGTTAGTATGACTTCGTTTGATGAAAAAGCAGGTAAGGCAATCTGTGAAATTACGATTCACGAAGGGCGAAATCGTCAAGTGCGTCGCATGTTCGAGGCGATCGGTACTCCAGTAGTTAAACTAAAACGTGAACGCTTTGCCTTTTTAGATTTATTTGGACTAGCTCCGGGAGAATATCGTGAATTAACAAAGCATGAAGTGAAGCAATTGCGTGTGTTAGCGGAGACAGGAAAAATCGGATAAATCCGCATTTTCTATGAGAAAGTGATACTTCTATGTGTAATAGCAATGTATTCACTTTCTTATTAGTGAAATCGTTCATAAATCATTCATAATTATTAGCTAAGCGTTTCTGCTTCATTTTGCTATAATAGGTGAGAATAGCTAACCTAGATTAATTGCATCCTGATGAAATCGTTTCCACTTTTTGTGAGGTGGCGTTTGACGCACGAGTGAACATGTAAATGCTGAAAATTAGACGGTAAAATCTATGGATGTTTGTATGAAAAGCTTAGCGTTAGTTGTAGTTACTCTAAGCCGTAAATTGATAGGGGGTTTATTAACTTGGAGAAAAAGAAAAAACGTCTCGTCATTCGTACCATTATTTTGGCAGTCTTAGTCTTAGCAATTGGTTACACGGTATACGGAACAGCAACAAAGGATAAAGTAGAGTTAATAGCAGTGGGCTCTATAGCACCAGACTTCACGTTAGTAGATTTAAACGGTGAAAAACATAAGCTGTCTGATTATAAAGGGCAGGGAGTATTTTTGAACTTCTGGGCAACTTTTTGTGGGCCGTGTGAGAGAGAAATGCCTGCAATAAATCGTCAGTATCAAGTCTTTAAAGATCAGGGTGTACAAACATTGTCGGTCAATCTTGCGCAAACAGATTTTGAAGTACAGAATTTTGTCGATAGACATGAATTAACGTTCCCAGTAGTTATTGACAAAACGAAAAGCGTTAGTACTACCTACAATGTAGGTAATTTACCTGCAACTCTTGTCATTGATCCAGATGGTAAAGTGGTCAAAATTATTACTGGTGAATTAGAGGAAGGAAAAATTGCTTCGTACATGGAATTAGTGAAGCCAAAATAAGGAGTAAATGACTATGGAAAACATTATTTGTGCTTGTGGTCATAGTAACCCATATGGCACGAAGCTTTGTGAGAAATGTGGTCGTCCTTTAACTGAGGAAGGTAAACAAACAAAAGTTGTTGATATGCGCTACGACGGAATGGCGATTCGCTCAAAAACGTATAACACAACAATTGTCGATAAAATTTGGAATTTCTTCTCGAATGTAAAAGTCGGGATTGCCCTTATTATTATAACGTTAGTCGCAGCGTCAATTGGAACAATACTACCGCAAGCGATTTATGTTAATGTCCCTGAACCTAGTAAAGCAGAGTATTATGAGAAAGTGTATGGTTTGTTGGGCAAACTCTATAATAATTTAGGACTTTCTAATTTGTATAGCACTTGGTGGTTCCAAATTTTAGTGGGCATGCTTGCGATTTCTATTATTGTTGCGAGTTTAGACCGTGGTTTACCATTACACAAGTCTCTAAAAAATCAACGCGTTAAACGTCATGAAAGTTTCATGAAGCGCCAACGTATCGTTGCGGAAGGACAAGTGCCAAACCCTGAAGAAACGCTAGATAAAGTTGAGCAAAAAATGACTGACTTAAAATATCGCGTTCGTCGTGATGGAAGTGCATTGCTAGCAGAGCGCGGCCGTTTTGCTCGATATGGCCCATACATAAATCATGTCGGTCTCATTATCTTTTTAGCAGGTGTTATGCTGCGCTTAGTACCTGGTTTTTATGTGGATGAGACGATTTGGATCCGTGAAGGTGAGACACGAGCTATACCAGGGATGGACGGCTATTTTATTAAAAATAATAAATTTATTTTGGAAACCCATGACAATAAGCCACAGGACGAGCAATCAAACCAAGGTGTCAATGCTATGGCGAAAAACTATCAAACAGACATCACATTATACAAACAACCTGACGGAGCTCTTCCTGGAGATACAGACAATCTTAAAAAATTGAGAGATTACTCTATTCGTGTCAATCATCCGTTAAAAGAAAACAGTTTTGCACTGTATCAAATGAATTATCGCCTCAATGAGTTGAGACAGATGAATTTTAAATTAGTGAATAAAGCAAATGAAGAAGAGTCACTAGGACAAATTGAAATTGATTTAACGAATCCTAAAAAGGAATATGATTTAGGAAATGGTTCTTCAGTACAGATTCTTGTGTATACACCAGATTTTTCTGGTTTTAAAGATGGTGAACCACAAACACAAACATCAATACCAAATAATCCAGCATTTATATTTAAAATGACAACACCAGAAACGCCAAAAGGTGAAGTAAGCTTTGTAGAAATTAGGAAGCCACCTTTTGAACCACTTGGTGAAAACAAATATAGAATGAAATTCACAGGAGTAGAGACGCGTAATTCATCAAACTTTACAATTCGTAAGGATAGTACGATACCAATGTTATTTGTCGGCGGTATTATTTTTATGATTGGTGTAGTAGTTGGCTCGTATTGGAACCACCGACGTTTATGGTTACAGGTGGAGCCTGATGGCCGAGTGTTGATGGCTGCCCATGTGAATAAAAATATGTTCAGTATGAAAAAGGATTTAGATACAGTCACTACATTTGCTGGTCTACCACCATATGAAGATCAGTTAGATTCGTCAGAAGATGTCAAGAAATCCACAAAGGAAAAGGAAGGTGACAACAACTTATGAGTTTGATTGACATAAGTAGAAACCTATTATTTGTAGCATTCATAGCCTACCTAGTTGCGACTTTTTTATTTGGTGGTTCGATAAAACAATCGAATGCAACAGGCAAAAATACTGAAAAATGGGGTAAGGTTGCAATTGTTGTCACGATTATAGGTCTACTTTCGCAGCTTGGTTATTTTATCACTCGTTGGATTTATGCAGGGCATGCACCTGTTAGTAATATGTTTGAATTTACGACTGCGTTTGGCATGTTCATTGTTGGGGCATTCGTTTTGATTTATTTTATTTATCGCGTGACGGCCCTAGGCTTAGTAGCATTACCTGTGGCGTTATTAATAATTGCTTATGCGGCGATGTTCCCGAAAGAGGTAACTCCTTTAATGCCGTCTTTACAAAGTCACTGGTTAACAATTCATGTTATTACAGCTGCTTTAGGGCAATCACTTTTAGCAATTAGTGCGGTAGCAGGACTAATTTATTTATTGAAAGTAGTTGATTTAAAGAAACCTTCTAAACAACGTTTCTGGTTAGAATCGGTAATGTTCTTCCTTGTTGTAGTCCTTGGTTTCGTAATTGCTACATGCTTTTTTAGTTTGTTGGGTTACGATTCAACATATACTTATGTTGATAAAGAGGGTAATGGACGTCAAATTGAATACAAAATGCCGCCACTATTTGGTATGAATGAATATAAGGCAATTGAAGAACATGGCATGTCTCCGTTAGTAGAAATGCCTCCGCTCATTAATGCGAAGAAATTAACAACAGTTGTGTGGTCATTATTAGTAGGATCTGTTTTATATTTATTGATTCGATTAATTGCACGACGTCGAATTAGTGCGATTTTCCAACCTTTTGTCAAACGAGTAAATTTACAATTAGTTGATGAAATTGGTTATCGTTCCGTGTTAATTGGTTTCCCAGTATTTACGTTAGGTGCTTTAATCTTTGCAATGATTTGGGCACAACTTTCGTGGAGTCGTTTCTGGGGATGGGATCCGAAAGAAGTGTGGGCACTTATTACATGGTTATTCTATGCAGCATTCCTACACTTACGTTTATCGAAAGGCTGGGAAGGTCAAAAATCTGCATGGTTAGCATTAATTGGTTTCGCAATAATATTATTTAACTTAATTGCTGTTAACTTGATTCTTGCAGGTTTACACTCATACGCTTCGGCTTAAACCAATTAACTTCTTTCAGCAAAAGTCTTTTGTACCGAAAGTCCCTGCATCCAGCAGACATAAGTACAAAGCCAATTCCGGATGCAATTATGCCGAGATATAATTGATTTTGAGCACATATGAGATTTTTTACGTCGCTAGTATTGGAAAGAAGAGGCCTTCTTGCTGTGGCAAGAAGGCTTTCTTTTCTTTTCAATATGTGCTGTACCATGTACAATAGAAGGTAGAGAAAGATTAGAAGAGAGGGATCGTGAAAGTGTCAGAAAATATTTCAGTATTAGTAGTAGATGACGAGGATCGTATTCGACGCTTATTAAAAATGTATTTGGAGCGAGAAGGGTACCTTGTTGACGAGGCAGAAAATGGTGAACAAGCGATCGAAAAATCTTTGGAAAAAGAGTATCATTGTATTTTATTAGATATTATGATGCCTGAAAAAGACGGACTTGAAGTTTGTGCGGAAATCCGTGAACGAGCAGCAACACCAATTATTTTATTAACTGCAAAAGGCGAGGAAGCGAATCGTGTACAAGGCTTTGAGCTAGGAGCAGATGATTATATTGTAAAACCATTTAGTCCTCGTGAGGTTGTGTTACGTGTGAAGGCTATATTACGTCGTTCACAAGCATTCTCACCTTCGACAAATGCTTCTTCTTCAAAAGATTTAGTTGTGTTCCAACATTTAATGATCGATCATGATGCTCACCGTGTAACAGCAGAAGGTATTGAAGTAAATTTAACGCCTAAAGAGTATGAATTGCTTTATTTCCTAGCTAAATCACCAGACAAAGTATTTGACCGTGAACAATTACTAAAAGAAGTTTGGCATTATGATTTCTTTGGCGACTTACGTACAGTTGACACACATGTAAAACGTTTACGCGAAAAGCTCAACCGTGTATCTGAAAACGCTGCAAAAATGATTGTTACTGTATGGGGCGTTGGTTACAAATTTGAGGTTGTCAATGAATAGAATATGGAATAGTGTTGTCGGGAAGCTATGGGTAACCATATTGCTTCTCGTTTCATTTGTATTGTTTGTTTTCACGGTTTTAATGCTTGAGTTTCTTCAGAATTACCATATGCAACAAGCAGAAAGCTCCTTGGGTCAAACTGCAGCAACAGTTGCAAGTATAGTAGATGATAATGAAACAGCAGAGTCGACTTCGGAATTATTAAAAGATATTTTACCTGAAAGTACAAATGCACTTATTGCTATTAACCATGATAGAGTTTCTTTCGCTATGCAGGAAGGTGTCAATAAAAAAGAAATACAGGATATGATTTTAGCCAATAAATCGTTCCAAGAAGTTTTTCAATCAGATAAACCGATTATTAAGGAAATGATGATGCCATCTTCCACGGACGAAGAAAAATTGGAATCGTATGTTGTGCTCGGTTTCCCGCTAAATGTGGAAAATGCTGTGCACGGAGCTGTCTTTATTTATCAAAGTCCTGATGCGCTGCATAAAACATCGAAAGAGACGACGAAAATTGTCTTTCTATCAGCTTTCATAGCCTTTGTGTTGACGACATTTTTTGCGTTTTTCCTTTCATCACGTATTACGTCACCATTACGTAAAATGCGTGAGCTTGCGTTTGAAATTTCTAAAGGGAATTTTGAAGCGAAAATGCCGACTACACAAAATGATGAAATTGGTCAGCTTGCAGTTGCCTTTAATCAAATGGGCCGTCAATTGAAACACAATTTAGAAGTGATCAACCAAGAAAATGAACAGCTTTCCAATATATTAACATCGATGACAGACGCAGTGATTACATTTAATCGTGATCGTACAATATTATTAAGTAATCCACCAGCGGACCGTTTAATGCAAAAGTGGTTTGTCAATAAGGGGTCACAAAGTGCGAAGCCAATTCCGCCTGAGCTTTATCATATGCTCGATCATGTACTGATGTTTGAGGATAAGCTTGAAGAAGAAATTGAAATGGATGGCAGTTACTATACGTTTACGATTAGCCCACTTTATAGTGAGGAATCGATACGTGGAGCGGTTGCGGTTATTCGTGATATGACGGAGCAGCATCGTTTAGAAAAACTGCGTTCAGACTTTATTGCCAATGTGTCTCATGAGCTACGGACGCCAATTTCGATGCTCCAAGGTTATTCAGAGGCTTTAATGGATGATGATTTTATACAGGATCAAGAAGAACGTAATGAGATTACAAAAATTATTTATGATGAATCGAAACGTATGGGACGTCTCGTAACAGATTTATTAGATCTTGCGCGTATGGAATCGGGGCATATGACGCTGTACAAGGATGAGCTTCCAATTAATTCGACATTTGAACGTATTACGCAAAAATTTGCACAGGTTGCAAAAGAGAAACATGTTCGTCTAATATTTGACAGTGAATTTAATGACGAAGCTTCGATTAGTATAGATGAGGATCGAATTGAACAAGTATTAACGAATTTAGTGGATAATGCTCTCCGTCATACTGATGAAGGGTCAGTAACAGTGAAGGTTGAGCAGGAGCCAACCTTTGCCAAAATATCTGTCCAGGATACAGGGCATGGTATTCCCCAAGAGGACTTACCATATGTCTTTGAACGTTTCTATAAAGCAGACAAGGCACGTACACGTTCTAAAGGCGGAACTGGCCTAGGTTTAGCTATTGCTAGAAATATTGTCAAGGCACATTCAGGCAATATTATGGTAGATAGTGTGCTAAAAGAGGGGACTACCTTCACCTTTTATTTACCTTTTGATTCATATTAATAAAGAGTGGTATTAATTGGATGTAACTTCTGTGGACATTTAGACGACAAATATAAAGAGAACGGGGGTGGAGTGCTTTGAATGACTCCGTGTTCCATCGATTATACGATGCATATCATCAAGATGTGTTCCAGTTTCTTATTTATTTAGTAAAAAACCGTACACTTGCTGAGGATTTAGCGCATGAGGTTTATGTTCGCGTATTGCGCTCATATGATCAGTTCGCAGGAAATAGTAGCGAAAAGACTTGGCTTTTTGCTATTGCTAAAAATGTCGCTATTGATCATTTTAGAAAGCAGGCTGTACGCCAAAAACATTCACTTGATTTTTTTGATTGGGAAACGGAACAGCTACATTCAACCACACCATCACCGGAAGACGTGCTGCAGGCCAGTGATGAATTTATGCAGGTACAATCAGCACTTGAACACTGTACTGGTGACCAAAAAATGGTCATTATTATGCGCTACTTTCAAGATTTATCGATTGCAGAAACTGCACAAATACTAGATTGGACAGAAGCGAAGGTAAAAACTACTCAGCATCGTGCTATTAAATTTTTAAGGCAGCAGCTACAACAGGTTAGAGAACAGGAGGCGAAATGGCAATGACACATAACCAATTTGATGATGACCAACTTGAGCATCTATTAAATAATGCCCCTAAGCTTTCTGACCGCCGTTCAAAAGAAGAAATATTAAATCGATTATTGACAGATGCTCGCTTGCAGGATAATGCTCATCTTCAAGGAGCTATACAACAACCGATAGATGATGAAATAACATCACAAGAGCAACAACACGGTAATTCTACACAACAAGAAAATACAGAGACAGCAACAAAGAAGAAAGTTCATAAATGGCCAATCTTTATGAGTGTTGCAGCAGTTTTCGCTTTAACAGTATTTACAGGCTCGACGTTGCTAAAACATAATGATACAAAAATAGACCAGGCTAATGCGCCTGAAACCTCTCAATATTCAATATCGCCAGACAATCATGTAGCGAAAAGCTCTATCAACCACGATAAGATGATGGAATCCAACAACATCGTAGCAGAACATTCAAGGATCATGTCTCTCCGATCATCTGTTTATGAGGAAGATTTAACAGATGCAGTAGTGTTTCATATTGGTTTGGCAAATCGTGATAAGAAAAGCGTGCCGATGACGTATATCATTCCAAATGAACGAGTTGCTACTGATTTTCCGAAGAAAAAGCCTACAACATTACAAATGTATGAAAAGTATGCGCCGCAAATTGATGAGAAAGCAAATGGTTTTACTAACTATCATCCATATAAAGGAGAATTAAAGGAGAAGGGCGATAAACTCGTTCATGTTTTGCCGAAGAAAAATGATTATGATGTTGCTTCAGCAGATACGAATGAATATTTAGATACCTTACAGGATACATTCTCAGATTCAGAGTATAAAGATGTTGAGTTTGAAAATTCTGATGGTACAGCCTACAAATTTTCTAAGGATGAAGAGCCAAGTAAGTCTATGACCTTAACAAGCGCAAATCACTTTAATTATTATTTATATAAAGATGAAAATGGAGCTGAATATTTATCACCAGATACTCGTAAAACTTTTTCCACTGTAACAGAAGCGCTTACCGTTATGCGAAATAAAAATGATGATGTATACGTTCCAGTTGTACCGGAAAATATAACATACAGTGTGAAAGAAGTAGCAGAAGGTGTTATTGTTACATTTGATGAGCCGCTTGATTTAACGGCCATGGATACTGTTCGTGCAACTCAAATGATAGAAGCTATGATGCTAACTGCTGCAAGTTTTGATCAACAAATACGTCTAGACAATGTTGTACAGGAAAGCTGGGAAGGATTTGATTTAAAAACATTCTTGCCAAAGCCTGTAGGAGCCAATAAACGATATATGCCATAAACAGCCTAACAACAAAAATAGAATTAAAGAAATTTTTGGAGCATTCTCGCCGCTATATGTGCGTGAATGCTCTTGTTATTGCCATTTTTTTGTAGCGAAAGCAAAGCATCCTGTACAGAAGTGTCTCTCACCTCAATAGGTGGTGAGATGAATATGGACTTAAGCTACTTTTCACGCGCTTAAAGCATACAAGTTTAATCGGAATTTTTTAAGCAAAGCTATTTACTTTTCTCTAATAATTCATTATAGTAAGGCTATGAAACAAAAAAATAATGATTCATCTTCGGGGCAGGGTGAAAATCCCGACCGGCGGTAATAGAGTTGTAAATCGCTAATGTTTCCTTTAAGACATATTAGCACGCATATTTACGAAAGGCTCTTCAGCCCGCGACCTGTGCAAATAATTTTTTGCATGGCTGACTTGGTGCGATTCCAAGGCCGACAGTTAAAGTCTGGATGGGAGAAGATGAAGGTACGATCGTCATTCATTGTTATGAATTTAACTATGTACGAGCGTTTTTTCGATGTGATTTCACACAGCGTATGCTCAGAAAATAGTTAATTAATGGCGTTTTTTAATCTTGCCTATTCTCCCTTATGCTCTTTTGCATAAGGGTTTTTTCATGATGATGATCGATTAGGTCGTAACCTTTCTTCTTGCGAGATTGAATCAGCAAAGAGGAGAGAGTTTTCAATGAAGAAAAATGTTAAACTTCAATCGTATATTACGATTGGCATGCTGAGCAGTATTTCGTTTTTATTAATGCTTTTTAATTTCCCGATTCCGCCGTTTCCAGCGTTTTTGGAAGTGGACTTCAGTGATATGCCAGCATTATTAGCGGCGATTACTATGGGACCTGTAGCCGGTATTTTAGTAGAATTATTTAAAAATGTGTTGGACTGGGTTTTCTCAGGCACGCCAACGGGAGTACCGGTAGGACATTTCGCGAACTTTGCAACAGGTATTTTATTTATTCTACCAGTGAGCTTTGTATTTAATCGCTCCAAAACAGTTAAAGGCCTTGTCGGAGGTTTAGCTGCTGGAACAATTGTAATGGCAGTAGGAATGAGCATTCTTAACTATGTTGTATTTTTACCTATGTACACTTACTTTTTAGGTATGGAGCCTGTTGTAGGTGATTCACTATATAAAATGATCGTAGCTGGTATTTTGCCATTTAACATTGTGAAAGGTATTTTAATTACTATCATCATGGCATTACTATTCACAACAATGCGTAAATGGATTCATCATCAGCGTTCCATGTATATGAGTTAATTTCGAGAATAAAGTATGATTTAGGGTAGTGTTCAAGTAATGACACCTTACTGGACTGTTAAAGTCTAGGAGGTGTTTTTTTGTTGCTTAAATTTGCAATTGCAGATTTTTTAGATGAGAAAGAGTTACAGAATTTAAGCAATATACACTGACCTAACAAGATGGTATTAAGGTAACACAACGAGAGGGAAAAGAAGGTCAAATGTTCTCAACGGATGATACATTACCTATAAGTGTATTTGAATTTGCTCGTAGTGTATTGTGTGATGAAATCGGGGTTGATTGGTTTATGATTTACAGTTATCTGAAATATCGTAGCAAGATGTTTGGTTATGCTCCTGCAACTGTATTCAACAATGAGATTATTGACGTTGTTTGTGAAATGAGAGAAGAATTCGTGCATTGATTCAGAATTTAGAACTAGCAGGTTTGATTGAGGTTGATAGAAAGGTTTCGAAGAAAGATGGTTCTTTTGCTAAGAGCAATACCTATAAAATCATACATAAGGGGAGGAAACTCCTCCCTCTTTTTATATACCACTAAAGTACGAAGGTGACATTTTGGTATGTTGCTTTTAGATTCCAAAAGTAACTCAATTGTTTCAACTTTGAGTCAGCTTACAACAACAATCGTAGAAAGCTTACAGAGCGTGATAGATTTTGCTTGGGCTTGTTTCAATGGACTTTAGGAAGCTTACCTATTTCACCAAAAAGTAAAAATCCAACAATCGCTATTTACACCGAATTAAAATTAAACAATATATGTTTGAGCTATCATTTATTGTTCAAAAATGTTAAATGAAGGAAATGTTGACTATTACCCCTATCTCAAATATTGGGTTTATGATAACATATATCTGAATCTTTTATCTTTAAAAAATATGAAAGGAAGTGTAATAATCACATATGAAAAAGATATTGAAACCTTTGATTAGTGTGATTGCCATTGGTACCCTCTCTCTATCTATAAACATAGATAAAAATGTATTAGCTAATAATATTGCAAATACATGTGAGTATGATTCGGCATCGAATGTAAACCCTGACTATTCCACAATGAACTGTTTGTTAACCGAAACAGCACTGAGTTATGATGTTCCACCTGAAATTGTGAAGGCAATAGCGGAAGGTGAAAGTGGAAATTGGCGTCATTTCGATAGTAAAGGTGAAGCGATTGTGACAGCAGATAATGGAATTGGCATTATGCAAATTACAAATCAAGCTGGCTACGATCAAGATAGACTAAATAGACTAAAAAGCGATATTGTCTATAATATTCAAGCTGGTGTAAAGACTCTAGATGATATGTTTAAGCGGAAGGATTTGCCTAGCATCAACGGTGGGGAAAGAGATGTATTGGAACATTGGTACTTCGCTATCATGGCTTATAACGGTACTAAACCAGTAAATAGTCCAATTGTCCAAGCAACTGATGAAAGAAATGCAAATGCCTATCAAGAAAGAATTCTCCGAATTATTGAGAAATTGGAATTAATAGACTTAACAGAGCTGCCTTTTAAACGCGAACATTTTCAATATGATTCTAACAGCAGGGAAAATATTAAATTTTCAGCGATGAACTATAAATTTGATGTACCATTAACAAAATCAAAGTATTTTTTTAAAACAAATCAGAAAGTTAGTGCAACAACAACTAATGTAACATTGAGGACAAGACCTACTAAGGATAGTCCTGCTATGGGTACTTTACGTGAAGGCGAAATTGTTACCATTACGGGACCTTTTGAATATGAAGAAGTATCAACGAAGAAAAACCATTTTGTTTGGTATCCTGTGAAAAGAAATGACGGGACAAAGGGGTATGTAGCATCAAGTTATTTAAACTACTCAGCTTCAACACCAACGCCTCCAGTAACACCGCCAACAACGGGAAACGTTGATGTATCAAAGTTTGCTGATTACAATGCAAACCAATACTGGGCTGAGGATTTTAAGTGGGCAGTCAACATCGGTATCATCAGTGGATACCTAAACGTGAAAAACCCATCAACAGGCAAGTACGAAAACTTACTTAAACCGTACACTAACTTAACGGAAAACCAAATGTTAACTATCCTATTCCGTTACTTCAAACCATCAGAACTAGCTTCAACGAAAGCTAATACTACATGGTATGGTGACAAAAACTACCAACTGGCTACAAAATACTCTCTACCAGTTCTAGGTGCAAACACAGCATCGAAACAAGCCATTGCAGGTAAGGATATCACACGGGGTAACTTCGCTCGTATCTTGGCTTCAATGCATTATGGTAAGACTTTATCTCAGTCAGAAGCTATTAAATTCCTTCGTGATAATGGTTTAACAACTACTAAAACAAATGAAGAGTTTAAACCAAATGATTCTCTAACAAGAGCGCACGCAGTGGCATTCTTCCACCGTTACGAGCAAATATTCAATAACTAAATTGCTACTTACAAGTGAAAAGGTGACTATAAAAGTCATCTTTTCTTTTTTATGTTTAATAAATCCTTTCTTGACACTCCTCGAACCTTTCTAACTAAATTCATTGACACAGATTGCTTGATGGGAGCTACAAAGTCTTTTGTTAGGCTACTGGAGTGATTGAGAAAGCATAACAAAAGGACTTGTGTGTAATTTTACGCACAAGCCCACAGATTGATGTGTGATTTCATTCATTGTTTATCCTCAGAGGTTCTTCTATCCCCCAGCCTACAAATGCACCCATTACACTATATCGCATGATAGAAACTATGTAATCATATACAGATACATAGGTTGTAATACTAGTATCAGAATTTCGAGTTTTTTTTATGTAGAATGGTAGAGGTGTTGGATAATATTACGCAAAAGTAACATATAGAATTAATCTAGTCGAGTGTATTATTTTATTGTAGAATAAGGAAGAGTTGAGTAAGTTAGAGGAGTTTGAAGAGATGAGTGGAAAAAAGAGTCAATGGTCTAGTAAACTAGGCTTTATTTTAGCATCGGCTGGAGCAGCAATCGGACTGGGGGCAATTTGGAAGCTTCCATATGTTACTGGACAAAGTGGTGGGGGAGCGTTTTTCCTGATTTTTGTTCTATTTACATTGTTGATTGGTTTACCGATGTTATTATCAGAATATATTTTAGGTCGTGGTACACAGTCTGAGGCTGTAACTGCCTATAAAAAAATTGCACCTACGAAAACAGGTTGGGCTTGGGTTGGTCGCATGGGTGTGCTCGGCTGTTTTTTATTATTAAGTTTTTACAGTGTTGTAGGGGGTTGGATCTTTATATACAGTGGCCTTGGTGTGACTGGGGCTGTTATTGATTCTTCCGTTGATCCTAGTGAACTATTTGCAAAGATTGTAGGAACACCTTGGATTACATTACTAGGTTTAGGGCTGTTTACGCTAGTAAATGTAATAGTTATTTCACTTGGTGTGCAAAATGGTATAGAAAAAGCCAATAAGTGGATGATGCCTTTATTATTCCTTATGTTTATTGTGCTTGTTGTGAGGGCTTTAACATTAGATGGAGCAATGGAGGGGGTTAAATTCTTCTTATGGCCTGACTTTTCCAATATCACTGGAAAGGCTATATTAGAAGCGTTAGGACAATCCTTCTTTGGCTTAGCGGTAGGGTTTTCTTGTCTTGTGACGTACAGCTCCTATTTAAAGAAAGATGTGAGCTTACCTAATTCCGCAGGCTCCGTTGTTCTTCTCACTGTGCTTGTATCGTTTTTAGCAGGATTAGCGATTTTCCCTGTTGTATTTGCTTTTGATTTAGAACCAGCATCTGGACCCGGCTTACTGTTTATGGTTCTGCCAACAGCATTTAGTCAAATGCCATTTGGTGAAATATTTTTAGCGATGTTTTTATTATTATTTTTATTCGCAACGTTAACTTCTTCATTCAGTTTGTATGAAATTATCGTAGCGGCATTTATGGAGAAGGGACGTATGTCTCGTGCTGCATTGACGATGCTGCTAGGTGTAGTAGTCTTTATTGCGGCGATTCCTGCAGCGCTTTCATCAAGTACATTAGCTGATGTATCAATTTTTGGAAAAACGATTTTTGATGCAACTGACTTTTTAGTTTCTAATTTAATGCTTCCGTTAGGTAACTTATTGATTGCTATCTTTATTGCGTATGTAGTTGATAAAGAATTTGTGAAGAAGGAATTATTAATAGGAAGTCAAATGGGGCAGGGGTTCTATTCAACGTATCGATTACTGATGTTAATAGTAGTACCTTTTGTGATTATCGTTGTGTTTGTCAATATGCTTTTACAATATTAAAGTGAGTAGGTTGCATTCCGTTTGAAGGAATGCAACCTATTTTAATATCGTTTAGTAAATGTTTTTTGACTCGAAAGCGAGCGATAGGTACAGAAGTGGTGGGGATGTATACGCATACTGCAGGACGTCTCCTGCTTTTGGATAGAATATGTCAAAGGGGCTCTATCTATCTGAAAAAAAGATACATATATTCGATAAAATGCATGTAATAAAACCTTACATAAATATTGTGTTTTTCATCTTTTTAATGTATTTTAAAAACAGTTACAAAAGAATTGTGTTAATTAAAATTACATTGGAGTGGTGAAGAATGAAACGTTATACAAAAGAAGATATTAAATGCCGTGTCAAGGAAGAAAATGTGAAATTTATTCGCCTACAATTTACTGATATATTGGGAACAATAAAAAACGTTGAAGTACCAGTTAGCCAATTAGAAAAAGCATTAGACAATAAAATAATGTTCGATGGTTCATCAATTGAAGGTTTTGTACGCATTGAGGAATCAGATATGTACTTGAGCCCTGACCGTGATACTTTTGTAGTTTTTCCTTGGACGGCTGAAAAAGGTAAGGTGGCTCGTTTTATTTGTGATATTGTTAGACCAGATGGTACACCATTTGAAGGTGATCCACGCTCCAATTTGAAGAGAGTTTTAAAGGAGATGGAGGAATTAGGTTTTAGCTCATTTAATTTAGGGCCAGAGCCAGAATTTTTCTTATTAAAGGTAGATGAAAAGGGGCATCCAACACTTGAGTTAAATGATAGTGGCGGGTACTTCGACTTAGCCCCGACTGACTTAGGAGAGAACTGTCGGCGTGATATCGTATTAGAGTTAGAAGAAATGGGCTTTGAAATTGAGGCATCGCACCATGAGGTTGCACCTGGTCAACATGAAATTGACTTTAAATATGCAAGCGCGATTGAAGCATGTGACAATATTCAAACGTTTAAACTTGTTGTAAAAACGATAGCCGCACAGCATGGACTGCATGCAACCTTTATGCCAAAGCCACTTTACGGTGTTAACGGTTCTGGCATGCATTTCAACTTATCATTATTTGAAGGGGATAAAAATGCGTTTTATGATGAACGTGCACAATTGCAATTAAGCCAAACTGCGCGTAACTTTATGGCAGGGATACTAAAACATGTACACGGTTTCACAGCTATAACAAACCCACTTGTTAATTCTTATAAACGATTAGTGCCGGGCTATGAGGCTCCTTGCTATGTAGCATGGTCTGCACAAAACCGATCACCACTTATTCGAATTCCAGCTTCACGAGGGCTATCAACACGTATCGAGCTGCGTTCTGTCGATCCAGCAGCGAATCCTTATTTAGCAATGGCTGTTATTTTAGCATCTGGGCTCGATGGTATTCGCAAAGATCTTACACCACCAGATGCTGTAGATCGCAATATTTATAAAATGTCACGAGCAGAACGTGAATTGAATAATATCGAGAGCCTCCCATCGTCATTGGAATATGCACTCCTTGAACTAGAAATGGATCATACCGTACGTAAAGCACTCGGAGATCATATCTTTGAAAAATTCACAGCTGCTAAAGAAATAGAATGGAATAAATACCGCACGCGTGTTCATAACTGGGAGCGGGAAGAATATTTGAAAATGTATTAGAAGAGAGTGCTGTCCAACACCCTTTTGAACTAAAGAAGAAGGCCATCCCAATTTTTCTTGAATTGGGGTAGCCTTTATTAGTTAGGAGCTTACTTTGAATTATTAATTTGCCTTTTTCAATGAGTTCATAGTTATAGATATAAAAACCATTTTCAGCGGAAAATCTAAAAATAATAGACATTTCCAACCATCCTCAACTAATAGATGATCCATTATCTTAAAATCAGTGTTAAGATCACTTACACTATCAATATCCGAAACAACTTCTTGCGTATGATTTGTCAAAGCAACATAAAAAATTAGCTTTCCATTAGCAGTTGAAGGTTCAGAAGGGTCAATCAAATGTTAGATAAACCCATTGTTGATCATTTAATAGCCTTGCCCTAGGAACTGAACTATTAAATTCTGTTATTTCTTTACTTTTCACATCATATAATTTGAGGCATCCAAAATGATCAGTAAATAATATTTTTCCATCCTTTGCAGACAAACTATATGTAAAGCTAGTAAGCATAACTTCGGCTTTATCATCTTTTCAATCCATTCGAATCCAAGTGGCATAATCCTAAAATATGGGTTCAACTGCCTACGCCTTTTACGATCCCGGCTACTACCGAAAATAATTTGTGACAAATACTTCCTTTTAATCTATGATTAGAAGAAAAGGGTGAAACTGTATGACGCAAGCAACTCAAGTAGTGACGATCCAAAATAATGATATTGTACAATTTGAACATGATATTAATAATGCTCTATTTGATTTAAGCGAGTATTTAATAGTTGATATTAAATACAATACGATATATATAGGGGAACATACAGTTATACATTCAGCTTTAATTATTTATAAATGAGATCCAGAGGGGGGAAATAAATTGTCAAAAATATATTGGGTATCAATTGCTACAAGAACAGGTGATGAACCTGGAATGGGGAAGAATGTTATTGAAAAAATATTTGCGAAGAAATCTAAACTCAAGCATTTTTTAGAACAAGAAGGCTATTGTAAGGCAGCGAAAAATCAATATATTAAAATTGATGATGAATTGATATATGAAGCGGCCGTTGAAAAAGTAAAAATGAAATAATCATAATATAAGAGTTATCCGCGGGTGAAAGGGAAATACCCGCGGTTGTAGATATGCGAGAGGTTAGGTAGGTAATAAGATTCCGATAGGGTCTTCCTACCACCATCCATCCTAAGTCATGATAATTCTATTATTGAAACAATGATAATAGAAATTGTCTATCTTCAGGGAAGGTTAATGTTAAATCTAGTAATTCATCTTTTGATTTCCATGCTATTTCATAAATCAATTCGTCGGGATCATGTAGAATCATTTGTCCACCCTTAACGATTGTTTCGAAATAGCGAACTTCTACTACATCATTATTTTTATGTAACACTTCTCTGACGATGTCTACTATGAATCCGGTTTCTTCATACACTTCGCGGATACAACATGTCTCAAAATTTTCAGTAGCTTCTTTGCCGCCTGATGGTACTGCCCATGTTTTTTCTTCTTCTTTAGTTCCTTGCAAAACCATTAATAATTCATTGTCTTCATTTAAGCAAATTCCTGCAGCCCCTTGCCATTTAACCAATAGTAATACCTCCAATCTAACTTTTTATTAATAAAATCTTAACCTATAATATCCAAAAATAGGGATTGTATTTATTATTTTTTTTACATATAGGTCGATTTCCGTCGTTTCGATGATTCCATCCATCGCTCTGACGATTTTTAGCGGCGGAATAACAGGATTTAGCGGCGTTCTTCCCTTGGTTAGCGTCGCAACTCACACATTTGGCGGCGCAACTGACACATTTGGCGTCGCAACTCACACATTTAGCATCGCAACTCACACATTTAGCGGCGCAACTGACACATTTAGCAGCGAAATCAAACACATAAGCTGGACAATTTTACAAAACTAAAGTTAGGATTGAAAAACTCTTTATAGAATTTTACACAATATTAAGGACTTTCTTTGCGTCACTTCGGCGAGTTCTTCCTTCGGCTTGGAGCTTCTTTGAGTAGAGATTGGGCGACTCCTTGGGCTCAGATTACAGCGGCACAATGGACGCCCCCCAGAAAGCTTTGCTCTGTGCGATATCTGTACGAAAGCGCAGTGTAACGAAGCGACAGCAACAACAAAGCGCCCAGTGGAAACAGAAATCAACCACACGTTATGGTGATAAGAAAATAATAAAGCTTTCATTTTTACCTGTCCAAAGTTAGCATAAAAAGACAGGAATAACTAATTTTGATGTTTTAAGCTATAACCAAGGAGTGAGGGCAATTGAGTTGGATTGAGTCGATTCAAAAAGCAATAAAATATATCGAAGAGCATTTATTAGATGACATTACAATAGAGCAAATTGCACGAGAGGTAAATTCTTCGGTCTTTCATTTTCAACGGACCTTCTCAATTTTAACCGATATGTCTATTGCAGATTATATAAGACGTAGAAGGCTAACATTAGCCGCACAGGAGTTAATAAATACAGAGCAAAAAGTAATCGATCTTGCCTACAAATATGGCTACGACTCTCCTGAAGCTTTCACCAAGGCATTTCGTAAGCAACATAACTTGACGCCTAGTGAAGCAAGAAAGAAGCAAGGACAACTACAATCATACAATCGCCTGGTCATCCAGGTAAGCCTGAAGGGAGCAGAACCAATGAAGTATAAAATCGTAGAAAAAGAAAAGTTTCAAGTGGTAGGGGTAAAAAGAACATATAATAGTCAAAATGGTGAGAACTTACAGGGCATTCCTCAATTTTGGAATGAGATGAATTCAAAAAACTTCGATCATCAACTTATCCAATTAAATAACGGAAGCATCAAAGGGACGCTAGGTGTTTGTGTACCAAATACAGAACAAGGACAAAAGGGTTTCATTGATTACTGGATTGCTACGGATCATGTAGGGGAAGTGGGAGAAAATCTGTTAGCGTTGGAGATACCTGCATCGAAGTGGGTTGTCTTTGAGGTGCATGGTCCTATGCCAGATGCGATGCAAAATACTTGGAAACAAATTTATTCAGAGTGGTTCCCATCCAATCCATATAAACCAGCAGGAACGGCTGAACTTGAAGTTTACCCTGATGAAGATGCATATAGCCCTGATGCATACTCTGAAATTTGGATTCCGATTCAATAATGATAAAATGGATTTGGTAAACAATTAGTTGCCAAATCCTTTTTTGTTGTGAGGATGTTCACTATAAACACCTTAAGAGAAACTTTCGCTTTTTAAACAACTATATTTTGATGAAGGAGGATGGATATGGACATAGATAGCATTATTTTCGATTTAGACGGGACACTGTGGGATTCAAGCAAAACAGTAGCGCAATCGTGGTCGCAAGTAGTTCAGGGGTCTCCTTACGGTAAAGGAAAGATAACCGAAGAAGATTTATCTAAAATGATGGGGTTACAAATTAAAGAAATAGCCGCTGTATTATTTGATTATCTTGATGAAGAAAAGCAGATGGAGCTTATATTAGCATGCTGTCAGCAAGAGCAAGATGATTTACTACGCAAAGGTGGTATTTTATATCCGCAGTTAGAAGAAACTTTACTAGCTCTTTCAAAAAAATTTCGCTTATTCATTGTAAGCAATTGTCAAGAAGGCTACATAGAAACATTTTATGCCTTTCATAAGCTAGAGAAATATTTTCTTGACTTTGAAAATCCGGGGCGTACAGGCTTGTCAAAAGGAGAAAACATTCAATTAGTTATGGAAAGAAACCACATAAAAAAAGCTGTATATGTAGGAGATACACAGGGAGATATGCTTTCGGCAAAGTTTGCAGGGATTCCTTTTGTTTTTGCTTCATATGGTTTTGGTAAGCCAGAGGTGTATGATTATATTATCGAAAAGCCAATAGATTTATTAAATATATTTTAAATAGAGTATAGAGTCTGTCTTTTCTGACGGTCTCTATACTCTGTTTTGGCTAAGAAGTACAAATAATAGAAATTTATTTTAATAAAGAATAAACATTAATGTCATAAAAAGATTCATTTGAATCTTCTTTTTCCTGAAATGTTCCTTCAAAAGTAAAATTCAATTTCTCTACTACCTTTATCGAATTTACATTACCAGGCTCAATTTTTGCTTCAATTCTATTTATGTTTAGAGTGGTGAAAGCATAATCAATTAAAGCCGAAATGCTTTCTGGCGCATAGCCTTTTCCCCAATAAGCTTTAGCAAGATCATAGCCGATTTCTGCTGAGGCGTTAGCTTCGTCAAATACATTGAATCCACAAGAGCCGATTATCTCATTTGATTCCTTCTCGATAATAGTAAAGCGAATAGCTTTGCGCTCTTCAGCTAATTCATCAAAAAGCTTAATCATGTCATTCGCTTGTTCTTCATGCGTAAAATTAGTGATATTCATAAATTTTGTAACTTCCGGGTCTGACCAAATTTTAAATAAACGATGAGCATCAGCCATTTTCATTTTTCTTAAATATAATCTTTTTGTGTAAATTTGTTCTATCAATACTTTTACCTCCAAGTTATTAATAAAGTCTGGATGAAAAATATTGCTATCTGTGCATAATTCAGTCCCTTCAAATTTTATGTACCTATTATACAATAACAATAACAATAACCCCAATAATTTCCTTATACTATAATGTATGTAGATCTATCAAAAGAATAGGGGAAATGATAATGATCAAGGTTACAGCCGAGAATTATTCGATTATTAAAGAAACAATAAAAAATGCACCAACGTTTGTCTATAGCATACTAGATCAGGTAATAAAAGGCTCTGTCTATACCGACAATGATAGCTTCCATTCACTACTATTTCAAACCAAATCAGGAATATGCTATGTTTATGGCGATTCGTCCAGCGAGCAAATCGTCAATAAACTTGAATGTTTACTACAAAAATCTATTGAACAAAGTAAACGTTTCACATTATTTTCTTACGCAGACGATTGGAACACGAAGATTGAACAACGTTTAAATGGTCATGTAAAAAAGCTAGAAAGATACACGTTTACCTTTGCTGTAAATGCTTATAATGATAGAGAAAAACGAGAGCTGCCTGACTACGAGTTTATGAAAATCAAGCAACCTCAAATTGAGCATTGTTTAGAATTCGACAATCAATATTATGAGGAATACTGGGATTCTACTAATAATTTTCTTGAAAACGGCTTTGGTTTTTGTCTGCAGCATGGGGATAAGATTATTAGTGAAGCGGTTTCTATTTTTAAATCGCAGCAATTTGCAGAGATTGATATAGTTACGGATTCGAATTATAGAGGTAATGGATTAGCAAGCGTCATTGCAGAGAAATTTATTGATTATTGTATTTTCAATGATATACAGCCTTGTTGGGATTGCGATAGTCATAACCAAGCCTCTTATCATTTAGGAACTAAGCTTGGCTTTAGTAATCCGCAAAAATATGTAATTTATATAAAGTCTTAATACATAAAAAATGCTTACAGTGAAAAAATATTTTATAAAAGCCAAGGCTAGAGCTATTTTAAATAGTGAATTCATTATATGTATTGATTGTTACTTCTAGTATGGTTATCTTCCTCAACTAAAGCAGTTTGTTTAAGTGTGAAAATGAAAAAGCTTCTTAACATATTTTCAAACTGAAAAAAATCGACTACAATGATTTACGAATGGTATAAATTCTAAATTTTATCCATTTATCTTTATTTATACAATTCTACTATAGAGGAGCTCCAAGATGAAAAAGAAGTCTTTATCCTTACTGATGTCCATAATTATGGTTCTATCAGTTAGCGTATCGGTGTATGCTGATGAAAAGTCGCCACCAGCGACAAGAGGAGAGATCGTTAAAACCTTGTTGATGGCAGCAGACGCTTATCAACCAGGAATTAAAAAAGAAGCCATTATACCAGGCTCTAAAAACGGAGATTTAAGAGAGAATGAACCTGCTAAGAAAATTGAGGCTTTAGTCATGTTGAGCAGGGCGTTCGGCGAATTGCCAAAGCCTGTAGGAAATGATCTGCGCAGTGGAACATTTGACGTCAAGTTCACAGATGTGCCCACTTGGGCTAAGAAAGATATCGATAAATTGGCGAAAGCAGGCGTACTGACGGGCAACCCCGATGGCACATTAGGCGCAAATGACACTATTACAATCGATGAGTTCCAAAATATTATTGCTAGAATTTGGACGCTTAAAGGCTCCCATTTAAATGACGATTTTTATGAAGCAATCAATAAGGAATGGTTAAATGAATCGACAATTCCGGCAGGAGAAATCATGGGCGGCGTCTTTCCCGAGCTGTACAAGCAAAATAACGATAAAATTGAAAAAATAATAGATGAGCTCGCTGGTAAGCAGTTCGCAGAAGGAACAAAAGAACAAAAAATTGCCGACTTCTATACGACAGCGTTGGATTCAAAAAATAGAAATAAACAAGGGATTGAACCCATCCAAAAATATGTAAAGGCAATTGACGGGGCTAAAACACTTGATGAACTCGTACAAGCAGATCTTATCTTGGAAAAAGAATTAGGTCTAACCTCATTATTCAACTTTTCAATCATGAATGATGCAAAGAACAGCAGTGAAAACGCTTTGTATTATTCTGGATTAACTACTGGTCTGGATAAGAACAGCTTTGTAACGGAAGACTCGAAAGCGAAAGAAGCCTATATTCAATATATATCCAGACTTCTTGTAGCTTCGGGCGAGGAAAAGTCAGCTGCCAATGCACATGCCGAAAAAGTATATGATATGGAGAAAAGCTTAGCTTCCGTATCACTTGAACCACATGAAATAGGCGACGTCAATAAATACTATAATCCGTATACAATCGAACAATTCGATGACATGTTCAAAACAATTGATATGAAACAAGTCTTGAAATCGATGAAAGTCGACAGTGCTGATAAAGTGATCGTAACCGATGTGAAGCTGGCGCAAAAAGGCGCGGATCTCTTGACTGAAACTAATCTTAACGTACTAAAAGCTTACTCTAAAGTGCAATTGCTTATGGCAACAAGCGGTTCATTGTCAGATGAATTCAGAGAAGCTGCTATTGAGTTTGACGCAACGTTATTAGGCGTTACAGGTGAAAAAACAGCTAAAGAAATCGCAGTAGCTAAGACAACAGGCTCAATGGGCGGATATTTGGAGCAAATGTTTGCCGAGAAACATTTTTCATCAGAAGCTAAAAAAGATGTTGAGCAAATGGTAGAGAAGTTAATTGCTACGTATGAGGAAAGAATCAAATCTCTTGATTGGATGTCAGAAACTACAAAAGCTAAAGCCATTAAAAAGCTGGATACGATGATTGTTAAGATCGGTTATCCAGATAAGTGGGATACGACATTAGATAAAGTAGCTATCAAGACATATGACGAAGGCGGTTCACTATTCTCTAATACCGTCACAGTAAACAAAGCATACAGAGATGACATGAAAGCTAAGCTAGGAAAATCGGTGGACAGAACGAAATGGACAACGAGTGTATATACCGTAAATGCTTTCTACAATACTTTTAATAACGAAATTACTTTCCCTGCTGGTATTCTCCAAGCGCCTTTCTATGATATTAATGCTAAACCTGAAGCGAACTATGGGGCCATTGGCATGGTCATTGGCCATGAAATCAGCCATGCATTTGATAACAACGGATCTGCATACGACGAAAATGGAAATGCAAATAACTGGTGGACGGAAGAGGACTTTAAGAAATTCAAAGAGAAAAACCAGAAACTGATTGAGTTCTATAATGGAATTGAGATTATTCCAGGGGTGTTGAACGACGGTCAGCTTACACTAAGCGAGAATGTCGCTGATTTAGGTGGGATGGCGGCTTCCCTGCAAGTTGTATCTCAAATGAATAATCCAGATTATAAAGCCTATTTCGAAAGCAATGCGAAAATATGGAAATCCACAACTACAAAAGAATTTGCAGCGATTCTGAGCAAAAACGATATACATTCAGCTGCTAAAATTCGGGTAAACCGCACGATTGTGAACTTCCAGCAATTCTATGATACCTATGGAATTAAGCTTGGAGATGGCATGTACGTAGCTCCAGAAGATCGAGTTTCTATCTGGTGAAAATTAGAGGAGATAGAGCTAATTCCAATAGTTTTTACATCACTGTATAACCTGGTGAGTTGAATTAACGTACAAATTAGGTTGTAGTAAATATGTTTATAAAAATGAGGATAGAGAGAGCGATTTTATTTAGCTCTTCTATCCTCCTTTTTATTTCAATCCATATAATGTGTGAAAATCGTTTCAGCCTATTTTAATGAAGAAATATCATTATGAGCATTCTATATTGTTTAAAAGAACCGATTACGCGCTTCGAAGATATTGTAAAACAATTTAGCATCTCTAGCCATTTTAGTATTGGCGTTCATTTGTGGTCGTAAGCAATTTTGGAACATTTCATCGCAATATCTTGATCTACCATATCGAGCATAACATTCGTCATGTAATTTGCAGCATGAATCTACGGCATTGATAGGTCTACCTGGTCCTGAACACCCAGGTCCACAGTATTTATAACCCGGGTAGCAAAAACCAAATCTGCGGTGTCTGTACATCATCTATTCTCCTTTATTAAAAAAATAATGATTACTATAAAATATGAAATTTTCGCTTCTAGAAGGGGATTAAAAACTAATGTAAGTGAAAAAGTATCAACTGATGAGACAAATCTATACTAAATGTAAGGTTCCTGTAAGCTTTTCAAAAAACTACTGTAAGGATGAGAGGTTATGATAGCCATAGTTCAGTAAAGTATGAAAGAGAAGGAGTTTTAAGCATGAATTCATCCGTTACTCAAAAAGAAAGAATCGTTTCCTTAGATATTATTCGGGGGCTAGCGTTATTTGGCATCCTATTTATAAATGTAGCGGCCTACCAGTTGATAGTAGAGGGAGGACCGATGCCTGACTATAGTGGAATTAACGGCATTATTGATACGCTCATTGATATTTTTATTGAAAAGAAATTCTTTTCCATTTTTTCATTCCTCTTTGGTGTAGGTTTTTACATTTTTACTTCACGTGCAGAAGCGCGTGGCGATAAGCCAAGATGGCGTTTTGCAAGACGTTTACTAGCTTTATTATTAATTGGTATTGTCCATGTGTTTATTTTTTGGGGTTCAATCCTCGCTATCTATGCAGTAATAGGTTTTTTACTAATTCCTTTCTATAATGCAAAGGTTTCAACAATTAGTAAATGGCTATTTGCTATCGTTACCGTTCATGTCCTTAGCATTCTTGGACAACTATTTATGCCAAATCAAGGAGCCTTATCAACTGTTTTTGGGATATTAGGAAATGATGCCGTTACTATTTTTATCATGTTTTTAACTGGTTTTTTAGCAGCAAAAGCTGATTGGATTAGTCATATTAGTGAATACTCAAAACAAATAAAGTGGATACAATTTGTGACATTCCCACTCTTTGCTGGCATCTCTCTTTGGATTTGGTTTGCTGCTCAAGGGGAAGATCCAAATCTACAATTGATTATTGGTTTAGGGGTAATTCCGACTACTTATTTTTATTTAACTTGTCTATTTATTATGTTGGAGAATAAAAGCATCGTGAAGTTTCTTAAGCCAATTGGGCGAGTAGGTCAGATGGCATTTACAAACTATTTAGCTCAAAGCTTTATTGGTTTAGCTATTATGTCATTAATGGGGCTTGAAGTTGTTTCACCTTCTGATGTAGTAATCATTGCAATCTTAATTTTTGTCATTCAAATTATCTTCAGTGTCATCTGGTTCAAATTCTTTAAAATGGGGCCATTTGAGAAGGTATGGCGCTTTATGACATATGGTAGAAAAACAGTGCCGAATAAGTAAACGATTTATGCGAAGCTCCCTTGCGGTAAATGATTCCAATCCGCCAGGGAGTTTTTAGTGCTATGATAATGTATGAATTTGTAAAAATGAAACCTAAAGCAGTAGACATCCGTAAAATAGGTATCGACATAAAGGAGAAATAGGATATGGCAAAACAAATGAAAAAATACATAACAGTCACAACAGCGTCATTTATGGCTATGCAATTAGCCGCGTGCGGGAACACAGAAACTCAGACCGTCAAAGAGTCTACTGCCACTACAGATAATACAACGGAAGAAAATAATCCTTCAACAGGGAATGGTTTACAAAGTGTCTATGACAGTGACATGGCAAATTCATGTAAGAAATGGAAAGAAAGTGATGATGGTTCGTTCGAATGTTTAGATGAAAATTCGCCGCATTATGCACATCATTTCTTCAATGGACTTATGTATGCAACTACTGGAGCTATGATAGGAAGTGCTATTTATAAAAGTCGCAATTTAAGAAATGGGACAGACAGAGAGGATAAAGGTGGTGGTTCAGCAGTACCACGAACGAATTATAGCAATACGAGCGAAAGTAAAAATGCGAATTCCAATGGAATTACGACGAATGGCTCTCAAAATCCGTCTGGTACAACATCTAGTAGCTCAAATAACTCAACAACAAATAACTCAACAACTAATAGCTCAAATTCAAATACAAGCGGTTCCAAGTCTTATTCGAGTGGCAAGCGTTCATACTCAAATAGTTCAAGTTCATCGACGAATAGTTCTAATTCTTATTCAAATCACTCATCCTCTAGCACAGGGAAATCAGGCTTTGGCTCAGGTGGTGCCTCTCGAGGTGGCTCTTCATCTTCTTAAAAGGAGCAATCAATATGGACAAATATTTTCAACAACGCCAAGCATTTTATTCTCAATTTCCTAATTTCTTTCCTGACTTTGAGGATCTTGAGTATGCCTTGTATGATGTACTAGATTTACCCAAAGAGAAAATCGATGAAATTAACTATGCATCTACTATACTTTGGAAAATATTTTTAAAGGTTGGGAAACAATTTAAGCATTTAACGGATGAACAACTTTTAGCACTAGGCATTCGTTCTGAAATGCTACCATATATTCAATTAGATTATTTACAGCAACAATCGATACTGGCTCGCTTCGATTTTATTTGTACAGAGGACGGACAAATAAAATGTCTTGAATTAAATGGTGAAACGCCATTTCTTGTCCAAGAAACCTTTGAGATCAATGAAGCGCTTTGTCAGCATTTAGGATTTGATAGTCCGAATGATGTTTCAGCATTACATAAAACCTTGTCTGGTGCACTCTTTGCGGCTATGCATTATTTAAATGATGTGAAAAAACCTAAAATCGTCATTACAGGGAAAACGGCCGCGGAAGATTATGAGGAATATTGTCAGGTACAGTTTTTAAAGAAATGTATACCTTTTGATGTGGAGTATGTTCCTATTCAAGAGCTAATCATTTTTTCTAGTAACACTGCTCATATAGCTCGAGGCCTTTATACACCTGCCATGGAGAAAATTGATATTTTATATCGTCCTGCACACCCAGTAGAGTTTTTAATAGATGATATGTCTTGCGATGGTGATCGTATTGGTCTACATTTACTGGAACTCGTAAAAGATGGACAGCTTGCTATTATCAATGCACCCGCTGCATATGTACTGCAATCGAAAATTTTATTATGGTTAATTTGGGAACGCAAAAATGATCCTCTTCTTTTTAATGCAGAAGAACGAGCGGCTATTCAGAAATATATGTTGCCAACGTACCTTTCGGCAGAACTATTTGTACAGGAAAACTTACCGTTTGTAAAGAAACCTGTCTATTCTCGGGAAGGGAATACTGTAGAAATCTATGCAGGGGATGGTACGAAAACAAATGCTTCTGCGTATACCCATTATGATGATAATTTGTTTATTTATCAGCAGTATGTGGAAATGCCCTCTATAACGATAAACCTAAAGGATGGATTACAAACAAAGAAATGGTTAATCGGCTCATTTATCGCTGATAATCGTGCATGTGGCTTATCTTGTAGAGTAGGTAATCAAATTACAGAATGGGATTCTCACTGGTTAGCTGTTGGATATAAGAAAGAAATTTAACTAAAAAGCGGCGAGACTTTTAATAAAGTTTCGCCGTTTTTTCTGCCCTGTTACTCATTCCAGCCTTTGCAGACGTTAATCCATTCTTGATATGGTGTATAGGTTTCTAATTCAGAAATTGTAAGCTCAATGGCGGAGTTGCTACTACCACATGCAGGGAATACCGTTGTGAAGCGTTTGAGTGATTCATCTAAATAAATAGCAACGCCCTCATTCACACCGAAAGGACAAACACCACCTACATCGTGCCCGATCTTTTCAAGAACTTCATCTTTCCCAAGCATCTTTGCTTTTGTACCAAAGGCAGCTTTAAATTTTGCATTATCGACTTTGGCATCGCCTGCTGCAACAATTAGTATTGCGCCATCGTTCACGAGAAACGATAAGGATTTCGCAATGCGTTCAGGCTCGCAGCCGAGTGCCTGTGCTGCTAGTTCAACGGTCGCCGAGCTTTCGTTTAGCTCCTGTATTTTGTGCTGCACATTCCATTGTGCTAAATGTTCACGTACTTTTTCAATTGCCATATGTAATACCTCCTTACAATACTTCATTTTATTTTAACATAATTTTCAGAATATATAGTTGTGTTATTTTTCAAAAATAACCTATTATATAAATATGGTTTAAAATTACTCTTTTGGAGGTGGAGCCGTTGATTATGAAAGTGCTACAGTCTCTTTTTGTCCTAATAGGGTTATTATTTTTCACAGGAGTAGTTGCGCTGTATTTAATTATTAGTGGTGGGCTACATTTTAGTGGACTACTCTTAACCGTTCCGATATGTTTATTTGTCCTATTTATTTGTTTAATTTTTGATTGGTTGACAACGACAAAACGGAAAATATGGTTAGCGGGACTAATGAGCATTTCCTTGTTAATTGCCTCGATTAAGCCTATTCAACATTACTACAAAATGAGTATTCCAACCGTTGATGCAGAAATTGATGTGTCTGTCTATCAACCATTTATAGAGCAAAATAAAGTAGTAAAGTCAGATACAAAGGCTTCATTGCAATTAGTTGACGTACTACCTCGCTTAGATGGGGCGGCGGCGATGTATCCACTGTATGCTGCCTTTGTAGAAGCGACCTATCCAAAGGGTTACTATCCATATGATAATAGTAGAGTAATGGTGAGTCGTACACCTGAAGCTTATCAAAATTTGATTTCAGGAGATGTTGATTTGATTTTTGTAACGGCGCCATCTGAATCACAAAAGAGGCAAGCTGAGATGGAAGGTCTTACATTTGACATGACCCCCATTGGACGAGAGGCTTTTGTCTTTTTCGTCAATCATAAGAACAGCGTAGAAAATTTATCATTGGAGCAGTTAAAACAAATTTACGCTGGGGAAATTATGAATTGGCATGAAGTCGGTGGTGAAAATGCTGCAATTCGTGCTTTTCAGCGCCCAGCAGATAGCGGAAGCCAAACAGCACTTGAAAGAATGATGGGAGATACACCAATCATGGGAGCACCTGCTGAAAATGTTGCAACAGGTATGGGTGGTATTATTCATGAGGTATCACAATATCGTAATTATAAAAATGCTATTGGCTACACGTTTAGATTTTACTCAACAGAAATGGTAAATAACCACGAAATTAAATTATTGTCCATTGATGGGATTGCGCCCACAAAGGAAAATATTCGTCAAGGCACATACCCACTCGTATCTGAATTTTATGCTGTAACAGCAGGAACAGCTAATCCTAATGTCAAGAAGTTTATCGACTGGATTGTATCAGATGAGGGGCAAGCACTAGTTGAAAAAGTCGGTTATGTACGAGTAGAAAATGATTGAATAGTTTGCTATACTAGAAGCACAATCAAATATGTTAGTTTTCTAGGGTTCCGTAGCAAAGCTAGTCTGGTCCGAGAGAAAACCACAATTGATTTTGTGACACGGAAGGATAAAAGCCTGGGAGATACTGTTTACAACAGTGTTCCTTAGGCTTTTTTTATTTGGCTACTGTTGAAGGGACGTTGTAATTTGATCGCTGAACTGCTCGGGTAGGTCAGAATACCAATAATAGTATCCATATGTGTTTAACAATAAAATGGAGGAATTCGCATTGAACAAACAATGGTTAAGTGTCGTAATTGCTGCTTTTTTTGAAGTCGGCTGGGTTATTGGCTTAAAGCATGCAGGGAATGCACTCGAATGGATTGGTACCGCGATTGCAATTTTTGTTAGCTTTTATTTACTAATTAAGGCTGGGGAAAGCTTACCAGTTGGCACTGTTTATGCAGTATTCGTAGGCTTGGGGACAGCGGGTACTGTGTGTGCTGATAGCTTACTGTTCGGAGAGCCATGGAAATTAGCCAAAATTTTATGTATTGTCGTTTTACTTGCAGGGGTCGTTGGTTTAAAGCTAGTGACCGGGGAGCCTAAAGAGAAAGTGGTGAATGAATAATGGCATGGGTTGCATTAGTAGTAGCGGGGCTATGTGAGATGATGGGTGTTTATATGATTAGTAAATATAATGATGCTAAAAGTATAAAAAACTTAGTGTTATTGATTTTTGTATTTACCTTGAGCTTTGCTGGTCTTGCATATGCCATGGAAACATTGCCGATGGGTACAGCATATGCCATTTGGACTGGCATTGGAGCGGCGGGTGGTGCATTACTCGGTATGGTGTTTTTCAATGAATCTAAGGATTGGAGACGTATTGTTTGCATTACTCTTGTTTTAGGAGCTGCGATATTTTTGAAGTTATTATCCTAATTAATAACATAAATAGTCATCTTGCACAGTTTAATCGTTGCGGGGTGACTTTTTGTTTATGAGCGCAAAAGAACGTTAATTTCTTATTAAAAAACCATTGCGGCAATGTTAGCAAGATGGAGCTGAATTTCAATAAGACGGGAAGAGCCTATAAAAAAGACAGACAACCACTCCGGTTGTCCGTCACTTTTTGAAAATTATTTTTTTACATCCTTCGTCCATACAGCAACTTTGTCTGCATTAGCTTCTACCCAATCTTTAGCAGCTTGTTTTGGGTCTTTACCATCCATAATTTCTAGCATAACGCTCTCTAAGTCTTCTGATGTCCAGTGGAAGTTATCTAGTACAGAATAGACATCTGGTTGATCTTCTTTTAAACCTTTACGAGCGAATGTGTTAATCGTTTCTTCGCCACCATAAACGCCTTTTGGATCATCTAAATATTTAAGATCATATTTAGCGAATTTCCAGTGAGGAGACCAGCCTGTTACGATAATGTCTTCTTTATTTTTTATTGCTTTAGCAAGAGAAGTGGTCATAGCACCAGATGAAGAAGTTAATAGCTGCCAACCTGCTAAGTTATCATATTCATCTAAGGCCTTTTCAGTAGCAGCTGTAATCCCAGCACCAGGTTCAATACCCGTAATTGTTTGATCTGCTTGATTTTTTAAATCTTCAATCGAGTTAACATTCATATAGCTTGGTACTACTAGACCTATTTTGGCACCAGTAAGGTTTTCACCTAGCTCATCAAGGTCATTCTTATATTTTTCATACTGTGGGGCATGAGTATTTGGTAACCATGCAGCGACCATACCATCTGCTTCACCTTTTGAAACAGCCTCCCACATAATTGCATTATCAAGTGGTGTTAATGTTACATTGTAGCCTAAATCCTCTAGTACCTGACCAACTACATTCGTTGAAGCAATTTCAGTATCCCATTCAACGTAGGCTAGATTGACATCCTTTGCGTTACCACTACTTTTACTTGAATCATCACCATTACATGCGGCTAGCAAAAAGCCAAGCCCTAAAGCCATTCCTAATTTAGTTAATGTTTTTAGTTTCATCAAATCTTCCTTTCCTATATTAATAGTTTTGTAGCAAACTACTACAAATCGTAAATCTCAGCGGTGAAAGTGAAGAACTAAGATTTTCGTCAATAAATTGCCTCTTTTTCTATACGGCTTTCTTCTTATTAAAACTTTGCGTTAGGCGGTCTATAACAATGGCGAAAATGACAAGACCTAAACCTGCAACAAAGCCATTACCAACCTGTGTACGTTGCAGTGCAGTTAATACTTCACGTCCTAGACCAGGTGCACCAATCATTGAGGCAGTTACAACCATTGACAGTGATAGCATAACTGTTTGGTTAATCCCTGCCATTATCGTTGATTTGGCAAGAGGAATTTCTACTTTAAATAGCTTTTGCTTTGAGGTACTTCCATATGAATCAGCAGCTTCTACTAATTCTTTTGGTACTTGGCGAATTCCTAGGTTCGTCATACGTACAGTTGGTGGTAAGGCAAAAATAACGGATGCAAATACACCAGGGACTATCCCGATACCAAAGAAGGCAACGGCAGGAATCAAGTATACGAAGCCAGGCATTGTTTGCATGAAATCGAGTATCGGCTTAATCACATTTTCTGCTACAGTTGACTTAGACATAAGAATGCCAAGAGGTATACCTAATATGATTGAGATAATACTTGAAAAGAGCACGAGCGTGGTTGTTTCCATAAGATGCGTCCATAAGCCTTGATTGTAAATAAATAACAAACCAATTAATGAAAACGTTGCGAGCCCGAATTTTTTACCGGTAACGAAAAAGGCAAAAATGACAACAAGTAAAATAAGAATAATCGGAGGAATGCTCACTAATAAATCAGTGACCTGATTCATGAGTAGTTTTCCATTTTTTTGAATCAAGTTAAAAAACATTGAAAAATTACTCGTCAACCAGTCCATAACTGATTCTACCCATGGTCCCACTGGTATTGCTGGAATATTGTCTAATAAATTATTCATTTGCAATCGCCTCCTCATCGCTAGTTGAAAGTGCTTCGATGACAACGCCCCGGATAAGAACACCAAGCAAGCGCTCATCTTTTACAACCGCAATAGGAGTAGGACTATTATGAATCAAACCTAATATATCTTGTAAAAGCATATCTGGTGGAACGGTTAACATATCTGATTGAACAATCGAATGTACCGTTTGTTCTTGTCTTTTAGCTGCAGCCCGTGCGTCGTCAGCAGTAATATAGCCTTTTAAATGTCGATTTTTGTCAACGGCCATTAATAAACTAACCGTTTCTTCACGCATTCTTTTAAGTGCTACGGTCGGTCCATCTACATCTACATTGACAGATACAGGTCGAACCATGGCATTTTCGGCAGTTAATACTTTAGAACGATCGACGTCTTCTACGAATGTTTTAACATAATCATTTGCAGGATTTGTTAAAATTTCTTCCCCAGTACCAATTTGGATGATTGAACCATCTTTCATAATGGCGATACGATCACCAATACGTAATGCTTCATTCAAATCGTGGGTGATAAATAAAATAGTTTTTTTCAATGTGCTTTGTAAATCGAGTAGCTCATCTTGCATTTCTTTTCGAATTAATGGATCGAGTGCAGAAAAAGCCTCATCCATTAGTAATATTTCAGGGTCATTTGCAAGTGCCCGTGCTAATCCCACACGCTGCTGCATACCGCCTGATAATTGACTAGGATATTGGTCCTTATAAGCAAGTAAGCCTGCATTATCGAGAGCTTGCTCTGCTTTTGCTTGCCGTTCTTCCTTTGAGATGCCTCTGATTTCAAGGCCGTATTCTGTGTTTTGAAGAAGTGTACGATGGGGGAATAAACCGAAGTTTTGAAAGACCATACTCATTTTGTTTCTTCTTACTTTACGTAAACTCTCTTTGCCCATTTTAGAAATATTTTCTCCATCGATGTAAATATTTCCGCTTGTAGGCTCTATGAGACGGTTTAAAAGTCGAATCAGTGTCGACTTACCACTTCCTGATAATCCCATGATAACGAAGATTTCACCTTCATTTACGGTAAAACTTGCATCGTATACACCGACTGTTGCACCTGTTTCTTTTAAGATATCAGTCTTGCTTTTTTGTTGCTTGACGAGTTCTAAGGCTTGGGGAATATGTTTCCCGAAAACTTTAGAAACATGTTCCACTTTTATTTTTTCCACTAGAACCACTCCTTTCGTAGATCAATTTCGCCTTGGCGTAATAGATGTTACTTCACTACGCACATATGAATTGCCACTAGATGAGGCATTTTAGGCTGAGTCCCTCTATTTTAGTGGGCGTTTAGACACTCACTAAAATAAAGATAAATACTATTTGAGGATAATGATACCCAAATATAAACAAGTAACAACCTAACCCTAACAAAAAGTTGTTACTTCTGTCAAATCGACAAAATAGAAAAAATCCGCTTAAACGCTGCTATATCAGCGTTTAAGCGGATTTTAATTTGGATATAAAAAGCTCTGAACTCGAGCGAAACTTTCATCATTCCCGATAAAGTAAATAATATCTTCTTCTTCTAAGGATACATATGGACCAGGTGATAGTAATAATTCATTTTTACGACGAATTCCGACAATCGTGCTAGATGTATTTTGCCAAAAATTCAATTCCTGTACTGTTTGGTGGATACAAGGGCTTTCAGCTGTCATCTCTAATTGGTAAGGAATAAACGGATTGACGGAACGGAAATGTTCAGTTCGACTAATCAGTTGTTTGGTCTTTTCCTGTAGATTTATTAATTCTTGGTGCTGCTTCTGAATGCTAGACATAAGCTCATGTTGTAGCTCATGAACTGATTGAACATCATGGAATTGGCGAACAAACTGTGCAGCCTTTTCATATGAGATGATGATAACTCCACTACCTTTGGTGGCCTCCACAATTTCCAAGTCTTGCAAAACAGCAATTGCTCTTCTAGCAGTTTCCGCGGAGACATTGTATTGACTAGCTAGGGATGATCTTGCGTAAATTTTATCGCCAATTCGATACTTTCTTTCCACGATTTTTGAGGCTAGGTCGACAGCTATTTGTTGATATTTTGGCTGCTTCACTTGCACATTTTTTTCTAATTGCATTCTTAACTTCCTTTCGTCATTACAGTTCCCTCAGCTTATTATAGACTAGCCTGCACAGAAAAAATAGCATCTCCATAAGCTAGTAGTATATGATAAAAACGTAATATAGCAGTTTTTTGTTTTTTAATAGAGTAAGAGCTGGAGTTTGACAGCCGTTAGTTATTATTATAAACTAAGTTACGTTATGTAAGCTATATAAAAATACAAGTGCTCAGTTAGTTTGTTTTGCTAGCTGTTAACATTAGAAGGTTGGAGAAAATATGACAATTACTACTAAAGTTTTAGATATAGTGAAAGACAAAATGACGATCGTAAAGCAATCACAAACTGAAAGTATTTGCCTAGTTGGTCCAGTAAAATTACCGGTAAAACAGGGTGAATTTTCAGCGACATTTCAATGGTATAACTGGTTAAAAGTAGGAGCCAATCAGTCAAAAGAGGAAATTATTGATGGGTTAGCATCTGCAAATTTAGCTTTTTTACAACAGTCATCAGTGCTTGTTTATGGAGATTTTACACATGCTGAAGATGCTTTAATTCGCATGCATAGCATTTGTCATACAGGTGATATTTTTGGAAGCCAACGCTGTGACTGTGGTTATCAATTACATGAATCGATGAAAATGATTGTGAAGCATGGTTGTGGGGCTATTTTCTACTTAGCTGATCATGAAGGTCGTGGCATCGGATTGTTCTCGAAATCGCTTGCTTATTTATTACAAGAAGAGGGGTTAGATACGGTCGAAGCAAACCATGCTCTCGGCTTCCCAGATGATACTCGTTCTTACGAAGATGCCATTACTGTGTTAGCTGCACTTCGTTCGAAACCAGTTACACTCATTACCAATAATCCGAAGAAGCTTGCCGCATTACAGGCACATGGTTTAGCAGCAGAAGGACATGTACCATTATGGGGAGGATTAACGGAGACAAATCGTTTTTATTTAGACACGAAAGTAGAGAAATCTGGACATTTGCGCGAAGAGATCTGAGTGGAGGAACGAAGATGACAACAGATGAAAAATATATGCAGTTAGCTCTTGATTTAGCCGCTAGTGCAAAAGGAAATACAAACCCTAATCCACTAGTAGGGGCTGTAATCGTCAAAGACGGTGTAATTGTTGGAACAGGTTTACACAGAAAAGCAGGGGAACCACATGCAGAGGTGCATGCATTCCGTATGGCTGGAGAACATGCTAAAGGTGCGACACTTTATGTAACACTTGAGCCATGCTCGCATTACGGAAAAACACCTCCTTGTGCAAATTTAGTGAAGGAATCAGCAGTTAGTCGAGTGGTTGTAGCTATGCAAGATCCAAATCCTGCTGTTGCTGGACGTGGTATTCAGCTGTTACGAGATGCGGGTATTGAGGTAGAGGTGGGGGTTTTAGAAGCTAAAGCTCGCCGTTTAAATGAACGTTTTATTCACAATATGCTAACAAAACGACCATTTATTATTTCAAAATATGCGATGACTTTAGATGGAAAAATAGCTGCTCATACAGGACATTCCAAGTGGGTAACTGGTGAGGCAGCGCGTGAGGATGTTCACCGTATTCGACATGAGGTGGATGGTATTTTAGTTGGTGTTGGGACTGTTTTAGCTGACAATCCATCCTTAACAACAAGATTAAAAGAAGCTTACGGAAAAAATCCAGTACGCATTATTATGGATAGTTCCCTTCGTACACCAGCCCATGTTAATGTTCTGAATGTAGAAGAAGCGAAAACAATTATTGTATGTAGTGAGAATGTCGATCAAGAAAAAATAACAGCATTTGAGGACAAAGGCGTGACTGTATTGCCAGTTCGACATGACTCTGAGGGCCTTGTTGTTGACGATATGCTTGAAAAACTATATCAATATGGCATTACGGATATTTTAGTAGAGGGTGGAAGTACGATCAACTCTTCCTTTTTACAGCAAGGTGCTATTAACAAATATGTGATTTATATAGCGCCAAAAATTCTCGGTGGTCGCTTATCATTGACACCGATTGCCGGTCCAAATCCATCTACTATGGATGAAGCATGGGATGTAGAGTTTGCTTCGTTTGAGCAGGTTGGGCAAGATTTACGTATTATTGCCTATCCAAAGATAGGTGAAGGAAAGTGAATTATCAAGCAGATGTTTGTATCGTAGGGGCTGGGCCAGGTGGAGCACTTCTTTCGCACTTACTAGCGAAAAAAGGTCTTTCCGTAATTCTACTGGAACAAAACGCAGCACTTGGGCAGGCATTTCGCGGTGAGCATTTAAATGAGGAGGGTGAGGCTGTTTTAAAAAGTCATCAGCTTTTTGAAGCAGTCGAAGCGCTCGGTTTATTACGTATGGAAAAACTTGAATATTACGCAGACGGTAGAGCAATCAAAACTATTTTCACTGTTGAAGCTGTTGGACATTTAGGAATTCATGTACCGCAAGCAAATCTATTAAAGGGAATTTTACAAGAAACACAGCGTTTTCCTCACTTTTCTTGTTTCTTGAATACGAAGGTAATGAAGCTCTTAGTTGATTCTTTGGGCAGATATACCGGTGTCGTTGCATCAAGAAATGGGGAAAAGATTGAAATTAGTAGTCAGTTAATTATCGGTGCTGACGGCCGTTACTCTACTATTCGAAAGCAAGCGCACATTGAGATTCAAAAGCATAAGCATGGCTTTGATTTATTGTGGGCAAAAATTCCTGCCCCTCATGGATGGGAACCATCGATTAAAATGGCATTAATAGGTGGGAAACAGCTATCCTTATTTACGCAGGTAGGTGGGTTCATTCAAATTGGCTGGAATATTGAACAAGGGAGTTTTCCTCAGCTCAGAAAAAAGGCATTTACTCCATTTATCCAACAGCTTTTAGAACAATTCCCAGAACTATCTGATATTGTAAACGAACATATTAGATCTTGGCAAGATTTTGTCTTGCTTGATGTATTCAGTAGTCATTGTGACTGCTGGGGAACAGAGGGGCTTGCACTATTAGGCGATGCTGTTCACACAATGACACCAACTGGAGCATTCGGGCTCAATAGTGCACTCAAGGATGCAGATTGTCTTGCGTCATTATTAAATAAAAATACGCTTGTTCATTTTAACGTACACGATTTTCAACAAATGCGCGAGCGAGCCATTGAAGAAGTATTAGCGATGCAAATTGAAAAAGAGCAAACATTCGCGACTAACTTCATCAACAAGGCTTCTTGAAGGGAAGAAAAACAACATGAAATTTGGCTTTGATATAGATGACACACTCATAGATTTACGAGCACATGCCTTTAAGCTCTATAATAAAAAACTTGATAAAAATGTTGCACTAGAAGTATTTCAAGCTTTGCAAAGAGTTGAAATTCACGAACCTTTTGGATTAACAGATGCTGAAGGAGCGGCGATGTGGAATAGCTCATTAGAGGAAATTTATTTTACGGATTGTCCTTCTTTCGAGGGAGCACTAGAAACGCTTCAAGCTTTGGCACAGCAGGGGCATGACATTTATTATATTACTTCCCGTCCTAAGCAATATTGTGAGCAAACACAAGCATGGATGAAAGCACAAGGATTTCCAATGACAGAAGGTCATTTTTTCTGCGGAATGCAAGATACTGAGAAAGTGGCGATCATCAAAGAGCTAGCTTTAGATGTTTATGTAGATGATAAACCAGCTGTATTAGAAACACTGCAAGATGTGAAGACAAAAGTAATTTTAAAAAATCAATCCTATAACAAGCATGTTGAACTACCACGCTTAAGTCATTGGGAGGATTTCTTGGGATTAGTAAATAATTAACTTATCACCATAACGTGTAGTTGATTTCCGTTCCGACTGGGCGCTTTGTGCTGACGCTTCGCTTTCGCACAGAGCAAAGCTTCCTAGGGGCGTTCGATGAGCCGCTTCGCTTCGCTGCAGGGTCTCGGGCCAACACGATGTTGGTCACGAAGGCGTTATCACAGGATGTGATGCTTTTAGCCTTCGTTCCTCTATTGCTGATCCCCAAGGAGTCGCCCAGTCTCCACTCCAATCAACTAATATTTACTTGAAAAAATAGTATCGGTGACTTTGGTGCTAAGTCGATAAAATGTTAAAAAGGAGAGTGCGTTAATAAACGCTGCTCTCCTTTTTGAGTCGCTCAAATGCATATTACCATCACTTTATTCTTTGTTTCGATTAATACAATTGTTTTTCGATTTCTAATGCAACAGCTTGAATAGTGTCAATTAATAAATTTTCATCATAGTCACTATAGCGTACTTCTGGTATAACAAGTGACACGGATGCAATGATTTGGTTGGAAGCATTTAAAATCGGTGCAGATACAGAGCATGCTCCGCGCACACGTTCGCTATTACTTTTCGCAAACCGTTGTAAACGGATCTGCTTTAATTCCGTTAACAGCTGCTCTTTTGAAAGTATAGTATTATCAGTGATACATTCAAGACTTATATTCTCTACATATTCTTCAACATTCGGCATAAATGCGAGCAATATTTTAGATGATGCACCTGCATAAAGGGGAGAGGTGTCACCTACAAACATTTTCGTTGAAAGCGGATATGTTGAATCAAAGTTTAAAATACATCGTCTTTCCAATCCATCAATAATATTCATGGAAACACTTTCGCCGATTTCTTCGTTTAGCTTTTTTAAAATAGGTTCTGCGACAATAATAAGACTTGATTCTTCTTTTACTAAATTGCCTAAATACAGAAGTGAATGACCTAATTGATAGCGCTTTGTACGTTCATCTTTGTGAAGAAAGCCTTCGTACACAAAGGTAGAAACGAAGCGCTGTAAACTCGAAATGCTGATCCCTGTTTTTTTACTTAGCTCAGTTAGGGAAAGGCTTGGTTCATCTTTTGAGAAAGCTTTTAACACTTTAATAGCTTTGTGCAGCGATGACATTGTATAGTTTTTTTCGAAAATCTCCTGATTCATCCCGTCACCTACGTAATAAAATTTTCTTCGACATCTGCCGGAGGATTTATCTTCTTAAATATATGTTACCTATATTATAGCGCAATTTTATTTTTGTAGAGAGGACTTTTGGAATTGGTTTGTGTGTTCTCCAAGTATTGGTGGTGCTAATTTATATTGAATATCTAAATCAGAGAACTTTAACGGGCTTTTGATGAATCTAATTGTCCCATATTGTTCGTGCTCTATTTCACCTATCATGTCTCGTGCCATAAATTGCGGTTGTGCTAGTGCCTCAGCAATTGTGTTCACACGTCCACCTGGAATTTTGTATTGTTGTAATAAGGTAATCCATTCATCCCGTGTTTTTGTCATAGTAATGTCAGTAATCTTCCGAACAAGCTCCGCTTCATGTTGCTTGCGCATCGTATTCGTTAAAAAGCGTGGATCATTGGCCCATTCCTCACGTTGCAACAGCGTGCAAAACTTTTTAAATTGTCCATCTGTGCCAACGCAAATCATTAAGGGGCCATCCGCACAGTTAAATACTTGATAGGGCGCAACATTATTATGACGATTACCGAGACGTTCTGAAATAAAACCTGTATTTAAATAAGCACTCGCTACATTCGCTAAGCTACTCATCTGAACGTCTAATAATGCTAAGTCAATAAATTGCCCTCTATTTGTTTGATCACGCATTCGTAAAGCGGCTAAAATACTAATGACGACATAGTTAGAGGTTAAAATATCTGCAATAGGAACACCAACTTTTGTCGCTTCTCCATCAGGTGAGCCTGTAACATGCATTAAACCACTCATCGCTTGAATTACTGGATCGAAGCCTGGTTCGTGTGCGAGAGGACCCGTTTGACCGAATCCTGTAACTGCACAATAGATGATTCTAGGATTCACTTTGCTTAATTCCTCATAGCTGAGACCCATTCGCTCCATGTCACCCGTTTTAAAATTTTCGAGGACGACATCAGCATCTTTGACAAGTTCTTTAAATTTTTCTCTGTCCTTCATCGTCTTTAAATCTAATGTGATCGATTTTTTATTGCGATTGGCACATAAATAATACGTACTTTGGCCATTTACAAATGGTCCCCAATCCCGCATACTATCAGAACCATTTGGATGTTCTATACGAATTACTTCTGCCCCTAAATCTGCCAACATCATAGAGCCAGCAGGGGCAGCATAAATGCGAGATAAATCTAATACTCGAATATTTTCAAGAGGTTGCATTGTTCGTCCTCCTAAACACGTCATTTATAAATAGGCTTACGTTTTTCTACAACTGCGTTCACACCCTCTTTAAAATCATCTAGCTCTGTAACAATAGCCATTTGGGATGAAATGTAATCAAGGGCACTACGTAAATCCATTCGTTGACTTTGATATACAGCACGCTTTATAAATTGCAATGTCGTAGTTGGACGACTAGCTAATTCCTTTGCATAATTCAATGTGTATTCGTCAAGCTCATGGTCTTCTACAACAAATGTCACAACACCTTTGTCTCTTGCTTCATCAGCAGTTAATACACGAGCTGTCCAGAACATGTCCAAGGCTTGATCGATGCCGATTAATTTTGGTAAGTAATAAGCACCACCGTCGCCTGGCACGATCGCAACATTAATGTAGCTTTCGGAAATCTTCGTAGATTTTGCGGCAATCCGTATATCGCACATTAAGGCCATATCAAGTCCTGCCCCCATTGCAAATCCATGTACCTGTGCAATAACGGGCTTATCAATTTCTTCAAGAAGAAGGGGAATACGCTGAATCTTTTTCCACAGCGAATTTTTTCGTGCTAATCCTGTAGAAGAGATATCGTCCTCGCTTTGGAAAAATCCTTCCCCAGCTTGCATCGCCTTAATATCCCCTCCAGCGCAGAATGATTTTCCATTACCCTTGACGATGACAACACGAATATCCGCTGAATCACGAACAGTTTCAAGGGCTTCAATCCATTTAGCGATCATCTCTTCACTAAAAGCATTGTACGCCTCAGGTCTATTTAATGTAATTGTAGCAACATGGTCTTGCACTTCAAAAAGTAAATCAGTCATTGATAACACTCCTTATCATGTCATTAGTAGTTTGTCACAAATTAATGTTGGTCATTGGCCTTAACCTTCTACTTTGAGCAGTGGGGAGCTTGCGCTACTTGAAGTTAAATATCCCCATAGACTATCTCCGCTATTTAGTAGCTGTGTTGCTACTAAATTAGTCCAATAAGAGGTGCTAGCCCCTTCGTCGCGCCATGACCAAAGTCTGCGTGTAAATTGATGCAAACTATGCTCGTGTGTCGTACCAATTGCAGCGTGTACTTGATGCGCAATTGTTGTCACTGCTTGGATAATTTCTTCGAAACGAATGCAGGCGTAAGCAACCTCACTACTTTGATTGTTCTTCAGAAGTGCTTCCGTTACATTATTAAATGCAGCTAGAGCAATCGCTGTTTCACCTGCTAAATGTACAATATGCTGCTGAACGAGCTGGAAGCGATGAATCGGTCGACCGAATTGCTCACGTTCTTTCGTATATTGAACAGTTAAATCATTTATTTTATCGACGGCACCAGTCATCAGTGCTAATTGAAAAGCAGTATTGAGTGTTGTTATAGCGTGTATCTGATCAGGAGATAACACAGCAGATACTTGTGAAACTTTAGCATGATGGAATTTCACGGTATCACGTGGTTCGCCTGCTAAATTTGATCCTAGTTTAATTTCAGCTTGGCTTAAATCGATTTCTACAAGATGAGTACCTTCCGTGCTATAGGCAAGTGTCACTAGACGTTTTGTATGACGTGCCCAAGGGATTTGGATCGCCTCTCCCGTTAATTTGCCATTCTCTAACGTAAAGGCTTGGTTAGGGTTGAGCATATACGTCGCCAAGTCTTCAATTACTTGTAAACTAGTAAACTCTAATAAATAATTTGCAAAAGTTGTTTCTGCAAATGGGATTGGTGCGGCGTATTTTCCAGTTAAACGAACAATATTCAATAAATCCTCTATATCGCCACCTGCACCGCCATTTTCTTCTGTAATGGCTACTGCTGTCATACCGTTTTCTTTAAACAAATCCCATAGTTCTGGTGCCCAATGACCTTGTTCCACCGTATCGACTAACTCTTTATCGACTTTTTCTTTTAACATGCGCTCTACAACATTAAGAATCATATCTTTCATTTCACTCATTGTGCTACAACCCCTTTCGCTACAACGCCATACAGCACCTCTGAAGTTCCTCCTCGGATTGTGAAACCTGGTGCATGTAAAATGGATTCAGCCATAAAGCGATCAATTTTACGATGTGCGTCAAGAGTAGGATAAGTCTGTACGATTAAGCGTGTAATTTCAGGAATACTTTGCTCAAATTTTGTACCGAGTGCTTTCACAAGTGCTGCAGGAATAGATACGTCTTCACCATTACCAGATTCTAAAAGCTGGGCTACGCCAATTGACAAATTACGGAGGCCCCAAAGACGAGCTATTATTTTAGACGCTTGCTGTAACCCTTCTAAATTTTTTTGGCGCTTTAACTCTTGAATAAGTTCATCGATTAATGGGAAAGTGCTTAAAATTCGTTCTGGACCACTGCGCTCAAAGGCAAGCTCTGCTAATCCTTGAGCCCAGCCGTTACCGATTTCCCCTACAACCATATTGTCAGGTACAAAAACATTGTCAAAGAATACTTCGTTGTAATGATGCTCTCCGGTTAAAAATTTAATTGGAACAACCGTTACACCTTCCGCATGTAAATCAACAATCAATTGACTAAGCCCTGCATGTTTGCTTTTTCCATCAAAAGGACTAGTCCGTACTAAAGTCACCATATAGTGGCAAAGGTGTGCATTACTCGTCCATATTTTTTGACCGTTGACAATCCATCCACCCTCTACTTTTTCAGCACGTGTGCTAACCGAAGCGAGGTCGGATCCACTATTTGGTTCACTTAAACCTATGCCGAAGTAGCATTCGCCTTTCACAATTTTCGGTAAGAAATATTCTCGCTGCTCTTCTGTTCCATACCGTAAAAGAAGTGGGCCTGTTTGGCGATCAGCAAACCAATGTGCAGCAACTGGAGCACCAACAGCTAAAAATTCTTCCGTTAAAATGTATCGATCAATAGTACTCCTCTCTTGGCCACCATATTTTTTAGGCCAAGTTAAGCCAATCCAACCTTTTTGACCAATTAATTTAGAGAATTCAGGATTATCTCCACTAAGCCAAGAGTCACATTTAGGCGTGAAAGTTCCTTTTGCTAATTCATCCTGTAGAAACGTTCGCACATCTAAGCGGAATTGCTCCTGCTCTTGTGTAAATTGCACAGTTGGTACATGAAACATTTGATCACTCCTTATTTTTTACCGTAATGTGGTAACTGTTATTGTATATGTGTATTTTAAGGTGACTTATAACTGCAGTCAATTACTTTTTTGGAATTATTAGAAAATTTAATGTGTAGAGTAAGGAGGCTCGTAGTTTATCACCAAAACGTGGGGGTGATATTCGTTACGCCTGAGCGCTTTGAGATGTCGCTTCGCTTTCGCACAGAGCAAAGCTTCCTAGGTGCATCCGATGAGTTACTTCGGCAAAAAAGGATGTTGGCTACGCTTTAATCCAGAAAAATGTTTGAAGAAAAAATGGAAAAAGAGAGAATAAACATGTTACTATGTAGAAAATTACGCGATGGAGGTATGGGGTATGCAAATAGCTATCAAAACTTCCCAAAAAATAATGCAAGTGTTATCACCTCAGCTAGTACAGCATTTAGAAATACTGCAATATTCAACAAATGAATTAGAACAGTATATTTATAATAAGGCTTACGAAAATCCACTGTTAGTTGTCACTGATGCGACGGTGAAAATGCAATATGAGGAAATTATGCAATATGCAAGTTATTCTGATAAGAGTTATTCTGCGCAATATTATGCACCGCAACATCATTTATTTAATCCCATTGAGATGAAGTTTGCAGCAAAAGAGAGCTATGAGCAGTTTTTATTGGAACAAGTACCTATGCATAAAAATCTATCTACTGTAGATTTAAAAATCTTAACGTTTTTAATTCAATCATTAGATGAACGTCTATTTTTAGATGTTGATGTAGAAATCGTCGCAAATAAGTGTAATACAAATGTTTTGCATGTAGAGGCGCTATTGGACTTACTTCAAACTTTCGAGCCAATAGGAGTAGGGGCACGTAATTATAAGGAGTATTTACTCATTCAGGTAGACAGTGATGCGCTAGCACCGAAATTAGCCTCTCGCTTGATCGAAGAGGATTTAGAGCTAGTGGCCGCCCATGCTATTAAACAATTAAGTAAAAAGTATAAGACGTCTCTTTATGACGTGAAGAAAACTGTTAACTATATAAAAAATTTAAAACCAGTGATGACAGGAGATAAATTTGAAGCGATTCCATATGTCATTCCAGAAATCGAAGTAGAAAAATTCGGAGAGGAATGGATGATAAAATTAAATCGCGGATATTTACCAAGCGTCACTATCGATAAACATTATGTTGAAATGCTAAAGAATGATCCTAACTGTAAAACCTATTTTAAAACCACAATGAAAGATGCACTTTTATTATTACAAGGGATCGAACAACGTGATAAAACACTGTACGAATTAGCTAGATTGCTAGTGGAATTGCAAGAAGATTTTTTTCATAAAGGCATTGAGGCATTAAAGCCTATGCGGTTAAAAGATGTAGCTGACACTTTAAGTTTACATGTATCAACGATTAGTCGGGCAGTACGTGGAAAATATATAAAAACTGCCCATGGCGTATATGCTTTACAATCGTTATTTACAAAAGGAGTAATGAATATTTCTGGAAAGATGGATTCTATTATGTATATTAAAAAGCGGCTCAAGCAGTTGATTGAAACAGAGGATAAACAACAGCCATTAACGGATCAACAGCTTACAAATACTTTAAGTGCTGAAGGTATCCAAATATCCAGACGGACAGTAGCGAAGTACAGGGAAGAGATGAATATTATGAGTTCATTTAATCGTGTATATGGTTAAATGATGTAAATGAACTGTTAATGATGTATTTTTGCATCGAATTTGTAATATAGCATATGAAAACACTTGGCGCTAAAAAAAGCCTTATCACTCAAATTAAGGGTCGCTGAAAAAGAAAGTTAAAACGTATATCTTGTATGGGTTGAATGGAGTGAAGGCTGGGCGACTCCTTGGGGATCAGCGTCACAGAAGACCCTGGAGCGAGCACATAGGAGAACAAAGGCTAAAACCATCACGTCCTGTGATAACGCCTTCGGACCAACATCTTGTTGGCCCAAACGGCTCATCGGACGCCCCTAGGAACCTTTGCTTTGTGCAAAAGCGAAGCGACAGCAAAAAAAGCCCAGCCGGAACGGAAATCAACTTCACGCTATGCTAAAATCGCTGAGTTAGAAAAATATTAGCAATAATAGCTGTACAGATTAAAAAATTCGAAATTTTTAATAATTTAATGGATTTGGCATCAAAATTGCTCATTAAACGATAGACATTGAAGTATAGAAAAGAGGCTAGTAAATGTCTACATAACACAAAGGGGTGGTTTAATGGGGGCTTTGCAAAAATCATTGAAAACACGACATATTACAATGATCTCCATTGGAGGGGTTATTGGTACAGGGCTCTTCGTAGGGACAGGAAAAAATATTTTAAGTACTGGTCCTGCGGCGGTGATTTCCTATGCGATTGCATGCATGCTTATAGTTCTGATCATGCAAATGGTTGGGGAAATGGCATCAGGAGAAATAGTATTAGGAAAGAAATCAGGTGGTTCGGCAGAGCTAGGCTCATTTGCTTCTTATGCAGGGAAGTATATTGGTCCATGGGCAGGGTTTACAGTAGGGTGGCTTTATTGGGCAAGCTGGGTATTTATTGTGGGGTTAGAAGCGGCACTCATAGGGGGAATGCTGCATAATTGGTTCCCGATGATACCAACATGGCTCGGAAGCGTAGGCATAACATTATTGATGACAATTGTTAATATTTATTCAGTAAAATCATTTGGTGAATTTGAATATTGGCTATCCTTCGTTAAAGTTACTGCAATTATTGTATTTTTAGTTGTTGGTATAGCTATGATTTTAGGAATTTGGCCAAATTATGAACCGAAGGGGTTAGGAATATTAACGGAATTCGGTGGATTTGCTCCGAATGGTATTGTCCCGATTTTTACGGCCATTGTCTTTGTTATATTTTCAATTTGTGGTGCTGAGGTTGCAGCCATTGCGGCAGCAGAGTCTGAAAATCCAGCGAGAAATATTGTCCGCGCCATTCGCAACGTTGTCTTTCGATTAGGGTTATTTTTTGTAGGCTCAGTAGCTATTATGGTTTTAATCATCCCTTGGAACGATTCGAAAGTATTAGCAGCGCCTTATGCAAATATATTAACGATGGCAGGTCTTCCAATTGCTGCTCAACTTATTCAAATCGTCATTTTTATTTCACTAATCTCTGTGTTAAATTCAGCTCTTTATACAAGCTCACGTATGCTACTTGAAATGTCGCGTCAAGGGGATGCACCAAAAATATTCTCGCAAATTAAAAATCGTCGAGGTGTGCCTGTACCAGCTGTTATTGGTAGTACAGTAGTAGCCTATATTTGTGCGATGCTATACTTCATTTCACCAGAAGTTATTTTCTACTTTTTAGGTAATTGTGTTGGAGGATTAATGATTGCAGTTTATATTTTTATTGCGATTTCACAAATTCGTTTCCGACGTTATTACGATAAAGTTTCTGATGAGCCATTAGCGATTAGAATGTGGTTATTTCCATATTTGTCGTATGTGACAATTGGTATTTTAACAGTCGTCTATTTATGCCAAGCGCTCATCGAATCTTTACGTTCACAATTCTATTTGAGTACATTTGTATTAATTGGCTCAGTGGTGTTGTTCATGATTATGCGAAAGCTGACGACAAGGCCAGCGGAGCAAATAGAGGAAAAGCTAGCCTCAGAGTAGAATACTATAAAATACAAAAAATTCGCGCTATTCCTGCGAGATATCAAGCCAAAGGAAACTTTTATACCTTTTAGGCTTCCAGATGCCCCGTAGAAAGAGCGAATTTTTTTGTATGAAAAGCCTTTAACGTTCAAGAGGGAGTGATCTAGATGTCGATAACTCAATTACATAAAGAGGAGCATTTTTTTATTGTAAAAAATGATGAGGTAATGATTAAAAGTGATATCCAAATAGAGCTTCTTGAAAAAATAATAAAAAAATATAGTAAAGGAATAGAAACCTTTGATGTAGAAGGTTATTGTATTCATGTAATAGAGACTTCACAAGGTAGCTTATTCCATGTCAAACCATCCATGCAGTATAGCTATATAGACTTTATGAACCCATTGTCAATTAAAGTTTTAAACTCCATATCCGATGGCGTTACAGTCTGTGATAGCGATGGTAAAATTATATTTCAAAATGATATAGATATTGAAATTGTGGGCATTGATTTAATGGGGAGATATGCAAAAGACGTCATTGCTGAAGGATTAATGAGTGATTCCATTTCGATGAAAGTCATTGAATCAAAAGAAAAAGTAACGATTTTGCAGACGTTCATTAATGGCAAATGCTTTTTAGTTTCTGGAAAGCCGATATTTGATGAATACGGTGAATTACAATATGTAGTTGCAATTACTCGTGATATGACACAATTAAAGCTGTTAGAGAAAGAAGTAAAAAAATTAGAAGTTCAAAACGAGAACTTTAAAAATAAACTACATGCCTTACATAATAAAGAAAACACAAAAAGTAGTTTAATCGCTGTATCTTCAGCAATGATGCAGGTTGTAGAACGTGTTATGAGAGTTGCAGAGGTAGATTCTACTGTATTAATTGGTGGTGAATCGGGCGTAGGTAAAGAAGAGATAACAAAGCTTATTCACGCAAATAGCCGCCGTCATAATAAGCAAATTTTAACGATTAACTGTAGTGCAATCCCAGAGAATTTATTAGAATCTGAACTTTTCGGCTATGAAGCTGGAGCCTTTACGGGAGCGTCAAGAGGTGGTAAGGCAGGGTTATTTGAGATTGCGTCAAGTGGCACAGTGTTTTTAGATGAAATTGGAGAGATGCCCTTGCTACTACAGGCGAAATTATTACGTGTGCTCCAAGAATCAGAGGTACAGCGTCTAGGAAGCGGAAAGCCTATTCCGATCGATGTACGCATTATTGCTGCGACAAATCGCAATCTAGCGGAGATGGTGAGGCAAGGTGATTTTCGTGAGGATTTATATTATCGTTTAAATATTATACCTATTGAAATTCCTCCTTTAAGACAACGTCGCCAAGATATCATTCCATTAGTCAACCACTTTTTGGCTATTATTGAAGATAGATATGGGATCCATCGGACAATTGAGTCATCGGCAATGAAAATATTAGAATCTTATGATTGGCCAGGCAATGTACGTCAACTTAAAAACATGGTGGAGCGTATTTGCTTACTAGCAACGCAGCCAGAAATAACCGCGTTTATTGTGCAACAAGAGCTAGATAGTAACCTACCTATTACACGTGATTTAGAAAATCCACTAGAAATACAAAGCATTCAGGAACAGGTTGTAACTCCGAGGTTTAGTGGTACTTTAAAGGAGCAAGTAGCTGGGTTTGAAAAGCAGATTATTAAAGAAGCTCTATCTAACTATCCAAGTATTAGGCAAGCTGCTAAATCACTTGGATGTGATCAGTCAACATTAGTACGTAAAATACAAAAGTTCCAATTAACGAAACAAATTTCATATGAAGATTAGTGATGTATTTTTGCATCAAAATTTCATTCATGCAAAAAAACTGTAATATTGCAATACGCACTGATTCATATAAAGAAAATGATGAAAGGCATCATTAATATTTTAATAGATTGAAAAGGGGCATTTTCATAACAGAAAACGCCTCTTTTTCATTTGTTGTATTTGTTGTGAAGTAACTAATAGAAAAAAATGCTGCTTTTTCATGGCGTGGGGTTGATTTCCGTTCTGATTGGGCGCTTTGTTGTTGCTGTCGCTACGTTACACTACGCTTTCGCACAGAGCAAAGCTTCCTGGGGGCGTCCGATGAGCGGCTTCACTCGCGTTCCTCCATTGCTGATCCCCAAGGAGTCGCCCAAATTTCACTCCAATCGACTTATATAAAAATCAATTCCTTTTCTTTTAGAAATGAGTCAAAAAAATTACAATGCCTTAAGGAATTTTTTTTCAGTTGGCATGAGAATTGCTATTAAAATTGTGTATGAAATTTTAAACGAAAAGAGGTTGGCATTTATGACAATTCAACTAAAAGAAGAGTTAAAAACGTTAGATCAAAAACATTTTCTACACCCAACAACGTCGATTGAGCAACAACAAACACAAGGGCCAGCAGTCATTTTTACAGAGGGCAATGGCATTTATTTAAAAGATATAGAAGGAAATATCTTCATTGATGGGATGTCTTCTTTATGGAATGTAAATATTGGGCATGGTCGTAAAGAGATTGCCGAAGTGGCGAAGGAGCAAATATCTACATTAGCATTTAGTTCCTGCTTCGCTTCTTTTAGCAATGAACCGGCTATTCGGTTAGCGACGAAAATTGCTTCTTTAACTCCTGGAGACTTAAACACTGTATTTTTCACTTCTGGCGGCTCAGAGTCGAACGATACAGCGATTAAATTAGCACGTCATTACTGGTTACTAAAGGGACAGCCAGAGCGTCAAAAAATTATTTCACGTACCCATTCATACCATGGTGTCGCAATGGGTGCTACAAATGCGACAGGCTTACAGGCATTTCGTGACTTTACGAATTCGCACGCACCTGATTTCCACTATGTATATAGCGAGTCCGTACGTAATTTACGTGAAACGATTGAAGCGTTAGGCCCTGAGACTGTGGCAGCATTTATTTCTGAACCAGTACAAGGTGCAGGTGGGGTTAATATTCCACAAAAAGATTATTTTAAAGAAGTGCGAAAAATTTGTGATGAGTACGGTATTTTATTCATTGCAGATGAAGTTATTACCGGGTTTGGTCGTACAGGGAAATTTTTCGGTATGGAACATTACGGGGTAGTGCCAGATATGATGTCATTCGCTAAAGGAGTATCGAGTGGTTATGTTCAACTTGGTGGTGTGGCAATATCCGAAACAATTCATCAAGATTTATGTGAGCTTTCTAAAGGAACATTAATGCACGGATATACTTACAGCGGCCATGCACTCGCTTGTCAAGTTGGATTAAAAAATATAGAAATTCTTGAGCGCGAAAATCTCGTTGAAAATGCTGCAAACATGGGCGATGCCATGTTAAAAGGATTCCGAGCACTGCAAGAAAAATATAGCTTTATCGGACGCGTGCGAACGCTTGGATTACTTGGAGCCATTGAATTAGTAAAGAGCCGTGAGACGGGTGAATTGTTTGAGTCTCCTCTTAGTCCCATTTTTGTACAAGAAACGATGAAACGAGGATTGATTTTACGAACAGTTACGTATGATCAAGATACAGTTGTCTTTTCTCCACCTCTCATTCTATCAAAAGTAGAGCTTGATGAAATGTTACGTATTTTAGACGAGACATTTGAGCATATACGTAAAACAATTGTTGAAAAAGATTAAGTCAATGAAGCGATCATTATTTTAAGGAGGGGTTTTATGACAACTATCGTTAGGGAAATACGAAAACAGTTTAATCCAGCGAAACCATCTCAATGTATAGGCCAAGTTGAACTTTTGACAATAGATGAAACGAAAGATGTAGTCATTGCAGCTCAGGAAGCATTTGAAGGTTGGAAAAATACGTCTTCTGTTGCGCGTGGAGAAATTTTACGCGTGACAGCAGACTTACTTGAGAAAAATATTAATAGAGTAGCTGAAATAGCTTCGAGTGAAATGGGTAAAACGAAACATGAAATGCTTGGTGAAGTGAAGCGTGGCGCTTCCATTTTACGTTATTTTGCACAGGAAGGGATGCGGGCAACAGGGGAAGTGTTACCTTCTGCCAATGAAGCGAAATTATTGTACACAATGCGAGTACCACTTGGTGTCGTTGCTGCCATAACGCCTTGGAATTTCCCTGTCGCTATTCCTCTATGGAAAATTGCACCGGCATTAGTGTACGGCAATACGGTTGTTTGGAAGCCTTCTATTGAAAGCGCTTTAACTGGTGAATTAATAGGAGAATTATTTCAACAAGCAGGTTTACCAAAAAACGTGTTAAATATCGTGCAAGGCCGTGGTTCAAAGGTTGGGCAAGTATTATTGGAGGCATCTGAAGTAAAAGCGATTACATTTACAGGTTCAAATAGTGTGGGGCAAAGTATTTTAGATACTGCTGGATCGACTAATAAAAAAATTCAGCTTGAACTTGGCGGGAAAAATGCAGCAATTATTTTAGCTGATGCCAATATTAAGCAAGCTGCAAAATTAACGATTGAAGGTGCGATGAAACAGACTGGACAGCGTTGTACAGCAACTAGTCGCGTTTATATTGAGGAAGCGGTTTATGACAAGGTTGTAGAGCAGTTCATTGAAGAAGCTAAAAAAATTAAAGTTGGTACCACGATGGGGCCTGTGTCATCTAAAGGACAATATGATTCTATATTATCCGCCATCGAGAAAGCAAAAGCTGAGGGAGCAGAGTTAGTGTTTGGCGGAGGCCCTACAAAAGGTATGGCAGAAGGATACTATATTGATCCAACCATCTTTACAAATGTAACCCACGAGATGTCGATTGCCCATGAAGAGATTTTTGGACCAGTTTTAGCTGTCATCAAAGTAAAAGATTATGAAGAAGCGATTCGATTATCGAATGATTCTAATTTTGGATTGAGTGCTTCTATTTATACAAATAACATTCCGAAAGCATTTGATTTTATTAACCGTAGTGAGGTTGGACTTGTACAGGTTAACGATGAAACGGGTGGAGCTGAGCCACAAGCGCCGTTTGGAGGAATGAAAAACTCTAGTACTGGTGCTCGTGAGCAGGGGCAGGCAGCGAAAGAGTTCTTTACAACGTATAAAACAATCACGATTGGCACAAAAAGTGAGTAAAAAGTTAATGTTGAAAAAAATTTAGGATTGCAAACAAAAAAATAGTTGTCACATATGCCTCGGTGTAATGACCCAGATTTTTCTTGAATTGAACGCGATATCATTAAAAAAATCTTGGGCATCCTCTTGAGGCATTAACTTTATCCTCAAAAATATGTTTTGGTGAAAGCAAAGTAACGCGATGTGAACAACCGCAAAGGCGTGTCAGCCTTTTTTAAATTTATAAACGAAAGAAGGTAGAGCAATGGCACAAAGTCGTTTAGCAATTGATGTCGGTGGAACGTTTACGGATGTATTTGTTTTTAATGAAGAGACGGGAGAAGTATTTGTCACAAAAACGTCGTCAACACCTTCAAACCCGGAACAAGGAATACTTAATGGAGTAGCAAAAGCAGAACTAAATGGGAAGGATATTAAAATTTTTTCTCATGGTACAACAGTTGGAACAAATGCGTTAATTGAACGCAAGCTACCAAAAACAGCACTTATTACGACAAAGGGCTTTAGAGATGTCATCGAAATCCGCCGCGGGACGAAAGAAGATATTTGGGATACGTACAAAGATACTGCGAAGCCTTATATTCAACGGCGTGATCGGTTTGAAGTGACAGAACGAATAGATTATGAAGGAAATATTCTTCAAGCCATTGATGAAGAGGAAGTTCGTTTATTAGCAAAAAAATTAAAACGCCGAGGAACAGAATCCATTGCTGTCTGTTTCATCAATGCCTATGTGAACGGGGAAAATGAGGCGAAAGTCAAAGGAATTTTAAAAGAGGAATTACCGGATGTCTATGTTTGTATTTCCAGCGAGGTGCTTCCAGAAATTTTTGAGCATGAGCGTATGAGTACAACTATTATCAATGCTGTTCTTGGACCTATTATGAGTAATTACATTAGTAAGTTAAGCACTGAAATGCAGAAAAAGGGCTATGACGATGAAATATTAGTTTTACATTCTGGTGGCGGTGTTATGACTTCAAGTACAGTGCCCCGCTATGCTGCTAGATTAGCAAGTTCTGGGATAGCTGCTGGGGCAATTGCCAGTAAGCATATCGCGAAGTTATGTGGATTTGACAATGCAATCGGCTTAGATATGGGTGGTACAAGTACCGATATTTCACTGATGTATAAGGGAGATATACGAATTACAAAGGATTGGTCGATTGAATATGGCTACCCAATCGGTTTCCCGAGCATTGAAATAGTAACAATAGGAGCCGGTGGGGGTAGTCTCGCCTGGAAAGATGAAGGCGGTTCTTTACGAAATGGACCACAAAGTGCAGGGGCAGTACCAGGTCCTGCTTGCTATGGCCTAGGAGGCATTGAGCCCACTAACTCAGATGCAAATTTAGTGTTAGGACGTCTTGGTGTCGATTTGTTAGATGGCACTATGCAGTTAAATAAAGAGGCAGCTAGAGAGGCTGTGGAAAAGATTGCGAATGCATTCGATCAAACGGTTGAAGAAGCGGCAAGTGCCATTATTGAAGTTGCAAATGCCAATATGGGTGATGCAGTTCGCTTAATATCAGTACGGAGAGGATATGATCCCCGTGATTTTGCGCTTGTAGCTTTTGGTGGTGCAGGTCCATTACACGGTGCCTATTTGGCAAAAGATTTAAACATTCCAAAAGTCATTATTCCACCGCATCCAGGTGTAGCAGCGGCAATGGGGTGCCTCCTTGTAGATGTACGCCATGATATTTCTAAAACATATGTCAAAAAACTAGATGAAGTAAGTGTAGAGGAACTGACAAATCAATTTAGTGAATTGCGAGAAGAGGCAAGAGAATTATTAGAAGAGGAAGGAATAGCAGAAAACACAATGTCATTAACGAATTATATAGATCTTCGTTATAAAGGACAATGGAGATCTCTAGCTGTTCTCGTATCCGATCAAATCACTTCCCTAGATGCTATTTTGGAAGCGTTCCATCAAGAACATGAACGAGAATTTGCATTTTCGGATATGGAGCAAGCTGTAGAAATATTTGGCTTACGTGTAACGGCTATAGGAACAGTACCAAAGCCTAATTTTCCACAATATGTTCCTGAAGGCTCGTTGGAAGCTGCTTTTAAAGAAACACGTCCTGTTTATTTTGAGGGTAAATTTACTGAAACAAACGTATATAATCGCGATAAAATACCCGTTTATACACAATTTGCTGGTCCGGCCATTATCGATCAGCTAGATACGACAACTGTTATTCCACCAGGGTTTACTGCGGAAGTAGATGCCTATAAAAATATTATTATTACGGTGAACTAATACGCGATAAGGAGGAATTGGCTATGAGTACAACGAAAATGGTGGCACATCATAAGGTCCAAAATCTAGACCCAGTAACATTTGAAGTGTTAAAAAACGGCTTTGTGAATTTAGTCGATCAAATGGCTGAACAAATGTTACGTACATGTTACTCGTTTGTCATTTATAATCGAGACTTTAGTTGTGCATTATGCGATGCACAGGGGAATACCGTTATGCAGGGAACACAAGATATTTCCGTACATGTAGGGACATTACATTTAACTGCAAAAGCTGTTTTAGAGGATTTCGCCGATGATATTCATCCAGGTGATGTATTTTTAGTAAATGATCCTTATCGTGGTGGAACACATTTCAGTGATGTGCGTGTAATTTTACCAGTGTTCCATAATGATAAACTGATTGCACTTATGCAAACAAATGGACACTGGGCAGATGTTGGTGGTTCTAACCCAGGTTCCTTTGATATTACAGCAAAGGAACATTACGGAGAAGGGCTACGTATCCCACCTGTCCGTATTTATAGTAAAGGTCAATATTTAACAGATGTTGTGAAGATTATTGTCATGAATATGCGCATTCCGGAAGAACGTTTAGGAGATTTAAGGTCTCAAGTGGAAGCGGCAAAAGTTGGAGAGAAGCAGCTCCAAGAAATGATTGAAAAGTATGGTATTCACACGGTGCTAGTAGCCTTTGAAGAAGTTCAAAATTATGTAGAGCGATTAATGCGAGCAAAAATTAAAGCTTTACCAAAAGGACAGTGGGAAACGGTGGACTATATTGATATGGATCCGCAATTAGGAGATGGTCTCATTCCAATTCGTGTGAAAATGACCATTACGGAGAATGAAATAGCTTATGATTTAAGCGATTCACATCCTTATATTAGCTGTTTTTTAAATGCAGGCTTTGGCTCAGCACTCTCTGGTACTTATGCAGGGACCAAAACATTTTTCCCAGAGATTCCACTGAATTCAGGATTTTATCGTGTTGTGAAAATATTCCTACCCGAAAACTCAGTCGTTAACGCACCTAGCCCAGTAGCTGTTTCTGGCTATTGTTCAGGTGCGTTTGAAAAAATTATGAATGCCTGCTTCGAATTATGGTCGAATATTATGCCTGAACGCGCTATCGCATGTTCATTTAATTTAGAGTATTTATTAATAGGTGGGTATGATCAGCGAAGAGATAGCAGTGAATATTTTATGTGGTATGACTGGATGGCTGGTGGCCATGGTGGACGTATTGACCGTGATGGTGCAAATACTACTTCGCCGGTTTTCGGGGTAGGTTTGAGTGTTCAACCATGCGAGGGGCAAGAGCGTTTGTCTCCGGTTGTTACAACGAAGCATAAAATAATAATCAATTCAGCTGGTCCAGGTAAATACCGTGGTGGCTGTGGTGTAGAAAAGGGAGGCGTTTTAACGGATGTAAACCAAACAGTGATGTCCTATTGTTGTGATCGCTCTCGCTCCATTACATGGGGGATTATGGGCGGCCTACCCTCTATCGCGCAGGGGGCCATTTTAAATCCAAACAAAGAGGATGAAGAATTTTTAGGCACGATTTTCTCCAATGTCGAGTTAAAGAATGGAGATTCCTTTACACGTCCCTCAGCAGGAGGCGGTGGTTTAGGTGACCCATTAACACGAGATGTAAACGCTGTTTTAGAGGACGTAATAGATGAATATGTTTCGCTTGAGCGCGCAAAACTTGATTATGGTGTAGTCATCCATGAAATTGACCGTGATATAGATGCCTTCGAAATTGATATGACTGCAACATTAAAAGAACGCGATTATATACGAAAAAATCGTCATAGATGGCTGGAAACAGATCCAATAGAGGTTGGGCAGATGTATAACAAAGGTGAAATTAATCAAATGGACGTTGTTCGTAAATATGGTGTCATTATGGATTATCAAACAAATACAGCATTGCCAATTTCCACAGAGCAATACCGAGAAGCAATGAAAAAACGTTCTTTAGCATATTGGTGATAGACATAACGTTCTAGCGTATTGGGGTAAGTATCAACTAACTTTAATGATAAAATAGAGAGTAGTTCACACTACTCTCTCTGGGAATTGGGGGTATATCAATTTTTAATATTAAGTAATGCGTATATGATGAAAAATACTACTACATAACTTAAAAATTAAAAGTTAAAGGGTTAATGTTTAATAAACTCGAAGGATGCAAGAGGGGAAATAACTAATGATGATGGCTACTGCCCAACCAAAAATAATTAGCAGGCATATCTTATTTAAAACGATCGGCATGGATAACGAATACGGATTGGATTATAACATCATTAGTGTAAAATTACACTGATGATGTTATTTTGGTTACGTAGGCAAATTTGAAGGGTATCGAAAAAAGCATACTTGATTGAGTTATGCTTCGGGAGGGAATGAAATGACATTTTTACGTTCTTTGCATGTCAAAATAATGATGGTATGTATTGTGGCGTTTATAGTGGCGGTAATTGGCATCAATCTATTTGATCTGTATCAATTAGGAGTACTCGGTATACTTGCTATTATTGTATTTCCAATTACGATGATTTTAGCAGGAAGACGCTATGCTCCAGCGCCATTTAATAATTTCACTACGTGGATTGTTATCATTATGATTGGTCTTTGCATCTTACATTGGATAGGTCAAGATGATAAGGAACTTTTAATGTCGCTTTTCACGATCGATTTTGTCTATATGTGGTTGCTCCATAACGACCCAGTACGAGAGTATATGGTTGTTAATGATTTTATGTTCTTTCACTATATCGTGCGCATTGGGCTTGGGTTATTATACGGTATTTTGTTGGATGTCTTCGTCTATTTCGTAAAAAAGATAATGAAATGATAAGTGTACGAAGCAGACACCTTTATGTTAAAGACATATAAATATTAGGAGTAAAGATAGTAAAGGTAGATTACCACTACTATCTTTTTTTTGTCATACGTATGGGAAAAATAGGTAAAATATGATAAGTTAAGAGCAGAAATTTCAGAACATATATTTTAATCGTTAGAAGAGGATGTAGGATAGATGCGTGCGAGGACGGCACGTAAAAACAAAGAAAATGAAGAAACAGGCTGTTTTAGACATTTTAAAGGAGTTAACTCTCCTTGTTGCCCTATAAACCCTCCTATCTTAAGAAGAGCATATACAGCCAATCGATGAAGCGAAAAAACGCAAAATCAAAAGCTAAAGGTTATCACGAAAAAACAGACGTTTAGCGAGAGTTCGAGAGACAAGTTGATTGATTCTTTAAAAAGAAGAATATCCGCAAGAAAGCAAAGAACTAAAAAGAGATAATGTCATTTTACTAATAATCTTCCATTTTTTGTGGTGAAGAGATGAATTTTGCTTTTCATGGATGGCTAACTGAGCAAGTTAGTGAGAGAAGGACTTAGAAAATTTTTGCGATATGGACGCAAAGCAATGGAGGAAGTAGTATGTTTATAGTTAGAACAGCTATTTTATGGATTATTATATCAACTATCATTAATGCATATTTAATGACATTACCCATACCTGTTTTACGAAAAAGAGATTATCCGGCTAATTATCTAATTAAACGAAATAATAGGATAGATATACAAAGCAAAAGGGAATGTGCAGCATTTTCAACAGCATATGTGTTGCGTCATTTTGGAATGGAGGCTGATGGTGAAGAGTTATATATTAATTTCCCTAGTAAAATGAGGTCAGGTAATGTATATCCAAAGGGAATCCTTACAGTGTTAAGAAAAAAGGGATTTAAAACAAACTATTATAAAGGAAATATAAATACATTAAAGTACGAGGTTAGTAAAGGAACTCCCGTAATTGTTTTTGTTAAAGTACATAAGGATCGTAATAATTTGCATTTTGTCCCTGTCGTAGGATATGACAAGGAGTATTTCTACCTTTCAGAATCATTAAGGCATCTGGTGAATTGTAATGATAATAACAATAGCTATAATCGAAAAGTTCCTATTAATGAATTTAGGAAATTGTGGAATATAAAAAATATTAATATGCTTCTTTATAGCAATACTTACATAACCGTCGACCACACAGAGCTAATATAATGAAGAAGATTTTTATCTGGATACACGGGGAGAAATACCAAAAATTGTTGAAGTCTAATTAGTTTTCAATAATCGGGAACTTTTGTTGAAGATACTTTTACTCTAGCGCTAGTTAATGCGAATGGAGACTTTAGTCCAATAAGAATTAAACAACTTTATTGAAGGTTTTTGAATGCAAAATGCCTTTAAAAACATAAAAGAGCCTTACTGCACACTAAATTGTAGCAAAGCTCTTTTATTTATCAAAATTAACAACTTTAACTAGTAATCTAACACAGAAGTAAGAGCATCAGTTTGTATTAAATCGACTAAGTTTAAAGCGTGATAAATCCTGCTTACTTTTTCCGTTAAGCGTTAAATCCGCTAGTACTTCACCAACAGCACTACTAAATTTAAAACCATGTCCTGAGAAGCCCGCTGCAATGACAATATTTCGATGCTCAGGTAAAAAATCAATTATGAAATCTTCATCTGGTGTCATTGAATATTTGCATGTTTTTCCGAATTTCAATGCATCATGCTGAGGCATAAAACGATTGATAAAGTTTTGTAAGTCTATTGTATCCTGTTCGTCGAATGGGCGTAGCGGATCATTTGGATAGATAACCTCACCGCCATCATGTCTGCCAAGCTTTAAGCCTGCTCCATCAATACTAGGAAAACCATAGTACATAGAATCAGCAAATTCAAAACAATAGGCCGGGAAAATATCATCACGATAAAGCTGCTCATCCGCCTCAAACCATGCAAATGTTTTTCGGGTCGGTGTTACAGGGATGGCGGTGTCCATTGTTTGTAGTAACTCAGTTGCCCAAGCACCAGCTGTCACAATTAAATGTTTAGCCTCGTATATATTATTTGCTGTTTGAACACGTACAATGTCACCAGCTTTGATGTTCTGCACTTTTTCATTTGTATGTAAGGTTGCTCCTGCCTCAAGGGCTAATTTTTTATAAGCGTTAATGCAGGCTTCAACACGAAGGACACCAGCAGTAGGCTCAAAGCAAACAACGAAGTTTTCGGGTAAGGATAATCCAGGCCATTTCTTCATTGCCTCAGCCGCAGAATACTGCTCTAATGCTAAATCATAGAGCCTAGCACTTGTTTTCACATTTTGAATAAAAGGATGGGTCTCTTCACCGACATTTATTACACCTGTTTGTAAAAATAATGCTTCACCTGTTAACGCTTCAAGCTCTCTCCATAATTCACCTGCCCTTTTGACGAAAGGTACATAGCTTGCTCCTTCACCATATGCAAAGCGAATAATTCTTGTCTCACCATGATGACTACCTTCATCGTGAGGTGGATTAAAGGCATCAAGCATCAAGACATTTTTGCCTGCTTTCGTTAAATTATAGCCTGCAGCCATCCCCATCGACCCTGCACCAATTACAATCACGTCGTATATCATTTTAATCCCTACTTTTTTACTCTAGTATAACAAAACAAAAGAGACTAGGACAGAAATTTCAGAAAATTTTTCAGATAAGAAAATGCACAACCTCCTAACGGGAGTATTGTGCATTGCGTTTAAAAGCTATTTCACACTAGGTAATATTTTATTTAATAGGATGGCTACTATAGCTGTAGGTGATGGGATAATGGAATAGAGTAGATGACAAATTTCAAATATAAAAAACTACACATCAATTCGTTATTACACAAATTTTGTGTAGTTCAAACTTTTGAAAAGTGATTGTTATGAAATGGAATTATTAATGATGTTACTAAAAGTAATAAAGGTTGAAGAGGTATTTTGTTCATTTTTCCTTGTGCAAAGATAAATAGGACGTTGGATATCGATGTCTTTTATAAAAACTCGCGCTACTTGCTGGCGTTGAATAAAGCTAGAAGCCGCTATGGATGGAGCTAGCATCGTCCCATACCCAGCTGCAATGGCGTAAATGGATTCATTGATTCCGTCCAATTGAAGCCCTACTCTTGGTGGTGGGATTTTATGAACTTTACATAAGGCATTTAAATATTCTTTCGTAGAACTACCATCTTCACGTGAAACAAATGGCTGCTGCATTAATTCCGCTAATGTCACTTTCTGTTCTGCTAGCGGATGACCAAATGGGACGATAAACCAATAATCAAGATTCATGAGAAATTGATAATTAATATCTGGATGATGCCCATCTTCTTTTACGATAAAAGCCATATCAACCTTATAGTGAAGCAATTCTTCAATAACCTGCTGGGAGTTAGCCGTTTTTATATGGATATGCGTTGTCGGATAGGCTTGTTTATATTTTGCAAGCCATTTTGGTAATAAAAAATGGGATGGGACATGGGTAGAAGCAATTTGTAATTCTTCATTACCTGTGTTTTTTAATTGCTCTAGTTTGTTTTCAATATCCAATTCTAAATCAAATAGTCGCTGAGCCTGTTTAAATAAAAATTCCCCATTTTGTGTTAAGGTAATTCCTCGACCTTTTGATTCTAACAGCGTTAAGCCTAGTTCTTTTTCCAAATTTCTAATTTGAATAGTAACGGCAGGTTGACTAATCATTAGAGCTTGCGCTGCCTTAGAAACACTTTTGAGCTCAGCTACTTTTGTGAATAATCTAAGAGCATGTAAATTCATTATGTATCCCACCTCTTATAAAAAATTTTTATTCTTTTATATAAATTATATATTAGATTTATTAATTTTCACTCTGTATCCTTTTAATTACAAAAAGTTTTAGGGGGTGGGGGACATGATGAATCGACAGCACATCGGAATTTTATTTGGTGGGGTGCTATTACTTGTAGTGGCTATGGGGATTAGCCGGTTTGCATTCACACCAATTTTGCCATTTATGCGTCAGGATGTCGGGTTTTCGTTTGAGGTTGCAGGATTTTTAGCATCGAGTAATTATATTGGCTATTTCATTGGCGCTTTGTGGGCAGGGTTTATCAATCGCCAAAAGAAGAACTTTTTATTGTTAAGTGTTGTCTTAAATGTCCTTTCTGTTGTTCTTATGGGAATCATTGAAATATATAGTGTATGGCTTGTGCTTCGTCTGATTGCAGGCATTACAGGGGGGCTTATTTTTGTATTAACATGTAGTATAGTTATGGATTATTTAGCAAAGCATTCACTTACACGATGGTCAGGCTATTTATTTGGTGGTATCGGATTAGGAATTGCTATTTCAGGTTTATTAGTCCCTGCTATTGAAGCACGTTTTGCTTGGCAAGGTACATGGATCGGTTTAGGGGTTTTATCTGCAGTTTTTTTAGTGACAACATTTATACTTTGGAGAGATCTGCATGTACAAGATAGTGTGAAAACCGTAAAATCCGCTGATGCAAAAATGACAAAGGGCTTTATGCCATGGTTGATCGTCGCCTATGGCTTTGAAGGATTAGGCTATATTATCACGGGTACATTTTTAGTGGATATCATTCACAATATTCCTTCACTACAAGCATACTCTTCGTATAGCTGGGTCATTGTTGGGGTAGCGGCTATCCCGTCAGCACCTGTTTGGACTGTTTTATTAGAAAAATTCTCTGCCATCAAAATTTTAGTTGTCGCCTATGTATTGCAAGTATTAGGTATATTGTTACCAGTATTCTCACAAACAGTATGGAGTGTATTATTATCGTCATTTTTATTCGGCTTAACATTTGTAGGCATTGTGACGTTAACGACCTCTTATGCACGTCAGCTATTCCCGACGCAAAGTGGTCCAGTCGTATCATTATTAACAACATTTTATGCTTTTGGACAAATTATCGGACCGATCATCGCGGGACAGCTTGTAGCAGTTTTTAGTAGCTATAAAGCAGCGCTTGTCTTTGCAGGAGTCATTGTATTTTTTGCATTGATTATTATGTTATGTGGAAGATGGATTACTGTTAAACGACAGGCCACTGTAGACAATGTATTGTCCATCAAAACTCAATCTAGTTCTTAAACTAGAAAAGCCAGAAATTCGATCGGGGATTTCTGGCTTGTATTTTTACTTATAGATGGCATGCTTCGATTCTATACAGCAATGAGTGAATAGTATAATAAGAACAGCAACGAATTGTACGCATATATCGAAGTACAGTATTTCATCCACGATTACCTGATCGGTCTGATTTAAAGCCTCTTAAACGTAAAAGTGGACTATAAAAGAAATTGACAAAATTTGGAGGGTTATATTTGGTGGATAAGCGTGAGCGAACAAGAGCACAAATATTAGTAGCGGCAAAAAACGTTTTTTTAGCAAATGGATATAAGGAAACGACGATCAAGTTAATTGCCAAGGAAGCAGGACTAGGTTACGGGACGATTTATTCTCATTTTAACTTAGGAAAAGAGGAAGTTTTGGCAACTTTAGTTGAGGATGTCATGGGCCCATTCTATAAAATTGTAGAACTAAATTATACGCCTAAAAATAAGCAAGAGGCTTTTAAATTTACGTATAAAAATACATATAATTACTTATCCTTGGCAGTTGAAAACAAGGAAATATTTAGATTGATTCATGAGGCAAAGGGGATGTCCCCGTTAATTGAGGAGAAATGGGAATCAATCACGGATCAATTTATTAAAAGGGTGTCTACCAACGTAGAAATTGTTCGACAGCTGGGGCTTATTCGTAATGAAAATTATCATGCGGAGGTTATTGCGGGTTCATTGTATTACATTGGAGAGCGGTATTTATGGAAAATTATTTTGGACAAAACAGACATTCCGATTGAGGAAATTGCACGTGATATGACAACAATGTACACTTTCGGTTTGTTTAAATAATTCTGCTTAAAGTGAAAAAAAGCTAAATAAAAACAAAATTAGCTAATGACGCGGCTTCGGTTTCTTATTTATAATAGAAATAACGTTATAAAGGGAGGAATTGAAATGTGGTTAAACCAGTCATGTTTAGAGGGAGAAATTGAAATGTGGTTAACTCAGTCATGTTTAAAAATTGACACCGCGTCAGTTTTGGAGGAAGATTGTTCGCTTTCGGAAACTTTCTTTAAAAGAACTGCCACAGATGAGCAATGTATCGAAATGTACAAACATATGGTACAAGGAAGAATCTTTGATGGGATTGCATTGAAATTTCAGCGCCAAGGTAAAATAAAAACATATCCACCAATTAGAGGGCAAGAAGCAGCACAGGTTGGAAGCGCTTACGCATTGACTTCGAATGATTGGATTTATCCTAGTTACCGAGATATTGCGGCTTCATTTGTTCACGGGATGCCTATGGATAAGTTCTTTTGTTACACAATGGGTAAGGTGGCTGGGCAGCATTTAACTGATTTATCAATTTTTCCTATTCAAATCGTTATTGGAGCGCAATTTTTACATGCAGTAGGTGGGGCATGGGCTAGTCAATATAAAGGGGAAGATAGTGTTTCGGTTGCTTATATGGGTGATGGAGGTACCTCTGAGGGCGATTTCCATGAAGCATTAAATTTTGCAGGTGTATATAAATTACCAGTGGTTTTCTTTATTCAAAACAATCAATGGGCAATTAGTAATCCAATTCATAAACAAACCGCTAGCCAAACAATCGCACAAAAGGCTTTGGCTTATGGGATTACAGGAATTAGAGTAGACGGCAATGACGTATTAGCAGTTTATGAGGCAACGAAGCTTGCTATAGAAAAAGCTAAAAATGGAGAGCCTGTGCTGATTGAAGCTGTTACATTTCGCCAAGGACCTCATACAACTGCAGACGATCCAACGAAATATAGAGACCAAGCTGAAGTTGAGCAATGGCTGACAAATGACCCTATAGAAAGAATGAAAAAATTTATTGTTTCTACTGGGCTATGGGATGAGAGGCAAGAGGAGGAGCTGTTAAAAGAATGTGAAGAAATCGTTTTAAAAGCCTATGAAAAGGCACTTACAATCGAAAAGACAACCATCCCAAAAGTACTAAGAGCAACGTATGAAACAATGCCTCAAAACTTAGTAAGACAAATGCAACAAAGAGGAGGGGTGTAATAATGGAGATGACAATCGTACAGGCAATCAATACATGCTTAATTCAAGCAATGGAAAATGATGAAACAATCCTCTGTCTCGGTGAGGATATCGGAAAGAATGGTGGGGTTTTCCGTGTGACGGACGGGCTCTTAGATCGTTTTGGAGAAAGGCGTGTAGTTGATACACCGATTGCTGAGTCTGCAATTATCGGAGCTGCGGTAGGTTTAGCTACTAGAGGACTTAAACCTATAGCAGAAATACAGTTTTTAGGGTTTATTTATGAGGCGATGGATCAAATGGTAGGGCAAGCTGCACGCCTTCGTTCTCGAACGGAAAGTACAGTTACCGTGCCGCTAGTTGTTAGAGCACCGTATGGAGGAGGCATTCATGCACCTGAATTACATTCAGATAGTTTAGAAGCATTGTTTTTACACTCACCAGGTTTAAAAGTGGTTATGCCAAGTACGCCTTCCGATGCTAAAGGGTTACTCGCAGCGGCGATTAAAGATCCAGACCCAGTATTGTTCTTAGAGCCATTGAAGCTATATCGAACGATAAAAGAGGAAGTACAAGAAGAATACTATGAATTGCCTATTGGTAAGGCGGCAATTGTTCAAGAAGGGGAGCATGTGACTATCGTTACATATGGTCCGTGTGTCGTAACGGTTAAACAGGCAGTAGCGCAATTACAAGAGCAGGGTGTGTCTGTGGAAATTATTGATTTACGTACAATTGCACCGATTGACTATGAAACGATCATTCAGTCGGTAGATAAAACTGGCAGACTAGTCGTTGTTCATGAAGCGGCAAAAACAGGCGGTGTAGGGGCGGAGATCGCAGCAGTTATTGCCGAAAACTGTATGTATGCTATGCATGCACCGATTTTACGTGTCACAGGCTATGATACACCTTTCCCAGTATCGAGCATTGAGGCAGAATGGATGCCAACCGTAGCGCGCGTTGTAAGTGCAGTACAAAATGTCATGAAAGAATAGGGAGGGATAGTAATGTATGATTTTTTACTCCCTGATATAGGGGAAGGTTTACATGAAGCAGAAATTGTTGGCTGGTTTGTAAAGCAAGGGCAAAAAGTAGAAATTAATGAGCCGTTAGTAGAGGTTCAAACTGATAAAGCTGTTGTAGAAATTACAGCGCCAATTACAGGGGTGATTGAGAAGCTTGGCGGCGAGGAGGGGAATACCATTACGGTAGGTAGTCTGCTTTGTCAATTTAGTAAAACCTCAGATTCGTCACCACCCCAGCGAACTCAGCCACTTGGAGAGAAAAAAGAGGAGACTTTGCTGAAAGAGAAGATTGAATTTTCAGTATTAGGAAGGGTGATGGCAGCGCCTTCAGTTAGAAAAGCAGCGCGCACCATGGGCATTAATATTGAAGAAGTACAGGGCAGTGGACCAAACGGACGGGTGTTGCGAGGTGATTTAAATAGATATGCTAAACAATCATCGTCTACGATAGCACTAGTGCATAATAAGTCAAAACGTATTGAAAATGAAGTGATTGAAAATAAAATCATCCCTATTCGCGGCTTGCGCAAAGCAATCTTTGAAAATATGCAAAAAGCCGTTTCTAAAGCAGTATTATGCACAGGAATGGAAAAAATAAATGTAACGAAATTAGTGGCTTTTAGGAAAAGTACTCAACAGCTGCCGGAAATGAAGGACAAAAAAATAACTTACTTGCCTTTTTTTATCAAGGCAGTTGCGACAGCTTTACAGGAACATGAGCAGTTTAATGCCAAGGTAGATGAAGATCAAAAAGCACTGGTGATTTTCCCTTATATTCATATTGGTGTTGCAGTTGCAACTTCAGACGGTCTACTTGTGCCAGTGATCAAGCATGCAAATAAAAAAAGTATTTTTGAAATTGCAGAAGAGCTAGATAGCTTATTGACAAAGGTTCTTTCTAAAAAAGCAACGGTAGAAGATTTAACAGGTAGTACTTTTACAATTTCTAGTACAGGAAAGGACGGGGCAACATTTGCGACGCCAATTACGAACTATCCTGAAGTAGCAATCCTGGGCACTCATAAAATTGTGAAAGAGCCAATCGTAGTAGAAGATACAATACAAATTGGCCATACAATGACACTGTCTTGCACATTTGATCATCGTGTTATTGATGGCGAGCCAGTAAATGCATTTATGCGTAGTGTGGCAGACTATTTAGAGGAACCTGTACGTTTTTTACTATAGTTCAAAAATGATAGATGCTAGCCAAAGCGGTTTTTGTTGTTCCGTGGATGTAGTATGCAAGTGTCGCTGTGCAAAATGAGATTTGCACAGGCAAGAAAATAATTAATGCCTCGTAAACGCCTCTGCCGCGTTTACGAGTTTTTGTGTCATCTAAATGTTTGTGCTAATGGGGTAGTAGTAACGTCAATCAATGTATTATCTTTATATGTAAATATATATTCATAGTTGGTTGTTTCATCCAACATTTTCGGTAAGTAATAGGTTAAATCTGCTATTCCTACATTTTTAGGATGGAAAATCCATGCTAGATCTTTCCAATCTAAAATGCCTTCTGCAACTTTAATCGGTGTGACATAATGATAGGATTCTGGCAATTCAGCAATAAAAGCATACATACATCCATAGTCGGTCGTTCCATCAGTCCACGTTATTTTTCCTTTATATGTAATATCTTGCAGTGCAATGCCCGTTTCTTCCTTAATTTCTCGTAATGCACCAGCCAGTGGTGTTTCATTTCTTTCAATTTTTCCACCTACACCGTTCCAAGCCCCCATCCATTCTGGAAAATCTCTATTTAGTAATAATATTTGGTCACCCTTCTTAAGAAAACAAATTGTAAATTCAACCAAGCCTCGTACCTCCTTGTTAAAAGATAGAATGAGTTCATACAAGAAATATAGATACTAAAATAGTAGCACAAACAAGTGAAATGGTCCTCTTCATAAAAAACTGTTTTAAAATATTGATATTACGAAAAGAGAAAAGAGTAGGGTCAATGAAGAAACTTAGTCATTGTAAGAGCGGTTGACAAACTCTTTTAATGAGCTAAAGTTTTACATATACGACATGACTAAAAAATGAGGTGCATATATGATTTTAATAAGTGCTTGCTTAACAGGATTAAAGGTTCGATATAACGGAACAGATAGTTTAGATGAAAGAATTCAAAAACTTGTATTAGAAAATAAGGCCGTAACTGTATGCCCTGAACTTATGGGAGGTTTTTCGACCCCTCGTGAGCCAGCGGAGATAATCGGCGGAGATGGTGAAGATGTTTTGGATGGGAAAGCGATAGTGGTGGAAAAGTCTGGCCGTGATGTAACGGAGCTTTATATAAAGGGCGCATATGCAACATTACAGAAAGCACTCGAACTAGGTGCGACTATGGTCGTATTAAAAGAGTATAGTCCTTCATGTGGCAGTGCAATGATTTACAATGGGGATTTCGATGGCACAAAATTAGTTGGCGCAGGCGTAACTACTGCATTGTTAAGAAGAAATAATATTGTTGTTTTTTCTGAAGAGGATGTTTCGAATTTATTAGCGGAAATTTGATAGAAATATTTTACCTTACAATATTGCGCTGAATAATATTAACTATATTTATATAGCTAAAAGGGTGATAAAAGTATTATTGACTTTTAACTTTACTTTCAAATGATATAATTAAGGTAAATCATTTGGAGTGATGGGTATGAGTGAAAAGACATTGCGTAGAATTCCACTTGAAAAATTTGTAGATCTCAAAGTCGATTACGCCTTTAAGCAATTATTCGGAATTGAAAAAAATAAAGATTTAACGATTTTCCTTCTAAATGCAATTTTAAACCGTACAGGTCGTAATGCTATTAAGGAAGTTTCCTTTATGAGCCAAGAATTAAGTGGTGAACATAAAGAGGATAAGCAATCACGCTTAGATATTCTAGTGAAAACACAGGAGAATATAGCGATAAATATTTAGATTCAATTAAGCAATCAACATGATATGATTAAGCGAACACTATATTATTGGTCAAAAATTTACACTTCAGAGCTTAAAAAAGGTTTTGGTTATCATAAATTAAAACCAACAATTACTATTAATATTTGTAATTTTAGTTTGTTTAAGCAAACGGATGCTTATCATACTTCATTCCATCATCTCTATGAAGATGATGGAAAATTTAGAATTGATGATGTTTTAAAAATCCACTTTATAGAAATGAATAAATTTATTAGGCAATGGTTTACTAATAAATTAAACCCATTAGATAATGAACTTGCGATCTGGTTATTGTTACTAGGGGCGGTTGATGTAAGAAAGAAAAAAGTCTATAAAGAATTTTATTTGGCATTGGAGGAACTTGCTATGAATGACAAAAGAATAAAAGATGCTTTAACTATTTGGCAAGAATTAAGTCAATCTCCAGAAGAATATTATGCCTATGAATCTCGTTTAAAATATATATTAGATGAGGAAGCGAAGCTAGAAGATGCAAAATATTTTGCGGAGAAAGAAGGGGTAGCTAAGGGGATAGAGCAAGGAATAGAGCAAGGAGAGAAAAAGAAGCAGCAAGAAATTGCCTTAAAAATGTTACAGAAAAACATGGATCTAGAAAGCATTGCCGAATTTACTGAATTAACATTAGATGAGATAAATAAATTAAAGGAACAGCTTGATGAATGACACTAATTGATTTCCGCGATGGTATACACTTTTCTATTAAAATCGTTTGTTCTATCGCTAAAAATTTTCGCTCTGTTTATCCTAGTTTTTTAAAGAGCTCCCAGCCGAGTCGAGAAATGGGAATCACCCATCAACTCGATACGTCTGAGGGCTCGTTTAATTGTTTAGGGGTTTACTTAAAAAATGTTAAAGAGATTTGTCATTTTAGTAACTTATTGAAATTCTATAAAGTTTGGTTCCTCAGGATAGTATAGATCCTTGCGTAAGCAGACATCCCGATGTGTGAGGGTTTCGCCTTTAAATCGAGTCCAAATTTCATCATCTGCCATGACACCATGTGTTTTCCGTACGATGCCCCAGCGATTATAGGCTTGCATATCTAGTGAAGCCAGTAACTCTCTTGCGTTGACTCGAGTACGGGGGAAGGTTCGCCACTTTAGCCAACGTTCCAATTCTTCTAAGGTTATATGCCCCTTCATCGTTGGTGAAAATTGCTTATTAAAATCCTCAATATAATTAATGACATATGGTGTGCCACCATTAGCCGGTTTTAACTCAACATGTGCAATAATGTCATCCATCCACATCACGTCAAAAGTCATGTAATCAATCAATAGCTTCACTTCCTCCTATGAATAAATGTTTCAAAGTTGGATCACGCAACTGTTGTTCAACTCTTTGATCGATCTAAATATGAAGGACCACCCTTTATGGATAAGGAGAATTTAGTAGCGACAATCCAACAATCACCGTACGATTTTTGGACGTGCTAAGAACGTATTACTTTCAAGTTTGAATTTCTCCTATTTGCGAAAAATTATCGAACTAGTATTGTTTATCGCTTCTTTAAACTTCGACTATATGTAGAATGCTCCCACAAATTATCATTTCACTTTATCTCCTTTTTCGATTCGAAAGGAGGAAGAACAATATGATAACGATGGCCGAATAAATGAAAATCCAAGCAAATTGCCAATAAAAAATGGTCGGTATTGACGGTATAGAGTCTTTTGAACTCATCATTTCCAATGAAAGACGGACAGGTGGAAGTAGCCAAATGAGTCCCTTGATTTGTAGAATTGTCTCTTTTAAAGTAGCGATAACGACAGATACAATTAAAATGGCAAGTACACCCCACCAAGTATTTTGCTTGTTTTTAACTAGTTCTCTCGTAAAAATAGCTGAAAGTGCGCTAGCTAGTACAGATAAACTAAAATGAGAGAGGAATCCTAGAAATTGATGTATAAATCTTGGTTTTTCACCAAAGGCACCAATTAGAGTAGGGTAGACCACTGATACACAGCTTAAAAATACACCAATGAGTACACAAATTACAAAATTTCCTAAATTATATTGTGTGCGACTTTTGGCGTGAAGTGTAGTTATTACTTTTTGTCCTTCATCTTCTGCGTGAAATAGTGTTACTGTAAACCAGCCCATTAGAAAAAAGAGAATAATAGCTGTAAACGAATAACTGTTCAATATTGGATTTGGGGTAAAGGTATAGTTGACAACGAGACATAAAATAAAAATTGAAAAGGGTGGAACATATTTATAGGTTCTTACATAATTGATAAATTGATAGCGCAATAAACTTGTCATGCCAGCGTCTTTTCCTCCTTAAAAATGAGTATAAAATTGCTCCTCCTTCTGATTAATTGGGATTAATTTTTTTATAGAGGCTTTTTTCTGTAGAAGATCCAGTAATACTAAATCTGTATCTTCTGTCTTAATAACGGTAATGACCTCATGACAACCATTATTTAATAGACTTTGACGTTGAATTTCAAGAAAAGGTAATAGGTTGTCCAATAATTTATCATTTGATATTTCAAAAATTAATTTATTTTTCTGTATATCTTTTTTATTGAATGAATCAGCTTGAATGATCTTATTATTTTGAATAACAAGTACTGTATCAACAAGATGCTGCAGTAATTTTGTTTCGTGGCATGTTAAAACGATACTTAATCCTTTGTCCTTTAAAATAGAGAGGGTTTCTTCTAGGTCACTTTGGGCTTTAGGATCAAGTCCTGATAACGGTTCATCTAAGATTAGTAGATCTGTGTCTTCAAGCATTGCCTGCATTATCATAACCTTTTGCTTCATTCCCTTAGAAAAATTAACAATTCGAATGTTACGAGCATCCTGTAAATTAAATAATTTAAGTAACTCATTTATTTTTAGTTGTAGTTGTTTTCTTGCCATGCCTCGAATACGGCCCATATGATAAAGATATTCTTCTGGCGTAAACAAAATATGTGAAGGGGTCACTTCAGGCACATAGCCAATTTTTAAAGATTGTCGATGTTTCACGATAGAACCGCTATCAGCATCGACTAATTCCGCAATAATTTTTAGAAGGGTACTCTTACCAGACCCATTCTTTCCTACTAGGGCTATAATTTGATTGGCACAAATAGAAAATGTAGCGTTCTCTAAGATTTTCTTACCTTTATACTGTTTAGAGATGTTCTGTATTTCCATAATCGTATTCATCTTTACACACCTTTATTTTTAGGCTTTATTGTAAGTAATTCGTTTCTATAACCTACGATGCAAAATATTTAGCCATTAACTGTAAATTTAGTATAGATGAATAGTAGTTCTTTTGCTAATAGAATGTTGGTGTAATTTTCTATTTTTGGGTAGTTTATGACCTTTCAACATAACGTGGGGTGTTTTCCGTTCCGACTCCGGATTGTTGTTGCTGCCGCTTCGTTACACTGCGCTTTCGCACAGATTAAAACATTTGTTGCTGTCGCTACGCTTTCGCACAGATTAAAACATTTGTTGCTGTCGCTACGCTTTCGCACAGATTAAAACATTTGTTGCTGTCGCTACGCTTTCGCACAGATTAAAA
>NZ_JBIWGL010000006.1:146384-170771 GCF_044763535.1 Lysinibacillus sp. NPDC095746
AAACATTTGTTGCTGTGGCTGCGCTTTCGCACAGATAAAACATTTGTTGCTGTGGCTGCGCTTTCGCACAGATAAAACATTTGTTGCTGTCGCTACGCTTTCGTACAGATAAAACATTCGCTGTGCTGCATGGTCTTATCTGTGACGCTAACCCCCAAGTAGACGCCTAGCCTCAACTCCAACAACTTATATTCTGGCTATGTAAAAGATTCTACCCATTTTTGAGCAGAACTCTATGTTTAAACAATAATTAATTAAAATTTAACTCAATACTAGTGGAAATACCAATAAAGGTATTATATTTATTACTTGTTTATTTTTATAAATAATATTTTACTGTGTTACAATTAAGAGCGTAAATACCAGATTGAATAAAGTTCTGATTGATAGAAATTATTTTATTCTTACTATTGAACGGAGTGAAATCTATGCAACGATTTCTAAATGATTTGTTAGGGGCAATAAAAGATAATTTAAAACTAGTTGGTTATTTTTTTCTGGGTTTATTTTCAGTAGGAGCTTTCATGTATGCTGTTACTTTTGTTATAAAAATAATAATTGGAGATTCTTTTTTAATTAAATAACCCCTAGATAAAAGTATCTAGGGATTAAGTAAAACAAATTAAATTAGCTCAAAATAAAAGGCGTCGTTTTAGTAAATTCGTCAATTCAGCTACTTCTGTTTTAGAGGTAGTTTTTTGTACCAATACCCTTTGATTATAAGGATCGATATTTTTTTAAACTAATAATATTTAATGTGATAAATACAAGAGCGAAGCAGGCAAGGATCACTAAATCCACTAGAATTTCACTAAAGGAATATCCTTTATACATAACGCCGTTCAAAGCGTCAGCGGCATAGTATAGCGGCATAATACGCCCGATATTTTGCAGCCACTCCACCATATTATCAAGTGGGAAAATACCTGAAAAGAAAATTTGCGGTACAATGACTAGCGGAATAAATTGCATCATTTGAAACTCTGATGCAGCAAAACTTGATAAAAGAGCTCCTAATGATAATGATACAAGTGCAACGATAATATTGATTAGTAGCACAAGCCAGATGGAGCCAACGTGTACGATATCAAGGACATAAACCCCGAATAGAACAATAATAGCCGTTTGAATAAATGCAAACAATCCATAACCAAGTATATAACCAGCAACAATTTCAGAACGTTTAATCGGTGTCGCCAGTAAGCGTTCCAATGTCCCTGAAGTTCGTTCTTTTAACAACGCTATACCTGTAATTAAAAAGACGAAAAAGAACACAAAGAAGCCTGTCAACATCGGGCTAAAAATATCAAAAATAGCGGTATTTTCATCGCCAAATACATACTCAGTCTTCAACTTCATCATTGCAGATTGTTCTGGCTGCAAAACTTGAGAGAGTTTCATTTTTAAAGCCTTGGCTGTAGACGGATCATCATTTAATAATGTGAGCTTCAATTGCGTTTGATAAAAAGCTAACCAGCCATCATATTTTTCTTCTTTTAAATCAGCAATAGAAAAATCATTTTTTTCGATAACATGAAAATCCGCTGCTTCAAGCTTTTCAATGATGGATGCAGAACCATTTGATACGACTACTGTCATGTCAGGTTCGTTACTGTTAAAAACAAAATACATTAACGAAAGCACAAGAAGCGGTGCAAAGAATAATAAGGCGAGTGTACGTTTATCCCGGATCATTTGCTGCATAATTCTTGTAACAATTGCGCCGATTCTCATAGTGCTTCACCTCCAGCCTTTAAAAACACTTCATCAAAGTCTTTTGCCTGATAATGAGCTTTCAGATCATGTGGTGTTCCATGCGCAATGATATGACCATTGCGCAGCATTGCCAACTGATCACAGCGCTCAGCTTCATCCATTGCATGTGTCGTTACTAAAATTGTTTTATGCTCATCGTTTTTCAAACGAATTAACTCCTGCCAAATTTCCTTTTTCAATACGGGATCAATACCAACCGTTGGCTCATCTAAAATCAACAGCTTCGGGTTTTGGATAAGGGCAATTGCAAGGGATAATCTTCGTTTCATTCCACCAGAATAATTCAGCACCTTCCTATTTAAATCATCCGTTAAATGAACAAGGCTTGCAGCATAATTGACACGCTCCTCACGCTCTTTTTTTGATAATCGATAAAGCTTAGCAAAGAAATGAAGGTTCTCTTCACCGGTTAAATCCAAATATAGCGCATCAGATTGTGCCATATAGCCGATATCCGTCAGTAATTGTTTATGAGGGACAGTATAATTTAATACTTGAATACTGCCATTATCGGGTTTAATCATTCCCATAATCATTTTAATTAACGTCGTTTTCCCACAGCCTGAAGGACCAAGTAAGCCAATAAGTTCTCCCTTTGGTATTTCTAACGAAAGTGGGGCAATTACTTGTTTTTGCTGAAATTTTTTTTCAATGGAGTTTAATGAAATTGCATTGTTTCCCATATATCCATCTCTCCTTTACTGAACACAGTGTTGATACTTGAAATTTTAAGGCAGTGTATAAGGAATTACAATAAACAGATAACTAAAAAGTGTTAAGTGATTTTCGATGGAGATCAACATTTTTAAGCTAAATGAAATCAAAATGACATACTAAATAGTAAGCCATTCATAAATAACCATTTTTACTTAATTAGATTGATGGAAATAAATAATATGAAATGCCGATATATAAGGTAAAATTGGAATATAAAACCTGTTTGACCTTGTTGTGTCATTGAGGTAACGAGTAACTACTTTCAGCCAATGTCTTTTGGACCGAAAGCGTAGCGACAGATTAACATCAGCTGAAAGAAGTTATAGCCTCCGGAGGATGTCACAGAATCGGAAAGGCGTAAAAAGGATTAGCCTAAAATCATCGCATCTTTGCGATAATAACTGCCTGTGGTTCGTTACCGCTACCGCCGGCATAAGCACAAAGCCGATTCCAGATGCAATTATGCCTAGGCATAATTGATCGAAACCGCTAAATACTAATCAGAATAAAGTGATAATACATTGGGGGGTCTAAATGTCTATTCATGATATTATGAATTTTGAAACCAAACGAGCTATAAAAAATGCATTACTTATACAAATAGAGGAAGTAGGGTTTGAACGAATAACAGTAAAAAACCTTGCTATTACTGCTAACATTAATCGAGGAACTTTTTATTTACACTATAAGGATAAATATGAAGTAATGGAGGATTTGCAGCAGGAATTATTAAATGAATTAGCAAGCTATGTAAAAAACGTTCAACCGCTAGATGCTTTTCAAACGATAAAAATAGGTCAACTTTATCAGCCATTTATAGCAGTGTTTAAATATATTAAAGAGCATGATAAAGCCTTTCGAGTTATTCTAGGGGAGCAGGGGAGCCCAGCTTTTAGTAAGAGGATGAAGAAAGTTTTTAGTAATCATATTTTGGACAGAATCTCTGTTATTCGAGAAGAAGGACTTGATCCAGAGTTTCAACCGTATTTTGAAGCTTTTTTAACATCCGCGATTTTAGGTGTTATTCAAGAGTGGTTAGATAATGGAGATGATTTAAACGTAGAGGAGTTAGCAATGATTCATTTTCGGTTATTGCGATTCCTTGGTGATTTGGCATCTTTGTAACAATAAAGTTATACAAGAATCTGCTTGCTTCAAGAAAGCAAGCAGATGTTTGCATTATAAATATAAGTCACGTTTAACAAAAACACGAATTGCCAGCATATAGCATAGCAGCCCGATTAAAAACAATGCCCCTAGCATCCAAAAAGACGAGCTATCTTGAGTCATTAATTTTTCAGGTGTAAACAATGAGTAAATCGTGAAGTACTTAAGCTTTTCTAAAGAACCGCCCATATTACTAAGTCCTTGAATTAAATAAAAAAGAATAGGAATTCCTGTACTATACGCGTAAGAGGTTCTTAAATCCTTACTACTACAGGATACTAAAAAGCAGAAGCCACTAATGGCAAAATGTAAGAAAAAAAGACCGATATTTAATGTCAAGAAAGCACTTAAATCCAATTCATTTGGAAATAGAATACCTGAAAAGATGATAGCTATTAAAGTTGTTGCGGTGAGCAGTACCGAAATACTAGCAACCAAAAAAAATGCTTGCGTGAAGACAATTTTAAAACGTGTATTCGGTGTTGCAATTAAGTATGCCATAGAACCATTGTCGATATAGCCTATTACTAATTTATTTGCCAGCATAATAATGAAAACTAACGGTAAAACTAGTAATAAAAATCCATACAAATAGGTAGATAAAAATTCAATTAACGAATTACCTATGTTACTCATACCAAATGCTGACATCAATTCAGGCATTGTTTCGGTAAGTTTATTAAGAGTATTGCTCATCTCAGGGTTATACATGTAGACGATACTAATGGTATAGAGCATTAATACAGCGAGAATAATACTAAAAAGTTTAATCGTAGCTAGCATCTCATGTTTAAGCAAAGTAAAGTTCATGATTCTTTCCCTCCGCTTTCGTAGTAATGCATGAATATATCTTCAAGTGATTGTGAAATGATATCGAGGTCATTAATTTTATAGTCTGCTAATGTATGAAGTAATGTTTGGACATTACCTTGAACTTTTATAATGGCTTGTGTTGGACCGATTTGTTCAATTTTAAGTTGCTCTCCTAAGAAACGAGATAGCTCTTGCTCACTTTGAAATTCTATTAAAAACTTTTTAGATTTTCGCTTTTTTAAGTCAGCAATAGTTTCTGTTGCAACAATTTTCCCTGCATTAAGAATCGCTACACGGTCACAAGTTTTTTCAATTTCTTCAATCATATGAGAGGACATGAATATGGTTGTGCCTTTTTCTTTTTCAGCTAAAATAAACTCGATAAACTTTGTTTGTATAAGAGGATCTAATCCACTTGTCGGTTCATCTAGAATGACTATCTCAGGGTTATGCATAAATGCGCAAATGAGACCTACTTTTTGCTTCATACCTTTTGACATTTTCTTAATAAGTCCAGTGGCATTTAATTCAAAATATTGCATGAGTTCATGAGCTCTTGTCAAATCTTTTAACCCTCGCATTTGGGCAATAAATTTAATAAATTGTTGTCCAGTCATTTTATCGATAAAAGCAATTTCACCAGGTAAATAGCCTACAAATTTTTGAATTTCAGCGGTAGATTGGCGACAATCTAGCCCTTTTATGAAACACTGTCCTTCTGTAGGTTGTAAAAAGCCCATTAAATGCCGTATTGTAGTAGATTTACCGGCACCATTTGGACCTAAAAATCCGAACACTTCACCTTTTTCGATTTGTAATTCCACATTTTGTACACTATAAAAATCCCCAAACTTTTTAGTTAAATTATTGACCTCGATCATTGCCATACAATTCACCTCTTCAACTGTTCTTTATATTGATTATAAGAAAAAGAACATGAATGGCTTCTTCTTTAAAAAGACTTCCTTCATGTTCTCTGTATAGTGATGTTAATTTTACATGGAATATTAATTTGAAGATATTTATTCTCCATAATAATCATTCAGTGCTACTTCTAAACGTTCTTCTAAGTGCTTCGAAATATAACACAACACAAATTGTTCCTTTTCCATCTCAATTTGAGAGGATCGAAAAGTTTTTCTGAAAAAGCCTGCCTTATTTTCCATCGCAAATTGCTGTAATGCTTCTGTCCGTAATGTTGACACAATTTCATTTTCGATATGACGCTCACGAATTTTTTGAACAATATCCTTTACGCTACGCTCTTGCAGTTCTGAAATTTGTTTTTGTAGATTTTCATTTTCTTGTTTAAGTTCAACTGTTTCTTTTTGAATCTCTTCTACTTGAAGCTCTGATTCCGAGGATACTAATTGAATGTTTTGTGCGAGAAAGTCTTGATTGATCGTTACTTGTAAGGAGCCATGTTCTTCGTTTGGCGTAATATTGAAAAGTCCTGTTTGTATCATTTGTTGTAGAACATTTCCAAGAATATCAACTTTATTCGCTAAATCGTCAGTGCCCATAGTTGTCGCAGTTATTTGATGTTTGAAGAGTTGACCGTTGTCATCAATCCCTAGTAAAAGTTTTAAGCCTCTGACGCGGTGTTTATCTTTTAGCAGTAAAATCATACGAAGTCTTAAGATGGCAGGAAGATTCAAACGAATATTGGTGTTTGGGCTATTCGAAGCATTATCAAAAATATACTGTTCAAATGGTTTAATGTAATAGCGAAGCATCGCATCCGTAATTTCAAACCAACCTGCGACTTCTGCAATGGAATAATAATTTGATTCTTCAATATGCGCTAAATAGTTGTCATTATAAAGTATTTCTTCTAAAGGCGTATTTTGTATTTCGACAAACAATGGGTCATGTTGCACAATTCCGAGTACCGTTTCTTTTGCATCATTTAGTTTAAGCATCCTTTTACACCCCACTTTATTTTTCCGAATAACCCTATATAGGTTTCTATTCTACTGGAAGCAATTGTATGACTATTTTGTGTAGGAAATAATCAATAGAACTAATGACCTGAAAACCTTTTCTGACTCTTAACGGAAATTTAAGTCGTATAAAATGGGAGAAATGTTGAAGTATATAGTTTAGAAGGGAACTCCTATGGAACCCTGCTGCGAAGTGGGACATAGGACGCCCCGAGGAAAGCATTAGTATCATTGGTGCTATTAATTTTGTAGTCACTGAAAACAAAGATTTAATCAAAGTTAGCACATTCTAGTAAGCTGTAATAAGTGAAAATACGTTTGAATAGAGGGCATCCAATACACAAGATAGCTTAACGGCTTAATACTAGTAAGGTGAGTGTTGCATCGATTGCAATAGATCTTGAAATGACAGGAAAGATTGGTTAAAACGAAAAAGAGCCATCTCCTAAAAAGGAAATGGCTAAAAAGTAATTACAGGAGTGAACACGTTGAGGGATCGCTAAGCGAATATGCTTAACACTACTATAACTATGTTGTAATTGTAGTTTTGTATAGTTGAAGGACTTGAAAATTAAATAAAAAATAAAAAGTCGCAGCGTTTGCAGACACTATCAAACTCATGAACAATTTAAAGATTAAACTAGAGCGATTATAATATCTCTCTAAAAAACTCATAAAATCCCATATCCATCGGAATAGCCCAAATAAAGAATCCAAGCAGCGCAATCGGTCCAAGTAATAAATGATAAATCTTAATCGGTAATATTTTTCCGAGTAAGGCTTTATAAATTGCTACACAAACCGCCATTATTGCAGGTAATAATAATATAGGCGGAATAAAACAAAGCAGTCTTCCGATAAAGTAAATACCCGGAAATATGTCCAAAAACATATCCGTTAATCACCTCATTATGTATATTTTGTAAATGATAACATAAAAAAGCCACAGCTTCGTCACACGCTAGAAGGTGCTTACAACATTATTATATCACCCTAAAGGAGGGCAAATCTATGCAATTAACGCAAAACAAGCTAGACGCAATGATTATAGAATACCACCGGATAGTTAATGCCATCAAAGAAATGCCAGCAAAAATGGTTATTGAGACAAAACAGCGCAATAGGGTATCGAGGCTACACTTCCTAAGACAGCAGGGTGTCAGTGATCCAATTATGGAGGAGCTATTAGACGTGCAAAGAATATCTTGCGGAGTACGAAAGGAAGTTATTAGAGGTTCAAAGGCTTCTTGATAGAGTACAAGGTCAAGTGTATTTACAAACCATCAAAGAGTGGATGTAGTATTGAAAATAAAAACACCCTACATTGTTTATTATTTTTATCCTACATAATCTAAAGTTTTCAGGTTCAACATATACCCCGTCCGAATATTTTTTGGTAACCCAAGTGCCCAGTTAAAAATGCCCCGTACCCCACATGAGAATACGATAAAAAAACCAACCTTAAAATACACCCTACATAAAGAATATGAAAACATAGACTTAATGATAGTTATCCCAATATAAATAAAGGTAAATAATGTGAACCTTAAGAAAAATTTAAGAAATCTCCTCGCAATTCTTTAAGAAATACCTTTTATAGTAAAAGCATCTAATAATTACTTATGATCGGGGAGAAAAATTATGCAATTAATAACGTTCCTTACTGAATTTATAAAACATCCAAAAACTATAGGTGCGATTTCACCTAGTTCAAAAAAACTAGCCAGAAAAATGATCGAAACAATTTGTTTTAACAATGCCCAATGTATTGTTGAACTAGGTCCGGGTACAGGTTCATTTACGAGAGAAATAATGAAAAGAAAAGAGCAGTCAACAAAGTTAATTCTTATTGAGAATAATGAAATTTTTTGTGAAAAGCTACGTAAACAATTTGAATTTGAGCCAAGTGTAATCGTTATCCATGGATCGGCTGAGGATTTATGCATGTATATGTCTGCATTAAATATCGAAAAAATTGACTATGTTGTATCTGGATTACCTTTTACATCTTTGAATCCTGCCGTTTCCTCACGTATTTTACGGAATGTAAAAGATTGTTTAAAGGACGGTAAATTTATTACATTCCAATATTCACTTGTTAGGAAGTCCTTTATCCAAAAATACTTTGAGGATATTTCACATGAAAAAGTATGGATTAATTTGCCACCTGCCTATGTGCTAAGCTGCAAACTTGGAAATGTGAGGGCTAGTTAATGGGGCTACAGGATCTTTTATCGTATATCGAACAATATGGTTATTTTGCTTTGTTTTTCAGCTTATGGCTAGGAATCGTGGGTATGCCACTCCCAGATGAGATGATCGTGATGAGTGGTGGCTTTATGTCTTCGTTAGAAAAAATGAGCGTGTTAACAGCTTTTGTCATAACTTATCTTGGTGCAGTTTCAGGACTTTCCTTAGGATTTATCCTTGGTAAAGTGTTTGGCCATAAAATACTTGATAAATTGGTGAAAAAGAACAAAGCTAAGTATTTATTAAAGTCAAAAGAACTATTAGATAGATATGGTCATTTCGCTTTAGTTATAAGCTATTTCATACCAGTTGTGAGACATATAATTCCATACTTAGTAGGTATGAACAACATGTCGTTTAAAAAATACGCTTTGTATTACTACTCAGCAGGCTTTGTTTGGACATTTATATACTTTACACTTGGTTTGTTCTTTGGAAAACACATTGAAAACATTTCCATACTAGCAACTAAATACGGTATATATTTTGGCGCTTTCGTCGGTATTATAGGCTGTTTTTATTATTTTTATAGACGAAAATTAAAGACGGTATTGTAAGACATTTTTATTATTTTTATATACGAAAAATAAAAAAATAGTTAAAATTAGGTTCATCACTAAAAGTTGAGGATGATGACTTTTGTTAAACCGTCTACTATGTAAATAGTTGATTGGAGTGGAGACTGGGCGACTCCTCGGGGATCAGCAATAGAGGAACGAAGGCTAAAAGCATCACATCCTGTGATAACGCCTTCGTGACCAACATCGTGTTGGCCCGAGACCCTGCAGCGCAGCGAAGCGGCTCATCGGACGCCCCCAGGAAAGCGCCCAGTCGGAACGGAAATCAACCACACGTTCTGGTGAAGAGTGAAAGCTAGATATCCACGGAAGCGCTTCGTCTGATTGTTAATCAATCGACGTTATTGTACTAGGTCTGGGTAATATACAACTTGATAGTTTAAAGAAATTGGTGGGATTAGATGAGTCAAGAAACAATACTTATAGTTGATGATGAAAAAGAGATTAGAAATCTTATTGCAATTTATTTAAAAAATGAGGGCTATGATGTTCTAGAAGCAAGTGATGGAGAGGAAGGCTTAAATCTTTTAAAGAAGCATCAAGTACATTTAATTGTCCTAGATATTATGATGCCAAAAGTAGATGGCATCGAAATGTGTATGAAGGTAAGGGAAATAGCTGAGATGCCAATTATTATGCTGTCAGCAAAATCTCAGGACATGGATAAAATCGTAGGATTAACATTAGGAGCGGATGATTATGTAATAAAGCCGTTTAACCCTTTAGAGCTAATTGCGCGCATAAAATCTCAGCTTCGTAGATATATCAAAATGAATCGACTAGATATGATGAACGAAAATGAGATAGAGATTGGTGATATGCGAATCAATACCGACACACATGAAGTAATCGTCAACAATGAAAAAGTGAAGCTTACGCCAAGGGAATTTTCAATTCTTGAATTACTTGCAAGAAATCAAGGCATGGTAATGAGTGCTGAGCAAATTTATGAAAAGGTTTGGAAGGAAGAAGCTATACAGTCTGAAAATACGGTAATGGTACATATACGAAAAATTCGCGAAAGAATTGAGACAACGCCAAGAAATCCTCAATATATTAAAACAGTATGGGGAGTAGGTTATAAAATTGAGAAAGATCATTAAGCCAATACTTTTCTTATTAAAAAAACTAAAAATGTTCATTGTAACTGCTATAACAAAAGTTCGGCGAAGCATTAGAATTCAATTATTGACGACTTTTATTCTTTGTGCATTTTTAGGTTTACTTGGAGCAAAAGCCGCACTTTCGTTTGCTTTGAATATCAACCCGGCAGTTAAGATTGATTATAGTCAAGGGATGCAGGAAATAAATGATCAAGCGCAGCGTGCCGCAGATCTAGCCAGCAATGAAAATAGTTTAGAAGCATTACAGCAAATGATTGAATCAGAAAATCATAAATTTGAAATGGAACAAAGTGCATTAAAAGTAATCGTTACCGATGAGAACGGAAAGGTTTTATACAAAACAAAGCAAGTGGAAGAAAAACAAATCAATTTGCATTATAAGATTCGGAATGTAATGGACTTTGCGATTAACCATCCACTCAATAATTATGAGGTACCAGCAATCGAGCAATTGAGGCAAGAATTCATTGCATTTTATCCTTTAACTATAGAAGATAAAAACTTATATTTGTTTGTCAGCGGTATTCCTGAAGGGATGGTTATCGCAAGTTCGAATGAGGGCCTTATCCCATTATTTAGTGCAATTGTTGTTTTTACATTTTCATTCTTATACATAACAAAACGAAAAATGAAACAAATTGAGGCATTGGCGGAGGGGGTTAAGGAAATCGCAAAAGGAGATTTAACCTATCGAATTGAGAAAAAGGGGATAGATGAAATAGCTTTATTAACAGAGAATGTCAATCATATGGCTGAAGCAATTATGAGCAATATAGAAATGGAACGAAGGATTGAAAAACAAAAAAATGAATTGATTACTAATGTCTCGCATGACCTACGAACACCACTTACTTCGATTATGGGTTACTTACGATTGTTAAGAGATGAGAGGTACGATACGAAGGAGCAGTCTGATGAATATTTAAAGATCGCTTTCACCAAATCCGAACAGTTAAAAAACTTAATTGATGATCTATTTGAATATACGAAGCTAACGAATGAAAGCATAATCCTTGGGAAGCAAGAGGTATGTATGAACGAACTTCTCGATCAGTTAACTGAGGAGTTGATTCCGCAAGCGGAGGAAAACCATCGTATATTTATTAAAAATTTCTCGGAGGAGCGGATCTTCGCTACAGTAGATTCTGAAAAAATTGTCAGGGTTTTTGATAATTTATTAATGAATGCCATTAAATATAGTACAGGTAATGGCGAGATTTTTGTTTCTCTTGAAAGAAAAGAAAGTAATGTTCAAATCTGTGTCGCTAATGAAAGTGATGAATTTACATCCGAAGAGTTAACGAGCTTATTTGAGCGATTTTATAAAAAAGATCAATCTAGAACAAGTGTAGCGGAAGGTTCGGGGCTTGGGCTTGCCATTGCTAAAAGCATTGTAGAACTACATGGGGGCAAAATTGGCGCGAAGTATACGGATGGTATGTTGCAATTTATCATCGAACTTCCTGTTACATCTTTATAAAAAATAGAAAGGTAGCATCTTTTATTAGAGCAATGCTACCTTTCTTCATGGGCAAATTTGTTGCTCAATAGTGAGAATATGATTGGCATTAGAGTGGGGAAGAAGCTTTTGCAAGTGCATTAAAATATTATTGTCCTTCGTGACTATTTGAATTTCTGTGTAGCGATATTGTTGTTGGACTTCTTGAATATATTCTAAAATTTTCAATATATGAAGTGGGTCTTTCATTTCTACTTCTACAAAAAAAGGTAGTGTTAATTGATGTAAACTTAAGCAACCGCGACGAATCCAAATTGCTTCATTGACGTAATAACGGATAGGTAATTGGCGATTACTTGCGATAAATAAGTCCATTTATATCTCCTTTTTTATATCATGATGTAAACAGTGATGGATAGCATTTCTAAATCGTGGATAGAACATTTAAATTGATGGATAGAATCCCCAAAATGATGGATAGAGAATCCTCAAAGAAATGGATGTGCATACATCAATCGTCATTAAAAAATAGTTTAACGCAATTGATTGTACTTCGTCATCATAGAAGTTCATTCAAGAATTTCTTCTCTAATTACGTCAATACTAGAAGTTATATCTGGCTATAAAAGGGGTCATATTGATGAAGAAAATAATGCTATTTACATTATTGCTACTTTTTGCAGTTTGCTTTAGACCACTATTTGCTCACGCTAACGAGAACCAGAAAGAAGACTTAATGAAAATTGTAAACAGATTTATGCCATCGAATGCGTCCCTTATAAGCCCTGAAAACCCTTCCTCTAAACGCCCAATTCAACTCTATGACTTTGATCACGATGGACAAAAAGAAATAATATTTACGTTTAAAGTTAAAGCAATAAATCAACCATCGCCTTCTCAGTTTGGATTAATAGTGCTAAAAAAACACAATACAGATTGGCGAAAGATTTTGGAAACTAAAACAGATGGAGTCAATTTGGATTTTTCTGGTTTGGTAGATATTACCGGTGATGGCACAAAAGAGTATTTATTTGGTGTGACAATTGGAGCGGCGATGGGCAGCAATCTGGAAGTGTTCCAATGGATCAATAACTCATTCGAAAAAATTGCTGAAGTTCCTTATCATAAAATAGACTTTGTAAATGGTGTACAAAAAGTTGGTCTAGCAGTTTGGCAATTGTATATTGGTGATAGCTATTTAGTGGATGTACTAAAATGGAATGGTGAAAAGTTGGTCTATAACGAAGAATTATATTCTCAATACTATCCGATCATCGAAAAGTTTTATAAAGAAAAAATTTCAGAAATGGATGCCTGGTTTTATTGGTATTGCCTTGCAGATGCCCAAATTAAAGCCAATAAATTTGATGAAGCATCTAAATCGATTCAAAAGGGAATTTCGTTAGTTAAAAAATCAGTCATGCATGAAGTAATCCAAGACTTTAATGATTTAACTAAAAGGCTGGAGAACAAAAGAAAATAATAGAAATCTTAATAACGGTCTGTTTTCTTAAATGAGCTGTATAGTATCACCAAATTGTTCCGGGAACGGACTGTTATGTTTATGAAACTTTAGAGCGACTAAGATGTTCTAAATGCTCTTATCGCTAAAAACGCTAAGACAAGTTAATCATTCTGTCTAGCGTTTTTTTATTGATATTTGTAAGTGATTACATTTTAAGGAATTGAAAAGATGTATAATAAGTTGAAAATAATAGTATAGGATGGAGTCAATCTATGAAATATTTTCTCTTTCGCAATAGTTGTATATTGCTATTAATGACGATTTTCCTAGTTCACACTTATTACACGGATGCATCATTGACAGCCGCTTTTTTCATCTGTACGGTCATTTTAACTTTATATTTCATCACACCTCTTTTGAAAAAGTTGCGAATTATTAGTTACATAACGATTGTTCTTATATTATTTTGTAGTGTATTTGTTTCACTTAATATAATGTATGCATTGCCGATTTTGGCTTTCTTTATAATAGAGGGCGCTTTTTTACTACAGGCAAAGTTTTATTATTTTCTTATAGGAATCTTGACTGTTATCGGTATGATTTTTGTCCTGTTGCGGTGGCTGCCATTATACGGGATGCTAATGCTGATTGCTCTTTCTCTATGTTCATTGGGGATGCGTCATTACATTCAAGCATACAGTGAAAAAAGTATTTTGTATCAAGAATTATTAGGGCAATATCGTGCATTAAAACGTCTATCCGTTGAGCAAGATCAGCTTGTACGAGCAGAGGAGCGCACAAAAATTGCACGTGATATACACGATTCGGTAGGACATAATTTAACTGCATTACTCATGCAAGCAGAGATGATATCTATTCAGTATGGGCATGACGCGTTAGATGATATTAAGCAATTGGCGCGTAAAAGTTTAAACGAAACAAGGTATGCGGTTCGGCAATTAAAATCGAGCGAGGCATATGGCATTACATCGGTGCTACATTTAATTCGAAGGCTAGAGATGGAAAGTCGTTTACATATTCGTTTTACTATTGAAAAGGGAGTGCTGTCATTACCCATTTCCAATAAGCAAAGCATAGTACTTTATCGCGTTTTACAAGAATGTTTAACAAATGCGATGAAATATAGTGATTCAAAGGAAGTCGACATCATTTTAGGGAAAGATTCATTACAACATATTAGCTTTCAAGTTAAAAACAAATCAATAAAACAAACACCGCTTGTTCATGGTTTTGGGCTAAAAAATATGACCGAACGAATTCAGGAAATTGGCGGAGAGTTACGCATACATAAAACCGAGCAACAATTTATAGTTGATGGATCTTTTCCGATGAAGGAGAGAGTTTGAATGAAAAAACGAATTTTATTAGTTGAAGATCAAACTATTGTACGAAATGGTCTGAAAATGATGATTGAGCAAGATGAGACGTTGCAAATTACGGCAGAAGCTAATAATGGGCGGGAGGCTTTAGTATTACTTGAGAAAGTATATGTCGATCTTGTGTTAATGGATATACGCATGCCAGAGATGAGTGGAATAGAGGCGACAAAGCATATACGCAGTCATTTTCCACATGTAAAAATACTGATTTTAACAACATTTGATGATGAAGAGTATGCCTTCCAAACATTAAAAGATGGTGCAAGCGGCTTTCTTGTCAAGTCGTCCGAACCCGCCAAGCTAATAGCGAGCATTCATAGTGTATTAGCTGGGGGCATGGTTATTCAAGAAGATGTTGCCGCCAAGCTAATGCCTAAGTTATTGCAACAAACGACTGCAAAAATCTCAACACCACAGCTTTCTACACTAACAGAGCGTGAATTAACGATTATTCAATTAATTGGGGAGGGTAAAACGAATAAAGAAATTGCGGATTCTTTATTTTTATCGGTTGGTACAGTGAAAAATCATCTTACACATATTTTACAGAAGCTTGCACTACGAGATCGGACCCAGTTAGCGATCTATGCTGTACGGAATGGAATTGTGTAAAGGATTAAGCATTCATTCATAATGCATTTCATTTGGCAAACCTAATTTGCCCGGTATAAAAAATGACTTCAGTCACTGCCTTTTATGACGGAAGCTAGTCGTCTAGTCAATATGCAACTGCTATTCTTTAGAGAAAGGGGGCTGTTGAATGATTGAAGTAGTTAATCTAACAAAAACATTTAAAAAAGTAAACGCTGTGGATGACGTGAGCCTATACATTGAGCCAGGCGAAATTGTAGGACTTCTTGGACCAAATGGCGCTGGTAAATCAACGACAATTGCGATGATGTCGACTTTGATTCGACCAACAACAGGTGACGTCTTAGTACAGCATAAAAGCATTTTAAAAAATCCAACTTCCTTACGTAAAGTACTAGGGGTTGTACCGCAAGAAATTGCCTTGTATGAGGAACTGACAGCGCGTGAGAATTTGGAGTTTTTTGGGGATGTCTACAAAATTCCGCGTCTGAAATTACAGGAACGGGTTCGTATAGTACTAGCGCAAATCGGACTCGAAAATGAGCCGAAAAAACTTGTCAAACATTATTCTGGCGGGATGAAAAGACGTTTAAATATTGGTGTTGCCCTCCTGCACGAGCCTGAATATTTAATTATGGATGAGCCGACAGTGGGTATTGACCCGCAATCGAGAAAGTATATTTTAGAAACTGTGAAAAGGCTAAATAAAGAAGCCAATACAGCGATTATTTATACGAGTCATTACATGGAGGAAGTCGAGTATTTATGTGATCGCATTTATATTATGGATAAAGGGCATATAATTGCAGCTGGCAAAAAGGAAGAAATTAAGGCGATATTATCTTCAGAAAAAACAATTGTCTTAAAGCTAGAAAAGCATTCAAATGATTTTGTTGATGTGCTTATGAAACAAGGTTTTTTATCAAATTTCCAGGTAAAGGATGCGGATATTTCCTTTAGTGTAGCGAAAAATACCGATTTCCTTCCAATGTTATTGCCTTTATGTGAGAAGCATGACATAGTTCTTAAAGGTTTTCATGTCAAAGAGCCGACATTGGAAGATGTATTTTTACATTTAACTGGTAGAGCATTAAGGAATTAGGGGGGAACCGTAATGTTTTTAGCACTTATTCGCAAACAGTTAAAAGTATTGTGGCGTCACCCTCAAGAGTTGGTCATTTTACTATTAATGCCGATAGGCCTTATATCTATAATAAGTTTTGCGATCGGCTCATTAATGGATGGGGATAATAGTCCAATTGATGTAAAGATTGCGATTGTACAACATGAGGATGAGCAGCAAGAGTTGGCGGCATTTTTGCAGGAATCACAAGGTGAGATGAGGACTGATGTACATTCACGGGAAAGCCTGAAACAAATGCTACCCATTTCTATGCTCTTGCAATTGCTAGAGCAGGAGGATATGCAACAATTTATTACTGTCGCTCAGATTGCTTCAAGTGATATAAAGGCGCTTAAAAAAGAAGGAGAGTATGATGTAATTCTTGAAATACCAGCTGGATTTACAAAGCAATTTTATACATCCCTTTTCTCGAAAGGAGATATTCCTGCCTTCCATGTGTATTTAAATGAACAGAAAGAAATTGCTTCAACGATTGTACAAAATATTTTAAAGTCATTTCAATATCAATATTCGCTTATGGCAGAGCTTCGTTCAAAAGGGTTATTAACACGGGATGTTATATTACCAAAAGTAGATATTTCATCTTCCGTTCAGACAGTCAATCAACAGGAGCCCGTCTCAACGAGTGAATATTATACGTTTAGTATGACTGTCATGTTTATTTTATATATAGCAGGGACAATCGCCAGTCAAGCATTTTTAGAAAAGCATATGCATATTTTTGATCGTATTTTACTAGCAAATATCCATCCAATCATTTATTTATTAGCGGTTATTGTTTCAACTGTTATTTTGTCTCTCATTCAAGTGTCCATTGTATTTGTAGTTGTCTATCTTATGCTTGATATTTCATTTGTACAATTGCCTTTACATTTACTCGTGACTTTGATGCTGGCAATTGTTGTCGGGAGTATTGCTGCATTACTATCAGCGGTTAACTACCGCTTTAATTCGGCAGAGTTTTCGAATGTGTTTGGTTCAGTTATCGTATCAATTTTAGCGTTATTTGGTGGTAGCTTCTTTAATTTAAGTACCTTTGCACCCACTCTTGCGAAAATTGGGAGCTGGACACCGAATGGAGCAGCCTTACAAAGTTATTTAACGATACAGCAAGGTGGAGGGCTTGGCCAGATTTCATCTTATTTATGGATATTAACGGCTGTAGCAGTGATTTGTACAACAATCGCCTTTTTATTGTTCCCGAGAAGAGGTGGTATTGCATGATAAATATACTCAAAACAAAATTTTTATTATTAAAAAGAAAGCCTAGCTCATTAATCGCAACGACTATTATTATATGTCTTTATGCGTATTTGATAGGGCATGGACAACAAACAAAGCAGCCGATTGCTGTCCATTCGACTTTAAGTGAGGAAATGACAAAGCAAGTATTGACTGAGTTAGAAAGTAATAAAAATTACGAATTTACAATTTATAGTGAGGATGAAGCAACAGATTTAGTCGAAACGGGTAAAGTCGATGTAGCAATTTTGTTACAGGAAGCCGGCTATAAGTTACTGGTGGCTGTTGATTTTATGAATTCCAAATTGGTTCAACATGAACTAGACCGAATTTATAGTGAGGTGGTTCAAAATGATGCGATGATAAAAGCGTTTCCTACAGATTTGCAGGATGAGGTAACACGTGCAATCGCAGTAGCCAAAACAGCTCCATCATTTGATATTCAGTATGCAAACTTTGCCAATGAAAAAGGATTTAAATGGGACTCTGGACTTCACACGCTATTTGGCTTTGCGCTGTTTATGGTTATTTATACGGTATCTAACGGTGTCAATCATATCGTCATGGAGCGTAGAAATGGTATTTGGAATCGTTTAACGGTTTCAAATATTAGTAAATGGAAAGTATATGCCGCCAATCTAGCTTATGCATTTTTAATAGGTTATCTTCAAATCGTATTAGTATTTTGCATTTTTTATTTTGGGGTTGGTGTAGAGTTTTACGGAGGGTTTGTAGCAAGTTTAATCGCAGTCATACCGTATCTATTGTGTATCGTTGCACTATCTATATTTATCGCCTCAATTACGAATACACCTAGTATATTTAATACGGTGATGGCGTTTCTTGCAGTACCATTTGCGATGCTAGGTGGCGCTTACTGGCCATTAGAAATCGTTTCTTCTAAAGTAATTTTAGCTCTATCTTATATTTCGCCAATCACATACGGTTTAGAGATTTTAAAAGGTGTGACGATTAATGCTAGTTCTTATGTAGAGTTATTACAACCTTTAAGCCTCTTATTATTTATGACAGTCGTATTTATGGGCATTGGAATTAGTGTCATGGAGAAGAAAAGCTAAAATTGAGCTTTCTTCCATAATGAAAAAAATGTAATACCGGTTTAGTTTGCCTGTATATTTAGTCATAAAAAACTGCATCCCTATTGTTAGAAATGTAACAATGGGATGCAGTTTATGAACGACTTACTTTCTTACCTTTTGTTTAGTGGATATCACGTTTTTTGAAGTTACCACCACGTACTTCTGATACATCAGAAATAACTACGAAGGCACTTTCATCGATATCTTTAATAATCGACACAAGTTTATTTTCTTCCATACGGTTAATAACACAGTTTAATATATCCGTTGGTTCATTAGAAAAACCGCCACGCCCTTTTGTATATGTAACACCACGTCCTAAACGAGCTTGAATCGCATCACCAATTTCCTCTGACTTTGCACTGACAACACGAACATCCTTTGATTTTTCTAAACCTACTTGAATAATATCGATAACGTTTTTCGCAATATAGTATGTTAAAGCTGAGTATAATGCGCTCTCTAAGCCAAAAATAAAGCTTGCCCCTAAGAAAATAAAGGCATTAATAAATAATATAATATCCCCGACTGAAAACGGAATTTTACGTGATAATAACACGGCTAAAACTTCAGAGCCATCTAAAGCGCCACCGTTACGTAAGACAATCCCAATCCCAACACCTAGTAGCATACCACCAGATAAAACAATTAATAGTGGATCATTTGGACCTAAAATTGTTTTAACATCATGCATAAGCACTGTTGAAATAGATAGAGCTGCAATCCCAGCACTACTCATCAATGCAAAAGTTTTACCTACTTGTTTGTAGCCAATCCAAATAAAAGGAATGTTTAATACAAAGAGCAGTACGCCTAATGGAATACCAAAAAGGTGTGCGCCCATAATACTAATACCTGTCACACCACCATCAATGACATCGTTCGGAATTAATACAGCTTCTAGTCCATATGCTGCGATGATAGCGCCAATAATAATCATGATAAATTTTCGTGTGTTTTCAACTGACTTTCTTCTTTTCATAAATCTTCTCCATTTCTTTACTTAAAAATCATACTTAAGGTTTTGGAATAATATTTATAGCTATTGTTTTTGTCTCATTATCTGTCTCTTTATTAGAGTCGGCCATATTATAGTATTTAATGATTAAATCGTTTAATTCATTTTCAAAGCTCATAAATTGATCAGTCGTTAATGTTAAATCAACAAATGAAAAAGTTGATAAATCTGCAAGTCTTTCTTCTTCACCAAGTGAATGTAAATAATTTTGATATTGAGATAGTAAAGTTAATTGATAGTTGGAAACATAATTTAATTTTTGTTTGATCGTTAGTTGTGTCCAATCCTCCTTACTAAGTATTTCTGCTCCTTCATTTAATGCATAAAATTTCTCTGTAACAGAACGTACTTTTCGCTCTTTCACAATTTTTATGATGTTTTCATCTACTAAAATTTGGATGTGTCGATATAAAGTAGCCTGAGGCACATCCTTTATGATAGAAATCATCTCCAAAGTGCTTAAACCTTCTTCTTTATTGTGCATCAGAGCTTGTAAAATTTTCATTCTCACAGGGTGCATTAAAACTTCTGCTTTATTCCGCATAAAACGATCCTCCTATCTGATGGAATCAAGGGAAGCAATCAAATGTTATCAATATGAGAACATTATCAATAAATATACTATATATTTTTTTTACAGATGTACAGTAGAAAGGTAATGAAATTTTTTACATCTTCTGTTATCATTATTGATAATGATAATGAATGGAGGTTGTAGGAATGAAATTACACTATGGTTTTGATGAGTTAAGCCAACTGGATTGGGCAAGCATACTTCCAATCATTTTGCCATTGATATTCGTAGGATTTGTTTTAATCATTGTTGCTTTATTCGATTTATATCGGCACCGACATACGCGGGAAAACATACTTATGTGGACAATTATTATTTTGTTCTGTAACTCAATTGGTTCTGTTCTATACTTCATTATTGGTAGGAAGGATGTAAATAAACGTGCGCTTAGAGATTAAAAATATTACGAAAAAGTTTAAACAAAAAACAGCCGTGAATGATTTTTCAATGGTCATTGATTCCAATGAGTGTGTTGGATTAATTGGACCAAATGGAGCGGGGAAATCCACATTAATTCAAATCATTGCCGACATTTTGAATGCAGACAAAGGGGAAATTTTTCTTGATGGTCAAAAGATTGCATCTATGAAAAATCAAATTGGTTACTTACCTCAGTATCCTAATTTTTTCTCATGGATGACAGCGTTTGAAACATTATCCTTTATGGGAACACTTTCAGGCATATCAAAAAGTGAATTGCAGAAAGAAATTCCATTACTTTTAGAAAAGGTAGGCTTAGGGAAAGAAGCACATATACATGTCGGGAGATTTTCTGGTGGTATGAAGCAACGCCTTGGCATTGCACAAGCATTGTTACATAAGCCAGCTTTAATGATAATGGATGAACCGGTATCAGCGCTAGATCCAATAGGGAGAAGAGAAGTGTTAAATCTATTAAAAGAGATAAAAAAAGAAACGACAGTTTTACTATCAACGCATATATTGAGCGATGCGGAGGAAATTTGTGAGCGCTTTGTCATGATTAAAAATGGTCACAAAATAGAGGATGCTACAAAATCAGAGTTACTTGAGCGGCATCAAGAATCAGCTATCTTTTTAATGATTCGCAAGGTAGATTTTCAGTGGTTAACAATGCTTGAACAATTATCTTATGTGCAGAAAATCGAAAGCTGTGGAAATGGCTTCAAAATCCACGTTGAAAATTTGGAAACAGATGCTAATCGATTAATACAGCACGGACTGGATTCGAAAGTGATGTTTACTAAATTTGAAGTGGGTATTCAAGACAATCTAGAAGAAATATTTTTAGAATTGGTGGTGTAAATGAATGAATGCTTTTATCGAATTAAGCAAAAAAGAAGTACATCAAATGGCCAGGGAGTTTAAAATATTGTGGCTCCCTATTGTATTTATTTTACTAGGGCTAACGCAACCAATTATGATGTATTATTTGCCTGTTATTTTACAATCAGCTGGTGGTGTTCAAGGTATAACAATTGATCCTACGATGGCAAAGCCTGTGGGACAGGAGGTACTTGCCTCAACATTAAATTCACAGTTTGATCAGTTGGGCATTATTATTCTGGTCGTTGCCACTATGAGTATTATCCAAGGAGAGAAAGCTAATGGCATGATGGCATTTATCCTAACAAGGCCAGTATCGATCTCTTCTTATTTAAATAGTAAAATCATCAGCCATTATATTTTGGCTGTTATATGTATAGCTCTTGGATATGCAGTGTCCTATGGATATTCAGCGTTTTTATTTACTACTGTTCCTATGACACAAGTTTTATGGGCTTTAGTATTTTATTGTGTTTGGCTGTTATTCATCATTACGTTTGTTGCGATGATGAGTACATTTTTTAAAAGTCCTGCATTTATTGCACTAATAAGTATCGTTAGTTTATTAATATGTCGTTTTATCGCTGGGCTACATCCATTAATAGACATTGTTAATCCTGCTAGTAATAGTATGTATGCAACAAATATTCTAATGTCGGGTGATGTGGGATCTTGGTATGGCATCAATATTGTAGTAACACTGTTGTTAGTTTTATTGATGATCATTACGATGCAAAGTTTTATTGCGAAAAAGAAATTTTAACTTCTTTCAGAAAAGTGTTTGGGTAGCGAGAGTGAAATAAAATAGAGCGATTCTGGCTAGGAACTTCACATCCTATGAAAACACCTGAGTGACCTGATTCCCAAGGAGTCGCACAACCACTACTAAACCAACTTATTTTCATGCTAAACGTTTTTACAAATGACATCCCTTTTTTAGCGATAAAGCCATATGAAAGGAAACGTGAACAATTGAATGTAAAAATAGATCCAATGAGTAAAATTCCTTTTTATCAACAGTTAACCCAGCAACTACTTTTTGAAATAGCGACAGGGAAAATTTGCGGAAATGGTGATTCATTGCCCTCTATTCGTGATTTAGCAGCAAAAACAAACCTTAATCTTCATACCGTTCATAAAAGCTACAAGGAGCTTCAGAAGAAGGGAATAATCGCTATAAAACCTAACTCTAAAGCAACTGTTAATAAGCCTACTGAAGCAAAGGGTGTTAGCCTTCAACAGATTTCTATAAAGGTAGAACAAATAATGTGTGAAGCTTATGTTTTAGGTATTAGCGAATATCAATTACAGCAGCTGTTTCATGAGAATATAAGAAAATTTTATATCGAGCCTTAAAAAAAGAGATGACCTCTGCAATGAGCAGAAGCCATCTCTTACTAATTAGAGTGAATTTTAGTAAACTCATCCTTTGTCATGCCAAAATAGATCTCGTCATAAAAGGAACCATTTGTATAAATCATATTTCTTAATCGGCCTTCTTCAACAAATCGCAGTTTTTTATGTAGAGCTATTGAAGATGCATTAAAGGAGTAAACACAAATTGTTGCTTTCTGATAGCGAAGTTCAAAGAAATAATGCTTTAAAATAGTTAAAATCATATCTTTTGCATACCCTTTTCCTCTATGTGGAGGAAATACCGTTATAGCATAGTCAAATGTTCCGTTCTTTCCATCACAATCAGAAACCTCAATTGTCCCCACGACATTGTTTGAAGCATCCTCTGCAATCCAATAAAAATCATCACTGTCAGTAGATGCCCCTTGTGATATTTCATTTATCCATTCTTCAATTTGCTGATTTGTCCGAGGGAAAGCGACTGAATCAAGGTTTTTAAGTATATCATCGTCTAAATTTTCAAATATATGAATGTCTTCAGACTTCGGCGCTCTTAACCGTATTTTTGCTCCGCGCCAATAGGAAACTTTCATTGAACTCATCTACCTTTCTAATTTGTATAGTTAAATTATACCATTGAAATTGTGTAGAAAAGAACCACTAAAGAGTTCATTACTTTTATAATGTTTTATTAACAATACAGCCACAATAGTTGTAACCACAAGGACATGCAAGTTCGAAGGGGCTAACATTGCAAATAGCAGCAGGGATTAAAGCTCAAGGAATTAATGTTCCTCCTCCTACAAAGATCGCTGTTTTTTGTCTTAAAGCTGTTAAAGAGCAGTACCACCACAAATAGCACTGCCAAACAAACTACCGAAGGAACTGCATAGGAAATATTTGAGAAGCGAGAATCGTCTATGCATGTAATGGTGCCAACGACTGCTAAAGTGACGCCTGCAATTCCCTTTGTTCATCGAATTACAGTAGCTAGGCCCACACCGAAATCGTTGACAATAACGTGTGAAGCCTCGGGTAATTAGTTACCAATAGTTACATAAATCCGGAATCTACAAGATAGGGATTAAATGAAAAAGAGCGATAAAAATATCGCTCTAAAATATGATAAAATGGCAATTCTTTTCTTAGGTTCTTTTCTAACAAACGACTTGTTGAGCTTGCTTTTTTTGCTTTAAATGATGGGGGTATGACCAGTGCGTCCACATATGTAAATTTTGTTCAAATGGACCTCGTTTATTTTTTTTTAAGTGACGATTTGTCAAATTAAGTGCAACAATTGCTCATTAAAAGCCTCGTTTGCAGTTTTCCAACCAAGACATTTTCTTGGTCGGCTGTTGATATAGT
>NZ_JBIWGL010000007.1:0-170429 GCF_044763535.1 Lysinibacillus sp. NPDC095746
GGATCAAACTCTCCATAAAAAGAAATTTGATTAGCTCAAATTGTTTTGCTGGCATCATGTTTGATGTCCAAAATTTTGTTTCGTTCACTAACTCAAGGCTAGTTACTAAAAACTTTATTGATTACGTTTTGCTTGTTCAGTTTTCAAGGTTCATTAATCTTTGTTTTAAGCATCACCTCTTGGCGACTCACTAATAATATCAAGAATACAAAGCCATGTCAACACTTTCTCAAAAATAATTAATAGTTTTTAAAATTTATTATTATTCTTCTACACCACTTTGTTCAGAGGATTAGTTAGCCTTGAATCAACATTTCATTTCACCTCCTAATAGCTGACGCTTTGCTTTCGCTACAAAAGACATTGTAACTGCTGTTTCACTTATGTAACATAAAACATTTCTGAAAGCAGTTAAATTATTTCAAAGAGATCATTTTTTCAAGTTCACTTCGTTTATTTAAACTATCAATTTCCTCTTACGTAGCTAGAGGTTAAAGTCTTTGTTGATACTTCAGTTTTATCACCTAAAATAAATTATCGATTGAATAAAAATAAAAAAGGCGAACGCCAATGTTAATGGGTTGCCCTTCTAACTATTATAAATCCGTTATAATACGTGAAATATAGAAAGTACGATTTTTACCTAAATCGAATATCTCTCCTGAATGACATAATTTGATAAGTGGTCGAGTTGGTGCAAATTTATTTACAAACATTACTTCGCCTTGTTCCAAATTAGATAGTTCAACTATTGTTCCTATAGGAAGGTCGGCAACAATATCTATTAGTGCACGAACTACTTTAATATCAAACTTCCCAAATTCAGATTCATTAATCATCTCTATGACTTTAAAGGAAGATTGCTTTGTTCTATACACTCGCTCACATGTCATTGCATGGAATACATCTGCAACAGCGATGATTTGAGCGAAAGTAGAAATATTTGCGATTTTTTCCCCTTTCGGATAGCCACTACCATTTAAACGCTCATGGTGCTGGAAAATAGCCTCTTTCATTGTATCCTTTAAAATTGTCAAATCTTTGACCATATTATAGCTATAAATCGGATGCTTATAAATTTCATTAAACTCTTGCTCTGTTAAGGTTGTTTTTTTATCGCGGATACGTGGATGAACTTTTGCCATTCCACAATCTGCTAGTAACCCTCCGATTGCAACTTGTATTGTCATTCCTTTATCATAGCCTAATTTTTGTGCAATTACGGAAGAAATCAATGCTGTTGCTACACAATGATGGTACAAATAGTCTTTTGGATTAGAATACTCATTTAAATCAAAAATTATTGTACGATCTTCTAAAACCATTTCTAGTAATGGCAAAATAATTTTACGTGCTTTCGTAATATCTACCTTTGCACCAGCTTCCCAATTTTTAAATTCCTTTTTAAATTGTTCAATGGAATTGTCATAAATCTTTTTAAAAGATGGAATAGCCTCTATTGGAACAACTAATTCTGTTTCTTTTATCTCTGATCGAGCCTCTATACCATCTTTATAAACTGGAACTCTCGATATATTAAAAGCAAAAAAAACTGGTAAATGTTCATGGGTAATTATCGTGTTTTTAAAAATGATTGGATATTGTGTATTAGCAAAAATATCTTCAGAAATTACTTTTCCAACGCGTAACTCTGAAATAGGGATATATATAGTTTCCACGCAATTAACTCCTCTTCACTATTTCACTTATAAGGTTTATTTTATCATGGAATTCAAAATAATTACTTATTTTTCATGATTTATGCAAAAAAAAACGATGAACGGCAACACTAGCTGCCGTCATCGGTCTTTAATTATTCTTCTACTTGATCATTTTCTTCGTTAGATTCTTCTTCTTTTTCAACCTTCGCTACAGTTGCTACAAGCTCTTCATCACCTAAACGAATTAAACGAACTCCCTGCGTACTACGACCAATTAAAGAGATATCATTCACATCCATACGGATTAGCATGCCATTAATTGTAATAAGCATTAAATCTTCTGAACCATCAACAGTTTTTACAGCTACCATTGGACCGTTTTTATCAGTGATTTGAATTGTTTTTAATCCTACACCACCACGGCTCTGTAAACGATATTCTTCTTCAGAAGTACGTTTACCATAACCTTTTGCTGTAACAACTAAAATTTCCTGTCCTGGTTCAACGATTTCCATACCAACTACTTCGTCACCATCACGTAGTTTAATACCTCGTACACCACCTGCAGTACGGCCCATTGAACGAATATCCTCTTCTTGGAAACGTACAAGCATTCCATCACGAGTACCGATAATCACTTGTTTATCTCCATCTGTTAAACGAACAGAAATAAGATCATCGTCTTCTCGTAAACTTATAGCTATTAAGCCGTTTGTTCGGATGTTAGCAAATTGAGATACTGGTGTACGCTTTGTAATACCTGTTTTAGTGGTGAAGATAAAGTATGCATCTTCATCAAATGAACCAACACGGATCATTGCTGTTACTTTCTCACCTTTTTCAATATTGAGTAAGTTAACAATCGGTAATCCTTTCGCTGTACGGCCAAATTCCGGAATCTCATAACCTTTTGCTCTAAATACTTTCCCTTTTGAAGTGAAGAACAAAATTGTATCGTGTGTAGATGTATTCATAAGATGCTCTACAAAATCATCTTCATTTGTGCCCATACCTTGCACACCACGACCACCACGTTTTTGACTGCGATATGTATTCGCAGCTAAACGTTTAATATAACCATTGTGCGTTAAAGTTACGACCGAATTTTCGACTGGGATTAAATCCTCGTCCTCAATCATTTCTAAACCGCCAGAAGTAATTTCAGTACGTCGTTTATCGTTAAAGCGTTCTTTTAGTTCTAATATTTCAGTACGAATAATATCTACAATTTTAGCTTCATCTGCTAAAATCGCTTTTAATTCAGCAATTAAAATTTGAAGCTCTTGATATTCTGCTTCAATTTTTTCACGCTCTAATCCACTTAAACGAACTAAACGCATATCTAAAATTGCTTGTGCTTGACGTTCAGATAAATTGAATCGTTCCATTAATTGAGGTTTCGCTTCCTCACCACTACGTGAACCACGAATAATAGCAATAATTTCATCGATATGATCAAGGGCAATACGTAAGCCCTCTAAAATATGTGCACGATCTTCTGCTTTTCTTAAGTCAAATTCCGTACGACGACGAATAATAACCTTTTGGTGCTCTAAATAATGATGCAGCATTTCTTTTAAGCCCATTACTTTAGGTTGACCATTTACTAATGACAGCATATTAATACCGAAGCTCGATTGCATAGCTGTTTGTTTATATAAATTGTTTAAAACTACATTGGCATTTGCATCTTTACGAACTTCAATGACTACTCGCATACCACGTCGGTCAGATTCATCACGTAAGTTTGTAATACCATCAATTTTTTTATCGCGTACAAGCTCTGCTATTTTTTCAATAAGCTTAGCTTTATTGACTTGGTATGGTAATTCATGAATAAGAATCGTTTCTTTACCATTTGATTTCTGTTCAATCTCTACCTTTGCACGAATAATGATGGAGCCACGACCTGTTTCGTAAGCACGGCGAATACCACTACGACCTAAAATTAATCCACCAGTTGGGAAATCAGGTCCTGGAATGATTTCCATCAATTCTTCTGTGGTAATAGCAGGATTTTCAGAAAGTGCTATCACTGCATCTATCGTTTCACCAAGTTGATGTGGCGGAATATTTGTCGCCATACCAACCGCAATTCCTGCCGCTCCATTTACTAATAAGTTTGGATAGCGACTTGGAAGGACAATCGGTTCCTTTTCTGAACCATCATAGTTATCTGTATAGTCAATTGTGTCTTTATTGATATCACGAAGCATTTCCATTGCAATACGAGACATACGTGATTCTGTATAACGCATCGCTGCCGCTCCGTCACCATCGACAGATCCAAAGTTACCATGACCATCGACTAGCATGTAACGATAGCTGAAATCTTGCGCCATACGTACCATTGCATCATAAATGGATGAGTCACCATGTGGGTGGTATTTACCCATTACGTCCCCAACGATACGTGCTGATTTTTTGTACGCTTTATCAGCTGTATTCCCTAGCTCTTGCATGCCATATAAAATTCGGCGATGTACAGGCTTTAACCCATCTCGTACGTCTGGTAATGCACGAGAGACGATTACACTCATCGCATAATCGAGGAAAGATGTTTCAATTTCTTTTGTTATATTAACTCCTTTAACACCGGAGCGTTCTTGTTCTGACAAAGTGTAGACCTCCTCTCAAGAAAAATTAAATATCTAAATTAGCATATACAGCATTTTCTTCGATAAATTGACGACGCGGTTCAACTTCATCGCCCATTAAACGCTCAAATGCTTGGTTTGCTTTAATTGCATCATCTAATTCAACTTGTAACAATGTGCGGTGCTCAGGATCCATGGTAGTTTCCCAAAGCTGCTCTGCATTCATTTCACCTAGACCTTTGTAGCGTTGCACATTTGGTTTTGGCATTTTTGGTAGTCGCTCTAAAATTTCTTTTAATGTTTCTTCATCATAGCAATATTCAACATGCTTACCCTGCTTTACTTGATAAAGAGGTGGCTGTGCAATATAAATATAACCTGCCTCTACGAGAGGTCGAAGGAAACGGAAGAAGAATGTTAATAGTAATGTGCGGATGTGGGCACCATCAACATCGGCATCTGTCATAATTACGATTTTATGATAACGAGCCTTTTCTAAAGTAAACTCTTCACCAATACCTGTGCCGAATGCTGTAATCATCGCACGAATTTCTGCATTCGATAAAATTTTATCTAAGCGAGCTTTTTCCACGTTAAGAATTTTACCACGTAACGGTAAAATCGCTTGGAAGTGTCGATCACGTCCAGATTTCGCTGACCCACCGGCAGAGTCACCCTCAACGATATAAATTTCGCATTCAGCTGGATTTGTTGAAGAACAGTCAGCTAACTTACCTGGCAAACTTGATACTTCAAGTGCACTTTTACGACGTGTAAATTCACGTGCTTTTTTAGCAGCGACACGTGCACGAGCAGCCATTAAACCTTTTTCTACAACCTTACGAGCAACAGTTGGATTTTCTAACATAAATCGTTCAAAACCATCTGAGAACAAGGAGTTAGTAATTTGGCTAACTTCAGAGTTACCAAGTTTTGTTTTCGTTTGTCCTTCAAATTGTGGATCAGGATGCTTAACTGACACAATAGCTGTTAGCCCTTCACGAACATCCTCACCAGTGAGATTTGCATCTGATTCTTTTAATAGTCCATTTTTTCGTGCGTAATCATTAATAACACGTGTTAAAGCAGTTTTAAAACCAGACTCATGTGTACCGCCTTCATACGTATTAATGTTATTAGCAAATGAAAAAATATTTGAAGAGAATCCAGCATTATATTGCATAGCAATTTCAACTGAAATACCATCTTTTTCACCAAGAACATCAATTGGTTCATGGATAGGCTCTTTAGATTGATTCAAATGCTCTACATAAGAACGGATACCACCTTCATAATGGTACGTAGTAGAACGTTCTTCACCTTCGCGTTCATCAGCAATTGTAATCCTAATGCCACGATTCAAATAAGCCAATTCACGAATACGATGTGCTAAAATATCATATTCATAAACAGTCGTTTCTTTAAATATTTCAGGGTCTGCTTTAAAACGTGTAGTTGTACCGTTACGATCTGAATCACCGATAATCATTAAATTTTGAATCGTTTTTCCACGTTCAAATTTAATTTCATGAATATGACCCTCACGATGAACTTGCACAATCGTCTCAACTGATAGAGCATTTACAACAGATGCCCCTACACCATGAAGACCACCTGATACTTTGTATCCTCCACCGCCAAACTTACCGCCAGCATGGAGCACTGTCATAATAACTTCAACAGCAGGCTTACCCATTTTCTCTTGAATACTTACTGGTATACCACGACCATTGTCTTCTACACGAATCCAATTGTCTTTTTCTATCGTTACTTTTATATCTGTACAAAATCCTGCAAGAGCTTCATCAATACTATTATCAACAATTTCCCATACTAAATGGTGAAGCCCTTTAGAGCTTGTTGAACCGATATACATCCCTGGTCTTTTACGTACCGCTTCTAAACCTTCTAATACCTGTATTTGATCGGCTTCATAAGCTTGATTTTGTAAACCTTCGTTCTCTATAGCCACGGCTTTCATCTACTCCTTCATAACATCATTGTGTGTAAATGAATGAACAGTCAACCGAGCTGACTATTACCATTCTTTTGTAATCTAAAAAACTCCCGGGCTAACTTTCTTCAATCGCGCCTTGTTTCACGTGAAACAGCTGTGCATGCTCCATCGTTTCATGGTGAATTCCATCAACACTTGTAGTCGTGACAAAGGTTTGAACTTCACCTTGAATGGTATTTAATAAATGCGATTGGCGATAATCGTCGAGTTCTGACAATACATCATCTAAAAGTAGTATGGGTGTTTCATTTGTTTCTTGTTTAATTAACTCGATTTCAGCAAGTTTTAATGAAAGAGCGGTTGTACGCTGCTGTCCTTGTGAACCATATGTTTGAACATCATAGCCATTTACCAAAAACTGCAAATCATCTCGGTGTGGACCAACTAGTGTTACACCCCGGTCAAATTCACGCGGCTTAGCTTCTATTAGCTTTTTATGCAAGAAGTCTTCAATTTCACTGGAAGTATGTTCTTTTTCAATACCAGCTACTGTGCGGTATTTAATAACTAATGTTTCCTTCCCTTGTGAAATACCTGCGTGAATTGGCTCTGCCCACTCCTGCAATAAATCCATAAATTGAAATCTTTTTCGAATAATTTGGGTAGCTGCGTGAATATATTGTTCATTATAAACCTCATACATCACGTCATCTGGCATTGCTTTCCCTTGATTCATCTTTAAAAAGTGGTTACGTTGCTTTAAAACTTTTTGAAAGGTTAATAAATCATGTAAATAAACAGGCGAAATTTGCCCAATCTCCATATCAATAAAACGTCGTCGTATTTGCGGACTTCCCTTTACGACATTTAAATCTTCGGGTGCAAACATCACGACATTCATTTGGCCAATATAATGACTTAAGCGACTTTGTTCTATGTGATTTATCTTACCTTTTTTGCCTTTTTTCGTAATCGTAAGCTCAATCGGTAAAATACCATGCCTTTTTTGAACGGCCCCTTCTATTTTACCATAGTCTGAATCCCAACGTATTAATTCTTTATCGTTCGTCGTGCGGTGGGATTTAGCCATCGCCAATACGTAAATAGATTCCATAACATTTGTTTTTCCTTGAGCATTTTCACCAATGAAAACATTAATTTTTGGAGAGAAGTTTAAAGCTAAGGCATCATAGTTACGGTAATTTGTAAGTTTTAATTGCTCTATATGCATAATCTACTGCCCAGTGGTACCTACGATACGGAATCGACCACATCCAGGAATATTTACAATGTCACCGTCACGTAATTTACGACCGCGGCGATCATCTATTTCTCCATTTACATATACATCATTTTCCTGTAAAAACCACTTGGCCATACCACCAGAGCTAATGGCATCGGTCATTTTTAAAAGCTGTCCTAATGTGACAAACTCTACATCAATTTCAATGTCCTTCATAGCTGAGTTCCCCTCCAAATACAGATCGTCTATCTCTCTATCATACCTAAAAATTCACCATAAGTAAAAAAAGATAGCCGCAATTAGCGACTATCAGTACATTTTCCAAGGTCCTTTGAGTTTGAAATGATGGAGTTTATTCTCTCCGACAAAAATTGTTTACTTCTATTACTGATTCCGGACACAATTTGGACTCGGTTTAATTGATTTTTTAATACGTACGCACAGGTAAAATCAATTGCAAAATAGCATCGTCATGAACAGAACGTAAAATAAATGGTCTCATTGCCCCTGTGAATTGAATGACTACTTCTTGACCATCAATTGCTTTTAGTGCTTCCATCATGTATTTCGCACTGAAAGAAATTTTTAAGTTCTCCCCTTCTAATGACTCAACAGGAATTTCCTCTTGTACTTTACCGATTTCTGGAGAATTAGAAGAAACTTCGACAGCTTGATTATCTAAAATCTCAAAACGTACAACATTGTTACGATCGCCACGAGCAACAAGAGATGCACGATCGATTGCTTGTAATAATGATTTACCATTAATCGTTAGATTTGTTTGGTACTCTTCTGGAATTAAACGTGATGTATCTGGGTAGTTACCTTCAAGTAAACGAGAGAAGAATAATACTTCCCCTGTTTTAAATAATACTTGCTGACTTGTGATAACAATTTGTACAAGATTTGTAGAATCTTCTAAAACCTTATTTAACTCATTTAAGCTCTTACCAGGAATGACAACACTATGTTCAACCTCAGGTAAATTTTCCAGTTGAACTTTACGTCTTGCCAAACGGTGGCTATCTGTTGCAACACAGATTAATGTTTCATTTTTTATCTGCCAGTTTACACCTGTCAACACCGGTCTACTTTCTGAAGTGGCAACAGCGAATACTGTTTCACGGATAATTGATTTTAATAGATCAGCAGGAATAGTAAATTTTTGATCCTCTGTTAATTCGGGTAATAAAGGGTATTCTGCAGCATCAGAGCCAATTAAGTGGAATTCAGATTTACCTGAGCGAATATGAGTTTGGAAACCAGTTGTTACTTGAATTTCAACCTCATTTGTTGGTAATTTACGAACAATTTCATTGAACATACGAGCTTGTACAACAATTGATCCTGTTTCTGTTATATGAATTATTTGTTGGCCATCTTCTTCAACTGGAATAAATGTTTGAATTGTAATATCAGCATCACTACCTGTTAAGCGAATACCCTCATCTGTTACATCCATTTTTATCCCCGTTAAAATGGGTATAGTCGTTTTTGAACTTACGGCTTTCATGACATCATTTAAACCCTCTAATAAACGGTCACGTAAAATATCAAATTTCATTCGTTTTCCCTCACATATTTATATTATTTATTTATATAAAATAAAAAAGATATAGTAATAGGTCCTGTGGATTTGTGGATAAGTACTTCTAAGTGAATAAAATCAGTCTATCCACATGTAGATAGACTGTGTATAAGTTTGTGTTTAAATGTTTGTGTTGTCCACAACATTATTTCCCTAACATGCTTCGGATTTGTTTAATATCTTGCTGTAGCTGAACGTCATTTTTCAACATAGAAGATATTTTTTCGTGAGCATGGATAACCGTAGTATGGTCACGTCCACCAAATTCTTCGCCAATTTTCGGCAGCGAAAAATCTGTTAATTCGCGAGATAAAAACATGGCGACTTGACGCGGGAAGGCAATTAACTTCGTACGTTTTTTCGCGGCAAAATCCTCTAAACGAATGTTAAAGTGCTCTCCTACTGCATTTTGAATGTCTAATATCGTGACAGTTCGCGGCTTTGAATTAGGGATAATATCCTTTAATGCTTCAGCAGCCAAAGTTGCATTAATATCCTTGTTAACAAGCGATGAATAGGCAACGACGCGAATAAGCGCACCTTCAAGCTCCCGGATATTGGAGTCAATCTGGTTCGCAATATAGAGCATGACTTCATTTGGCACTTCTAGGCCATCAGCCTTTGCTTTTTTTCGAAGAATAGCGATACGAGTTTCCAAATCAGGGGGCGCAATATCTGTAATTAGTCCCCATTCGAATCGAGAACGTAAACGATCTTCCAAGGTTGGTATTTCCTTAGGAGGACGGTCACTAGAAATAACAATTTGCTTCGATTCTTCATGCAATGTATTAAAAGTATGGAAAAATTCTTCTTGAGTTGATTCTTTTCCAGCTAGAAATTGAATATCATCAATTAGCAGTACATCTACATTGCGATATTTGTTGCGGAAATCTAGTGCCTTATTATCTCGAATTGAGTTAATAAATTCATTTGTAAATTTTTCAGATGATAAATATACCACCTTTGCATTTGGGTTATGTTCAAGTACATAATGACCAATCGCATGCATTAAGTGTGTTTTGCCAAGCCCTACTCCCCCATAGATAAAAAATGGGTTATAAGCCTTCGCAGGCGCTTCTGCGACAGCTAGCGAGGCAGCATGTGCAAAGCGGTTACCAGAGCCAATAACAAATGTATCAAAAGTATATTTCGGGTTTAACATACCTGGTGAAATATCATGATGATCGTCATTTTTTGCTTGGATAATCGGCGCTGGTAAATCAAAATCGTCCGAATCCTGGTTTTTTTGAACAACAAACTTAATAAGCAAGTCTTCGCCTGTAAGCTCCGTTAATATACCTGTAATCAAATGAATATAATGATTTTCAAGCCAGTCTCGAGCAAACGAATTTGGCGCAGCAATTGTCACAGTAGAACCACTACCATTGTAGGAAAGTAGTTTAGTAGACTTTAGCCACGTTTCGAAGCTTGGTTTAGAAATTTTTTGTTCAACTTGAGCCAGGACATTATTCCATAGTTCTTCTAAATGTTCCAAGCTGCTAATCTCCTTTTCAGTTCAATACAATTAAAAGCGCATTTATAGAAACGGTAAATACGTTCATTTTACAACTAGTCCACAAACTCACAAGTTGTGGATAAAAGTTAACCAAAGGCTGTGATAAAAATTATCCACAGCATATCAACAGTTGTGGATAAAATTAAAGTTCATTTCAGTTTTCAACAAAGTGAAGCACAGATATCGTATCAGAAAAACAAAGCTATTTCAATAGTTTGTGAAACTTATCCACATACCTTTCATTTATGCACTTCCAAGTTGTCCACAAGGTCTGCTTATGTGAAAAAGGTGTAGATAAATGTTGTGGATAAAAAAATATGCAAAAAATACTATACACAACTCTGTGTAAAAAAAACAAGTACTCTGTGGATAATTTATTTTTATGTAGCAGAAGATGATTGAAATAAAAAATAGACATAGATTTGCGGAAATATAGAAATTTATAAAATTCATTGACAAAATAACTAGTTACTTTATATAATATTCAGGTCTGTATGTTGAAAAATTCAACTCATCCAGGAGGTGTCTATATAAATGAAACGTACTTACCAACCAAAAAAACGTAAGCACAGCAAAGTTCACGGTTTCCGCGCACGTATGAGCACGAAAAACGGTCGCAAAGTTCTTGCTGCTCGCCGTCGTAAAGGAAGAAAAGTATTATCAGCATAAAATAAGTCCACTGAGACACATCAGTGGTCTTTTTTTTCTTTATTTTTGGTAAACCTAAAAATGAGGATCAAAGGATAATTATCGAGTAGCAGGTGAAAGTAATGAAAAAACGCCAACGAGTGAAAAAAAACGATGATTTTCAAAAGGTGTTTAAAAAGGGTAAATCTTTCGCTAATCGTCAGTTTGTCGTATATTTTTTAGAAAAAGAGGGACAAGCGGAATTTCGTATAGGATTATCGGTTAGTAAAAAGCTTGGGAATGCAGTAACACGCAACCAAATCAAACGCTATATTCGACAAAGTATTCATGAATTAAAGGATGAACTAAAGCCGAATATGGACTATGTTATTATCGCCAGACAACCGGCGGCCACGATGGATTTTCATGAAGTAAAACAAAGTTTGCAGCATGTACTACGAATCGCAAAAGCATTGAAGAAAGCCTAATATGGATGGCAACCAAAGTGGTGAGATAGAATAGTTTAGTTTCTGCGCGAAAGTGAAGCCAATATAAATACGTATAGGGGTATTTCGAAATCGGATTTTCACTGCAATATATGAATTATTAGTAACATTACTTAGCAAATATGTGCCCGTTGTTAGAATATTTAGTAGAGTGAAACGATATATGCATGATAAAATAACTGATAACTTTATTCAGTTGCAGGAAACTGTAATTGTATAAAGAAGAGAATGCATATAGTTTTAGAAAAAGTGAATAGTATTTGTAGGGGGAAAAAGGTTGAAGAAACAACTTTGGGTAATTTTGTCGCTAGTATCAGTAGTATTACTACTATCTGGTTGTACAGAATTTAATGAACCAATCTCCAAAGAAAGCACAGGCTTCTGGAATGAATTCATTGTTTGGCCTTTAGTGTCAGCGATTAAATATTTTGCTGATTTGCTCGGTTCATATGCATGGGGGATCATTGTTGTAACGATTATCATTCGTTTAGCAATTCTTCCATTGATGATTAAACAAACAAAGAGCTCTAAGAAAATGCAAGAAATTCAGCCGAAATTGAAGGAATTGCAAAAGAAGTATGCTTCTAAGGATGCACAGACACAGCAACAGTATCAAAAAGAGATGATGCAACTTATGAGTGAGTCTGGTGTCAATCCACTTGCTGGATGTTTACCTGTATTCATTCAAATGCCAATTTTAATTGGTTTCTACCATGCGATTAGTCGTATGAATGCTACACCTGCTTTTGATTTAGGGAATTTCTTTATTTTCCCGTTAGCAGAAACTGCACCGGCACTAGCAATTACGGCTGGTTTAATGCAATTTATCGTTTTACGTACGGGCCCAGCAATGGATAACCCTCAAATGAAAATAATGATGTACATTATGCCATTTATGATTATTGCTTTCGGTATGGCATTACCAGCAGCATTATCACTATACTGGGTAATCGGTAACATTATTTCGATTGCTCAAAACCTGTTTATTTACAAACCTTGGGAAAAAAATAAAACACAACCTGCTCAAAATGGAGGGGCTAAAAAGTGAAACAACATACGCAAATAGGCGCAACAACACAAGAAGCGATCTCATTGGCGTTACAGAAACTTGGCAAAACCCGTGAACAAGTAGATGTTGAAGTTTTACAAGAAGGTAAAAAAGGATTTTTAGGTTTTGGTGCACGATCTGCAGAAGTTCGTGTAACAGTAAAGGAAGTACAGGTTCGATCAACAATTGAAGTAGAAGAAGCTGAACAGCAAAATACGACTCAATTTGTCGAGCCAACAGTAATAGATGATGTTGAAACAATAAGTTCACAAGTTTCTGAACAACCAAGTGATATCGAAACTGTTCAACAAATCGTAGAGGAACAAAAAGAGGAAGAAGAAACCTCGATAAACCCAATTGAAGATGCAAAGACTTATTTAGTAAATATTGCCGAACAGTTGGGTATTCATGATCTTGAGATTGAAACGACACGTGAAGGGAAATATGTATTATTTCAACTGAAAAGTGAGAAAGCTGCACTGCTTATAGGGAAACGTGGTCAAACATTAAATTCCCTACAGCAATTAACACATCTTGTGTTAAATAAAAGTGCCAAGCAGTTCTTAATGGTGAAATTAGACGTAGAAAACTATCGTGAACGACGTCAAGAAGCTTTGGAATTACTAGCAGATCGTATGGCAGATAAAGCACTTCGCTTAAATCAGCGTGTGACATTTGAGCCAATGCAGTCGTACGAGAGAAAAATTATTCATAATCAATTGGCAAATCGCCTTGATATTGAAACATATTCAGAAGGAACGGAGCCTAATCGTTATTTAGTCATTGAACCTGTAAAGAACGGCTAAACTTCGTAAAAAACATACAGACAAAAATAAAAAGTCATTTTATCGTCATGATAAAATGACTTTTTTATGTTGTTGAAAACTATTATGTCAGTAAATTAAGGTGTGCTATTAAATAAAGTAGGCTCTTTGGCAAAAGGAGGGGTTGATTTCCGTTCCGACTGGGCGCTTTCCTGGGGGCGCCCGATGAGCCGCTTCGCTTCGCTGCAGGGTCTCATCTGTGACGCTGATCCCCGAGGAGTCGCCCAGTCTACACTCCAATCAACCACTTCTCATAGTATATATCTACTAACGTATAGCTCTAATCTATAGTAATAAAGCGAACTTATAACAGATATTTTTGCAAAAGCGTAGCCTTTGTCGAAATACGTGCTATAATGTAGAGCTTTCTGATTATCCACAATTGGAAATTATCCTTACTTTAGATTTTGCAGAAAATATGTTAGTCTAAGGTGTTAGTAAGTATTGGTCGGTTTTATTTATCCACATGTGGATAACGTTAAGGAGGTCATTAAATGGAGTTCGATACAATTGCTGCGATATCCACACCTATGGGTGAAGGAGCTATTGCGATTGTTCGTTTAAGTGGGGACGAAGCAGTCGCGATTGCAGATAAAATATTCAGATCGCCTGGTGGTAAAAGTTTAACAACGAAGGCTTCACATACAATTCATTATGGACATTTGGTTGATCCAAAAACAAATGAGGTTGTAGAGGAAGTAATGCTGTCATTAATGCGTGGGCCTAAAACATTCACTCGTGAGGATGTAATAGAAATTAACTGTCACGGGGGACTAGTTTCGGTGAACCGTGTATTAAAGCTAGCATTAACAAATGGAGCAAGACTCGCAGAGCCAGGTGAATTTACAAAACGCGCATTCTTAAATGGACGTATCGATTTATCACAGGCTGAGGCAGTGATGGATTTAATAAGAGCAAAAACTGATAGAGCGATGAATGTTGCGTTGGGACAAATGGATGGCAAATTATCGCGTTTAATTGGTGACTTACGCCAAGCATTACTAGAGACATTAGCACAAGTAGAGGTTAATATAGATTATCCGGAGTATGATGATGTAGAAGAGATGACGGTACCAGTGTTAGTAGAAAAATGTACATGGGTACGCAATGAAATTATTAAACTTTTGCAAACATCTTCTCAAGGGAAAATATTACGAGAGGGTCTATCAACTGTTATTTTAGGCCGCCCAAACGTTGGGAAATCTTCTCTTTTGAATAGCTTAGTACAAGAGAATAAGGCTATTGTGACAGATATAGCAGGTACAACTCGTGATATTATAGAAGAGTACGTGAATGTACGTGGTGTTCCGCTTCGTTTAGTCGATACAGCTGGTATTCGAGAGACAGAGGATATCGTTGAACGAATTGGTGTTGAACGTTCACGTGAGGCGTTGCGTGGCGCAGATTTAATTTTATTTGTTTTAAACTACGCAGAGGAATTAACTGCCGAGGATGAACGTCTATTCGAAACAATTCAAGCGATGGATTACATCGTTATTGTCAATAAAACAGATCTACCGCAAAAAATAGATATAGCTCGTGTTAAGGAGCTAGCAGGCAATCATCGCGTTGTGACAACTTCTCTTTTACAGGAAGAAGGCATCGCAGAGCTAGAGGAAGCAATTGCCGCGCTATTCTTTGAAGGGCAAATTGAAGCGGGCGATTTAACATATGTTTCAAATGCAAGACATATAGCATTACTTCATCAAGCACAAGCAACGGTCGAGGATGCATTAGCTGGAGCGCAAGCTGGTGTACCTGTTGATATGGTGCAAATAGATGTTACTAGAACTTGGGAAATACTTGGGGAAATTATCGGCGACACAGTACAAGAAAGCCTAATCAATCAGTTATTTTCACAGTTCTGCTTAGGAAAATAATTTTACTAAAGAAAGGAAGATACGAGCTATGCCAACAAATTATGAGGCAGGCACGTTTGATGTTATCGTAATTGGCGCAGGTCACGCAGGTTCTGAAGCTGCACATGCTGCTGCCAAAATGGGTGCTAACACACTGATGTTAACAATCAATGTAGATATGATTGCATTTATGCCATGCAATCCTTCCATTGGTGGTCCTGCCAAAGGAATCGTAGTACGAGAAATTGACGCATTAGGTGGCGTCATGGGGAAAGTTATTGATAAAACGCATATTCAAATGCGGATGTTAAATACAGGGAAAGGCCCTGCTGTGCGTGCATTACGTGCACAAGCGGACAAAGTTTTATATCAACAAGAAATGAAACGTGTGTTGGAGGAAACTGAAAATTTAACAATTCACCAAGGAATGGTGGAAGAGCTAATAATCGAAAACGGGGAAGTAAAAGGTGTTATTACACAAATTGGTGCTATTTACCGCGCTAAAACAGTAGTTATTACAACAGGTACATTCCTTCGTGGTGAAATCATTATTGGTGACGTAAAATATTCAAGTGGTCCTAATAACCAACAACCGTCAATTCGTTTAGCTGATAACTTAAAAGAGCTTGGTTTTGACCTTGTGCGTTTTAAAACAGGTACACCACCACGAGTGAATAGCCGAACAATTGATTATGATAAAACAGAGATTCAACCAGGAGATGATGTTCCACGTGCATTCAGCTTTGAAACAACTGAATTCATCATGGATCAGCTACCTTGCTGGTTAACTTATACAAGCCTAGAAACACATGAAATTATCGAGGAGAACTTACATCTTTCACCGATGTATTCAGGGATGATTAAAGGTACGGGTCCACGTTATTGCCCTTCTATTGAAGACAAGGTTGTGCGATTTAACGATAAACCACGCCACCAAATCTTCCTAGAGCCAGAAGGTCGCAATACACGTGAAGTATATGTACAAGGTTTATCAACTAGCTTACCAGAGCATGTGCAAACACGTTTACTAAAATCAATTCCAGGCTTAGAAAAAGCAGAAATGATGCGTGCTGGCTATGCTATAGAGTACGATGCAATTGTGCCAACACAATTGTGGCCAACTTTAGAAACAAAACGTATTAAAGGTTTATATACAGCTGGTCAAATTAATGGAACATCAGGTTACGAGGAAGCGGCTGCTCAAGGCTTAATGGCTGGGATCAATGCTGCTGCTAATGTGCTTGGTAAACAAGAATTAATTTTAAGCCGCTCAGATGCTTATATTGGCGTATTAATTGATGATTTAGTAACGAAAGGAACAAATGAACCGTATCGCTTATTAACATCTCGTGCCGAATATCGTTTACTACTTCGTCATGATAACGCTGATTTACGTTTGATAGAGCTAGGTTATAATATAGGAATGATTACTGAAGAAAGATATGCAGCATTCAATGAGAAAAAAGAGCTGATTGAAAACGAAATTGCACGTCTCCGTGAAGTGATTATTAAACCAAATGAAGCAACACAAGCTACTATTCGCTCTGTAGGTGGTAGTGAGCTAAAAGATGGTATCCGTGGAGCGGATTTATTAAAACGTACAGAAATGCATTATGAGTTAATTTCTTCGTTAATTCCAGCAGACATAGAGTTTTCGGATGAAGTGAAGGAACAAATTGAAATTCAGCTTAAGTATGAAGGTTATATTGAAAAAGCATTGCAACAAGTTGAGAAGCTTCATAAAATGGAAAATAAAAAAATCCCTGAAAATATTGATTATGACGCTATTTCAGGTTTAGCAACAGAAGCTAGACAAAAATTAAAACAAGTTACACCACTTTCCATTGCCCAAGCATCGCGAATCTCTGGTGTAAACCCAGCAGATATTTCAATATTACTTGTTTATATTGAGCAAGGTAAAATTGCACGTGTCAGCGGCGAATAATTAACAACAGTAAAGTGAATAAGAGGCGGGCATACCTTTGTGCCCGCTTCCTATTTTTAAGGCTAGTCTTATTTTTATATAGTTGATTGGTAAATGTGAACGAGTACATGCTTACAAATCAAAAATAGGGATAGTAAAGCCAGTTAGAAAAAGGAGACTTTACATGAACGAACAACAATTTATCGAGGCTCTGAAGGAAAAGGGCATTGAACTTTCTGAAAAGCAGATTGCTCAATTCAAAAAATACTTTGAGTTACTTGTTGAGTGGAATGAAAAGATGAACTTAACTGCTATTACAGATTTAGAAGGAGTTTATTTAAAGCACTTTTATGATTCGATTAGTGCCTCTTTTTATTTTGATTTTTCAAAAGTGACGACAGTTTGTGATGTTGGAGCAGGTGCTGGTTTCCCAAGTATTCCGATTAAAATCTGCTTCCCACATTTACATGTAACAATTGTCGATTCTTTAAATAAAAGAATTACATTTTTAAATCATTTAAGTGATGAGTTACAATTAGATAATATGAATTTCGTACATGCCCGTGCAGAGGAATTTGCACAAAATGCGAAATATCGTGAGCAGTTCGATGTTGTAACAGCTCGTGCGGTAGCCCGATTATCGGTCTTATCGGAGTTATGTGTACCACTAGCGAAGCAAGGTGGCTATTTTGTTGCTTTAAAAGCGGCAGCTGGTGCGGAAGAATTAAAAGATGCAAAAAAAGCATTGGCCACATTAGGGGTTGCGCTAAAAGAAGAATTTTCTTTCCTACTACCTGTTGAAGAAAGTGACCGCATGTTATATATCTTTGATAAAATAAAAGGAACACCGAAAAAATACCCGCGAAAACCAGGTGTACCAAATAAAACACCAATTCAATAATTAGTGTTTCATGTGAAACTTCTCAAAGTAGAAAATATTTTTTCTATTTTGAGCATACATACTAGTTATGGATGGTTATAGCAAATGACATCTACGAACTATATACATTTTAAGAAATATAATAAATAATAATAGAATGAAACAGAGCAAGATAGTTACTTAAAGGTGGTGCCACTTGGATGAAAAGTCCTTTTTCACGTTTTTTTGGAGGCGGTAATAAAACTGAGCCTATTGTGAAAAATGAAGTAGAACAAGCAGAGACGGTTCATGCAGCAGAAGAAGTTATAAAGCTGCCTATTGATCAAATTGTACCTAACCGTTTTCAGCCACGTACTATTTTTGATGATGAAAAAATTGAAGAATTATCAAGAACCATTCATACGCATGGTGTAATTCAGCCAATTGTTGTACGTAAAACAGCGGAAAATCAATATGAAATCATTGCTGGTGAGCGTCGCTATCGAGCAATGAAAAAGCTACAATGGACAGAAGTTCCGGCAATTATAAGAAATTTAACTGATAAGGAAACAGCCTCTATCGCGTTAATCGAGAACCTACAGCGTGAAGAATTAACAGCAATTGAAGAAGCTGTTGCCTATCAAAAATTATTAGAGCTTCATGAGCTGACACAAGAAGCTCTGGCCCAACGACTTGGAAAAGGACAATCCACGGTAGCCAATAAATTACGTTTACTAAAGCTTCCTGAAGAAGTGCAGCAAGCTATTTTGAAGCGTGAAATCTCTGAACGACATGCACGTGCATTAATTGCAATTAAAGATCGGTCATTACAGCTAGAAGTTTTACAACAAACGATTGAAAATGATTGGAATGTTCGCCAATTAGAAGAACAGATTTATGCTTTACTACATCCGGAGGCAGAAGCTCAAGAAGAAGCAGAGCCAAAGAAAGTAAAGCCGAAACGTAAGGCCATTAGTAAAGACGTACGCATTGCTTTAAATACGATTAAACAATCGTTATCTATGGTAACAAAGAGCGGTATAACAGTTAAGACTGAAGAAGAAGACACAGAGGAATATTATCAAATTACAGTGAAAATACCTAAAAAGAAAAAGTCTTAAGTAGTGATTAAAGTTATATTGGAAAAATAAAGAAATGGCTTTTATAGCATCATCAAAGTTGCGGATGATATTTCTATAAGTGGTTGGAGTGAGGATAAACGCCACCAGGAAAGTGTTCAGTTGGACCGAAAATCAACCCCGCGATATAATGATGAACTACTTTTATAGTTCTGTACGGAGGAGGCATCTCAGTAATAATTCTGGGAGATGTCTCCTTTTTTGCATATATTCTTAATATTTTATACAACTATTTTCTGTTTTTTTGATAGAATGAAAGTTAGATAGAGGTATTTACTTCTTTGGAGCAAGTGTTTTTTGTAACGAAGTAGACGTCAGTTACAGAAGTCTCTCACCTCTGTAAGTGGTAGTTTAAGTTACTTTTCAGCGGGTGTCCAACCGTCCGTAATAGAGGAAGTCAGTTTAAGAATGCCTCGTCCTGTGGCAACGACTGAGTGACAAACATCTTGTTGCTGACGCTGCGTTAGCACTACGCTTCGCGCAAAAAACATCTGTTGGCCCAAAGCCTTCGGTGGATGTCACGGATTCGGAAAGGCGTTCATAAAGGATGTTAGCCTAAAATTATCGCATCCATGCGAATACGACTAACTGACCTGCATGCTACAGGCCTAAGCACAAAACCGAATTCGGACACAATTATGCCGAGGCATAATTGATCAGTGATTTTACAAATGATTTGTCAAAGTGAACCTTTGATAGATGAAAGCAGGTGCTTTTAAATGGGTAGAATTATAGCAATCGCCAATCAAAAGGGTGGCGTAGGAAAAACAACGACATCGGTCAATTTGAGCGCTTGTCTAGCATACTTAGGGAAGAAAGTGCTCCTAATCGATACTGATCCACAAGGCAATACAACAAGTGGACTTGGTGTAAATAAAGGAGAACTTCAAGGCTGTATTTATGATGTATTAATTGATGATGAAAACGTTGAAAATGTCATTCAACAAACAAATGTCGAAAACTTAGCAATTGTTCCAGCAACCATTTCACTTGCAGGAGCAGAAATAGAATTAGTTTCAACAATTTCCAGAGAAGTACGTTTAAAGCACGCACTTCAAGATGTAAAAGAAGACTATGATTATATTATTATTGATTGCCCACCTTCGTTAGGGCTACTAACAATTAATGCTTTAACTGCTTCGGATGCACTTATTATTCCTGTACAATGCGAATATTACGCATTAGAGGGGTTAAGTCAGTTGTTATCAACTGTCCGTTTAGTGCAAAAACATTTAAATCAGCAATTATACATTGATGGTGTATTGTTAACGATGCTTGATGCACGAACAAACCTTGGCTTACAAGTTATTGATGAAGTGAAAAAGTATTTCCAAGATAAAGTATACAAAACAATTATTCCTCGTAATGTGCGATTAAGTGAGGCTCCAAGTCATGGGCAGCCGATTATCATTTATGATGCAAAATCAAGAGGTGCAGAAGTGTATTTAGAGATGGCGAGGGAAGTGATTAAAAATGGCTAAAGGTCTAGGAAGAGGCATAGGTGCATTATTTCCTGGAGAGTCTATAGAACAAAGTGGGCAAGTGGAAGAAATACAATTAGAGCTTATCATCGCAAACCCATTTCAGCCTCGTAAAATTTTTGATGAAGAAACTTTACAAGAATTAGCTGACTCTATACAGGAACATGGTATTTTACAGCCAATTGCTGTACGTAAAAAAGGACGTAAATATGAAATCGTTGCCGGAGAACGCCGTTATAGAGCGACTCAATTAGCAGGTTTAGAGGTTATTCCAGCTATTATAAAAGAGCTATCAGATGCGCAAATGATGGAACTAGCTATTTTAGAAAATCTACAGCGTGAAGATTTGACAGTTATTGAAGAGGCGGAGGCCTATCAAAGCTTAATGGAAAGCTTACATTTAACGCAAGAGGAGCTATCCAAAAGATTAGGGAAAAGTAGACCGCATATTGCCAATCATGTTCGTTTACTTGCATTACCAGAGGATGTTCGTGAGTTTATGAATGATGGAACATTATCGATGGGACAAGGACGAGCATTACTTGGATTGAAAAATAAAAGAAGAATATCAGAAGTGGCAAATAAGGTCATCAAACAAGGTTTAAACGTACGGCAAGTTGAAATGTTAGTACACAATTTGAATGAAGAAGTTTCACGTGAAACAACTCAACAAAAGAAAAAAGATATATTCGTGGCAGCAAAGGAATCACAGTTACGTGATTACTTTGGAACAAATGTACAAATTAGAAAATCTAATAATAAAGGGAAAATTGAAATTGAATTTTACTCTGAAGATGATTTAGAACGTATTTTAGAAATATTAAATTTACAGGAAGAAGAATAAGAGATATATCAATAACGTGATCAGAGCGCCGAACTACAAGGCGCTCTCTATTTTTCTAGAGAGAAGGAAGGTTGGGACGTGGTATTACTAGGGGCATTAATTAACGCTTTGCTTATTATGATAGGTGCATTAGTAGGACGTATTTTTAAAAATATTCCTGAATCGATGAAATCTACTGTATTATCGATTATTGGATTAGCAGTTGCACTTTTAGGGATTAAAATGGGCTTTGAAAGTAATAATTTTATTATTTTAATGATTAGTTTAGTGGTAGGTACAGTAATTGGTGAGTGGTTAGATTTAGATAAGCAAATGAATAGACTTGGGAAATGGGTAGAATCTTTATTTAGTAAAAATCGAACTGATAATAATCAAATTGGCATAGCAGAAGGTTTTGTAACGGCATCTTTAATATTTGTAGTTGGCTCTATGGGCGTCATTGGTGCACTCGATAGTGGTCTGCGTAACGATCATAATATACTTATTACGAAAGGATTAATCGATGGATTTATATCGATAATCTTAACATCTACATTAGGTATTGGCGTGCTATTATCTGCAGTACCTGTATTCGTTTATCAAGGATTAATTGCACTTTTTGCAGGTGTTATTAGCTCTTTTATACCAGATGCTGCACTACAAATGTTTATTCAAGAAATGACTGCTGTAGGTGGCGTTATGATTTTTGCCATTGGTTTAAATATAGCAGGCTTAACTAAGATCAAAGCTGCTAACTTGTTGCCAGGTCTCATCATTGTTGGTATTGTGGTTGCTATCTTCTATATTTTTTAGTGAGTAACGATGTGTAGCGAGCAATAGAGCTCTTGAAAGTTTTTCCGCCATTGCATAAGAAATATGAAGTCTTGTATTTTGTAAAACAAGCATTTCCATAAAGCCTCCAACATTGACTATTCCTTTAATGGAAATATCGCCGATGGGAGGTAATTGTTTTTTGACAGCTTTCCCCGGAAAAATAGGTCCATTCTGTACAGAAATATGTCCAACGTTTTGTTCACTTCCAAGACATGCATCAATCGCAATAATGAATGGTTTTATAGTATGATTGTGTAGCTGTTGCATAGTAGTGTCTAAATTAAGAGCATGCAAAGGATTGTCTAAAGAGCCTACAATTTCATATGGAAAACTAACAGACTTTTTTAGGAAGCTACCTGTTAATGGTCCAAGTGTATCACCTGTACAACGGTCACTTCCAATACAACAGAAAATAAGGCGTTCATGATGAAAGGGTATATGTTCTAAAAATAATGTACTCAACTGCCAAACGATATTTTTACTTTCATGATGAAGAGAATAAGGAAGTAATAATTTTGGTATAGTATTCATAAAAAAACTCACTTTCCTTTTTATTTGTAAGAAGTGCTCGATTTTTATGCAGTATACGCAAATTTTTAGCAAGTTATTCAAGAGGTGGTAATAATGGATTGGTTTAGTGAAAGGTTTTTAAAGAGCAGTTGGGATAAGTTGATGTCAGAGGAGCTCTGGATAAGTATAACAAAAGCTTCGGTTAAGATTATTATTATCTTGATTGTATCGTGGCTAGCTGTACGGTTAGGAAAAAAGTTTATTAAAAAAGTATTTTTAATGCGTATGCGCTCACCTTTAGATCATTCAGAACGTCGACAAACAACAATTTCAAGATTATTACAAAGTGTCATTTCCTATGTTGTTTATTTTTCAGCAATCATTGCTATTCTCTCGATCTTAGAGATTAAGATAGCAGGGCTATTGGCTGGAGCAGGGATTGTCGGCTTAGCAATTGGTTTTGGTGCGCAAAGTTTAGTAAAAGATGTCATTACTGGATTCTTTATTATTTTTGAAGACCAATTTGGTGTTGGCGATTATATAAAAATAAATGCTGCTGAAGGAACTGTTGTAGAAATCGGTTTACGTACAACAAAGATTAATGGTTCTACAGGAGAGCAGTTTATTATTCCAAATGGTTCGATAGGTGAGGTTGTCAATTACTCTGTTAACAACTCTAAAATTTATATAGATTTACAAATGACGACCGATGCCAATTTCGAAAAAGCTGAATCTATTATTAAAAAGTATTTAAATACTTTACCTGACCTTCATAAGGAACTTGTAGCAGTACCTGTCTTTTTAGGTGTACAAAATGTTAAGGGGACAGAGGTAACGATTCGTATAGCCGCAGAAACATTACCACAGCAACAACATGGGGTGGCTCGTACGATTCGTCGTGATGTTACAAAACTCTTTGAAGAAAATAATATACCAATGGCTCAACCAAAAATGATGTTCTATGGTGTTAATGAAGAGGGGAGAAGTGAGTAATATGGAAGCAAAGAAATTTGGTTTAAACGATATTGTTGAAATGAAAAAGCAGCACCCATGCGGTACAAATGAATGGAAAATTATTCGGATGGGGGCGGATGTACGCATTAAATGTGAAGGCTGTCAGCATAGTGTCATGATTCCGCGCCGTGAATTTGAGAAAAAAATGAAAAAGGTTATCATTTCGGCTAGCGAGGACTAGTTTTTATCTTCAATCAGTAGGTGTTCTGAACCCACTTATTGAAGATAAAGTCTCCGGTGGATGTCATAGATTTTGAAAAATAAATTGTACGGCACAATTCAAATTCCGGACGCAATTATGCCAAGACGAAATGGATGTGTATTAGACTTTTTAGAAGTGAATCAATATAATAGATAGGGTTATACAGTGATGAATCAGTGAGGATTTCTGTAACCTCACAGTATCCGTTATTAAGAGCAAATTTGAACAGATCATAGAAAGGTTGTGTCCATACATGGCATTAACAGCTGGAATCGTTGGTTTACCTAACGTTGGAAAATCAACATTATTTAACGCAATTACAAAAGCGGGCGCATTGGCTGCAAACTATCCATTCGCAACAATCGATCCGAACGTCGGTATTGTTGAAGTACCAGATGCACGTTTAGATAAATTAACAGAATTAGTAACACCTAAAAAAACAGTCCCAACAGCATTTGAGTTTACAGATATTGCTGGGATCGTAAAAGGCGCTTCAAAGGGTGAAGGCTTAGGGAACAAATTCCTTGCTCATATTCGTGAAGTAGATGCAATTTGCCAAGTTGTACGTTGTTTTGTTGATGAAAATATTACGCACGTATCAGGTGGAGTAGATCCGATTGACGATATTGAAGTCATTAATTTAGAGCTTGCACTTGCTGATTTAGAATCTGTTGATAAGCGATTACAACGTGTTAGCAAAATGGCAAAGCAAAAAGACAAAGAAGCCATGATCGAAGAACCAATTCTTGTGAAAGTTAAAGAACAATTAGAAAACGGTCGACCAGCACGCGCTGCAGAGCTTTCAGAAGATGAGCTAAAGGTTATTAAAGGACTTCATCTGTTAACAATTAAACCTATGCTTTATGTGGCAAACGTTTCAGAAGATGAAGTAGCTGATGCAGATAATAACGAATATGTGCAAAAGGTACGTGAGTATGCAGCTGCAGAAGGAGCTCAAGTTATCACAATTTGTGCAAAAATTGAGGAAGAAATTTCTGAGCTTGATGATGAAGAAAAATCAATGTTCTTAGAAGAACTAGGCATTAAAGAATCTGGTTTAGACCAGTTAATCCGTACTTCATATGATTTACTAGGGCTAGCAACTTATTTCACTGCAGGGGTACAAGAGGTACGTGCATGGACGTTCCGTAAAGGTATGAAGGCACCACAATGTGCAGGAATCATTCATACAGACTTTGAACGTGGATTTATTCGTGCAGAAACAGTTGCTTTCGAAGATTTAGTAGAAGCTGGTTCTCAACCTGCTGCTAAAGAAGCTGGGAAAGTACGTCTTGAAGGTAAAGAGTATGTTGTACAAGACGGCGATATTATGTTATTCCGTTTCAATGTATAAAAAACAAACAGGGGGCAATCTTTCAAAAGATTGTCTTTTTTTGTATATAATTTTATCTGAATTTTCAATTAGGAGGGATAGTATGAACATATTACAAATAAAAGATCGTGGTTTAGAAATAGAGGAGTTAGGTAAATTACCAGAAGACATATTAGAGCTTATTTATGAGCATCAATTGTTTAAGCTATTTACCGCAAAGGAATTAGGCGGTAAAGATTTAGATCTACTAGAGGGCATTAAAGTATTTCAGCAGATGTCTGCACTTGATGGTAACTTTGGCTGGCTTGTCACAATAGGAACAGGGGGTAACGTGTTTATTCCAACATTGAACAAAGAGGTTGTTGAAAAAATGTTTTCACCAAGAAATGCAGTCATAGCAGGCAGTGGCTATCCTACTGGCGTAGCAGAAAAAATCGATGGGGGCTATCGTATTACTGGTCAATGGAAGTATTGTAGTGGCTCAAATTATGCTACAACTTTTACGATGAATTGTGTTGTCGAGGATGAAGGAAATAGAACAGATGAAATAATTAGTTGCTCAGTAAATCGTGATCAAGTAGAGATTCTTAATGATTGGCGAGCAATGGGCTTAAAAGCGACAGCTAGTCATACGATCCGTGTGCAAAATGTTTGGGTACCACAAGAGGAAACATTCCAATTGGGTATAATTAAAAACAATTATGGAAGTACGGTACATAGTTTTCCGTTTGGAGCATTTGCAGAAGCCTCATTTCTAAGTGTTTGTCTTGGGATAACAGAAAATTTCTTAGAAGAGTCATCTATTTTAGTAAAGCAAAGAAAGCATGATCCAAGCCGTACTGATCGTATGGGTGCAATACAATTTTTATTGATGCAGCAACAGAAGAACTTTAAACAGCTTGAAGAGCGATATTATTTACTGTTGAACGAATACTGGCAAAAACATAAAGAAGGTCATGAGTTGACTGAAGAACAACTCCAACAATTTTCACGAATAAGTAAAGATACTGCAGCGACTTGTGTAGACATTGCCAATAGCTTAATACGTAGACTTGGCATGGATGCAATTACGGAGACATCCTCCATTAATCGTATTTGGAGAAATTTATATACAGCAGCACAGCATAGTTTTTTAACGCCATAAATACAAATAGAACCTGCTTGGGGACAAGCAGATTCTATTTGTAACGTGACGCTCAGCAAAGTTATTTCTTTTCCTCGGGCAAATATACATAAAGCTTAGGTAAATGAGGATCATCTTGTATGAATGCATTTTTTGGGTATTTTCGTAATGCTGTATACATGGAAAAATCACCAACTGCACCAGCGATTAAAAAAGCACCTACTAATACTAAAACAGTACTGTTAAAGTAGAAACCAGCAATTGTCGGGAGAACACCAGTTGTCCAAAATGGAAGTAATAAAGCTTTTTTCATTGCATGATTCGGTAACGGTTGTTCAGTTGTTGCGTACGCTATGCCAAGCTCTAAATTCAGGCCATATTTTAACGATTTAAAGGGTACGCCTCCAAAGACCATAAAGCCAATTAAATGAAAGGCTTCATGTAAGACAATGAAAATAATATACAGAATAACAAAAAGGAAAGATCCAAGTATCATATTCCAAAATGAAAAATCAAAATCTTTAAAGCAAATAGCTTGAATAGCTACAAATAATATGACGAGACCACTTGTGACAACAATATTATCCATCATTAGTTTTTTTATATCCAACTCTATTACAATAGGTTCTTTATCTGGTAGCATGAAGATCCTCCTCTCATTCATGAATTAAGTTCATTATATAGAAAGAATTGTTTGGTTGCGACTTGAAAGACATGTATCTATATGTTACAATTCATTGATGTGAGTAATAATTATTACTTGCTCCTTGCTCCCTGTATACAGGAGAGCCTAAGTCCATAAGGAGGTGTAAACAGATGAGAAAATACGAATTAATGTACATCGTACGTCCGAACATTGAAGACGAAGCGAAGAAAGCTTTAGTTGAACGTTTCAACGAAATCTTAACTTCTAACGGTGCAGAAGTCATCGAATCAAAAGAGTGGGGCAAACGCCGCTTAGCTTATGAAATTCAAGACTTCCGCGAAGGTTTCTACCAAATCGTGAAAGTAAACGCTACTTCAGAAGCAATTAACGAATACACACGTCTTGCTAACATTAGCGAAGATATCATTCGTCACATTGCGGTTCGCCAAGAAGCATAATCATTTAACAAAATGCTGAAAAGGAGGTTGCATTTCTGATGATAAACCGTGTCGTATTAGTTGGAAGACTAACAAAAGATCCTGAGCTACGCTATACGCCTAATGGTGTTGCGTCTACAAGATTTACAGTTGCTGTGAATCGAACATTCTCAAACCAACAAGGTGAACGCGAAGCTGATTTCATTAGCTGTGTTGCTTGGCGCAAACAGGCTGAAAACTTAGCGAACTTCATGCGAAAAGGAAGTTTGATTGGAGTGGAAGGTCGCATTCAAACAGGCAGCTATGAAGGACAAGATGGTAAACGAGTATACACAACAGATGTAGTGGCTGATAGCGTACAGTTTTTAGAGCCTCGTAATACTAGCGGTGCTCCTGCTCCTCAATATGGTGGGCAGAATACTTACGGTAATAATCAACCGTCATATGGCGGTGGACAACCACAACAACAGTTTGGTGGTGCTATGCCAGGGCAGGGTTCATTTGGCGGCGATGCTTATCAGCAAAATCAACCACCTATGAATCAGCCGAATTATACACGTGTAGATGAGGATCCATTTGCTAATAGCAAAGGACCGATAGAAGTATCTGAGGATGACTTACCATTCTAATACTTCTAATAAAAAATGATAAGGAGGAGACATACTATGGCACCACGTCGCGGAGGCCGCAAACGCCGTAAAGTTTGCTACTTCACTGCTAATAACATTACGCATATCGACTATAAAGATGTGGATTTACTTAAAAAATTCATCTCTGAGCGCGGTAAAATTTTACCACGTCGCGTAACTGGCACTAGCGCTAAGTACCAACGTAAATTAACTTCAGCTATCAAAGTTTCTCGTATCATGGGATTACTTCCATTCGTAGCAGAAGACAAATAAGATAATAAAGGCACAACGAGGTTTAATTAACTTTAGTTGTGCTTTTTTATTTATAAAACTGGAGTTGTTGATCTTGTCATCGCAATACTATAGTAATGATCTTTACCTCAGTAATTGCTCTATATATTACCATTTGCTATTATCATAAGAATTTATTACACTCTTAACAGACATGAATAAAGAAAAGATGAAATTTTAGAGATTGAGAAACAATCGACTAAGTAACATTTTTAAAAACAAACGGCTTATAATCATTTCGATTAAAAGCCTTTTTTCATGCAGTAGTAACGGTCGTATGCATCGTTGAAAAATTTCAACAATATATATAAGAACATAAATAATGAATTTGTTATGCCTTTTCGGTAAAAAATCTCCCTATATAGCTATGTATTTCACGCTTTAGTCATTGGTTCTACAAAATTAATGGCAAAGCATTCAGTTGTTCTTAGCGTTTTTTGTTCAATAACCTAAAAAAATGGTACAATAAAGGTCAGTAAGATTGACTGAAAAAAGGAAGGTTTTCAATGCCGAATAATCAAACAAAGGCGCTTTTACATGGCTCAATGATGGTCGCAATCTTTACGCTTCTTATGCTTATTTCTGCATATGTACCATTCATTCGTATAGTAAGTCTAATATTTGCCCCATTACCGATTGCTTGGTATAGCGCAAATTATAAGCGTTCATCATCAGTATTTGTAGCAGTAGTAGGCTGTATTTTAACCACTCTAACAACTGGCTTAATTATGTTACCATTTGCCTTTGTATTGGCATTACTTGGTGTCGTAATAGGAAATGCAATTAATCAAAAGAAGAGCAAACTTTACCTATTCATGTCATCTGGGGTTGCTGTTCTTCTGTCAATGACAATTGTCTATGTAGCCTATGTTCAATTTTCTGGTATCAATATGATTAACATAAGCATGGAGTTGTTCCGTGAAAGTTATGAGCAATCAAATGAACTGACCAAAACTATGACAGGTCAAGAAGCGTTTCAGCCAGAGCTAATTGAGGCTCTGTTAAAAACAGTTGAACTGACAATACCTGCAATAGTAACACTCTCTGCATTTATGACAGCATTTATTGTCATGACATTCAATTTACCTGTATTAAAACGTCTTGGTTTAGACGTACCGAAATTTCCACCGTTCCAACATATGCGTCTACCACGATCTATTTTATGGTATTACATGATTGTTTTATGCATTAACTTATTTATGCGTCCAGAAGCTGGATCTACATTAGATATTATTGTTTTAAATGTTTCTTATGTTTTATGGATGTTATTAATCCTGCAGGGGATTTCCTTTATACATTATCTTATTTCTAAAAAGGGAATGCCGAATGCTGTAAAATGGATAGCTACTTTGTTAGCCTTACCACTATCATCCTTTATGATATTGCTAGGCATCGTAGATTTAGGTTTCGACGTACGTTCACTTGTGAAGGGAAAAACTAAAGAATAAGGGGCTGATGTAATGGGGACTTTTAGAAAACGACCAATCCGCTATCCGCTTTTTGTTCTTTCCATTTTTGGCATTGTGACGTTCGTGCTTCTATGTATTTGGAATATCGGGATAGGTGTCGGTTATGGAATAGGTTTTGTACTATTAATGGTCTATACGTGGAAGGTAGAAAAGATTACCTTTGATGAAACAGAAAGGCATATTGAATCCATTTCTTTCCGCATGAAAAAAGTAGGGGAAGAGGCATTGCTTGAAATGCCAATTGGGATTTTACTTGTCAATGATCAATATGAAATAGAATGGTCGAATCCATATATGCAAGGCGTTTTAAATATGGAGAATTTAGTAGGTGAAGGAATCGTTAATATATCTGACGACATCTACGTGCTAATGAAAAGCGAAGAGACAAACGAAGATACGATTACGCTCCATGATCGTAAATATCGAGTTTATTATAAAAAAGAAGAGAATTTACTCTATTTCTTTGACATAACGGAGCAGATAGCTATTGAAAAACAATACTATGCAGATCGTACAGTTATCGCCATTTTATTTGTTGATAATTATGACGAAATTACGCAAGCAATGGATGACCAGCCACGTAGTTTAACGAATACGATGGTGACATCAATTGTTAATGATTGGGCGGCTGAACAAGGGATATTTGTCAAACGAATATCATCCGATCGTTTTTTAGCTGTATTAAACGAATCCATTTTAATGGAGCTTGAGAAGAAAAAATTTGCCATTTTAGATACAATTCGAGAAAAAACAGCGCAAAAAAATATGTCATTAACATTAAGTATTGGTGTTGGCGCAGGATCATCTTCATTAGTAGAGCTTGGTGAACTAGCACAATCAAGTCTAGATCTTGTTTTAGGTCGTGGTGGTGATCAGGTTGCCATCAAGCAACCTACAGGAAAACTGAAATTCTATGGTGGGAAAACGAACCCTGTTGAGAAACGTACACGCGTTAGAGCACGTGTTATTTCTCATGCACTACGTGATTTAATTCAGGATAGTGACCAAGTATTTGTTATGGGACATAAAAACCCTGATATGGACTCTATTGGTGCCTCTGTTGGTGTACGTAAAATGGCACAGATGAATGATGTGAAGGGCTATGTGATCGTGAATTTCGAGGAATTAAACGGAAGTGTAACACGTTTAATGAATGAAATAGAGAGTAAATCGGATTTCTATGAAAATTTCCTAACGCCAGAGGAAGCTGCGGCAAGAATGACAGAAAAATCTTTGCTCGTTATAGTCGATACGCATAAACCGGATTTAGTCATCGACTCACAGCTATTGAAGCTGGCAGAAAAAGTTGTGGTGATTGATCACCATCGTCGAAGTGAGGATTTTATAGAAAATCCAACGCTTGTTTATATGGAGCCATATGCATCGTCCACAGCTGAACTTATAACAGAGTTACTCGAGTACCAACCAAAACGTGCGAAGATTAATATGCTAGAGGCTACGGCATTGCTGGCAGGAATTATAGTCGATACGAAAAGTTTTACACTGCGCACAGGAGCCCGTACGTTTGAAGCGGCTTCTTATTTACGGACAAATGGTGCCGATACAGTGCTAGTACAGCGATTATTAAAAGAAGATGTCGATACGTATATTGAGCGTTCTAAAATAGTGCAAACGGTTAAGTTCGTGAAGCCGGGTATTGCTATTGCTGTAGGTGAGGAAGCGAAAGTGTATGATTCTGTACTAATTGCGCAAACAGCAGACATTTTACTAACAATGAAGGATGTTGGTGCTTCCTTTGTCATTGCACATCGTTCAGATGGCAAAATCGGCATAAGTGCAAGATCGCTTGGCGAAGTAAACGTGCAGCTTGTTATGGAAAAGTTAGGCGGCGGTGGGCATTTAACGAATGCAGCTTGCCAAGTCGAAGCAAATTCCATTGATGGAGTAAGAAAATATTTAGAAGAGGCCATAAATGAGGTACTCGAAGGGAGTTCTGAATCATGAAAGTAGTATTTTTAAAAGATGTTAAAGGAAAAGGGAAAAAAGGGGAAATAAAAAATGTAGCGGACGGCTATGCACAAAATTTCTTGATTAAAAATGGCTATGCTGCTGAAGCAAATGCACAAGCATTAAGTCAATTAGATGGTCAAAAGAAATTAGAAGCTAAAAACGCCGCTGCAGAATTAGCAGAAGCGAAAGCGTTAAAAGAAAAACTAGAAGCTTTAACAGTAGAATTAAAAGCAAAATCAGGTGAAGGTGGTCGCCTATTTGGTTCAGTATCTACAAAGCAAATTGCTGATGCGCTTCAAAAAAAGCATGGTATAAAAATTGATAAACGTAAAATGACTTTAAGTGATGGAATTCGTGCGCTAGGCTTTACAAATGTACCTGTAAAACTACATCATGAAGTATCTGCAACATTAAAAGTTCATGTAACGGAAGAGTAAGGGGCGACGAACCATGAACGAACCGATGATGGACCGCGTCCCACCGCATAACCGGGAAGCGGAGCAATCGGTTATCGGTGCAATTTTCCTCGATCCTCAATCATTAATCACGGCATCTGAAATTTTACTAGCAGATGATTTTTATCATAATGCACATAAGACAATTTTTGAAACGATGCTACGTTTAAGTGATCAAGGAAAAGCGATAGATGTTGTAACAGTTACGGAAGAATTATCAGCTAAAAAGGAAATTGAGGATGTTGGCGGGCTATCTTATTTACTAGAGCTCGCCAATGCTGTGCCTACAGCTGCTAACGTCGCACACTATGCGAAAATTGTCGAAGAAAAGGCACTATTACGTCGTTTAATTCGTGTAGCTACTAAAATAGTAGAAGATGGCTATACTCGTGAGGATGAGGTAGAGGCATTACTAGGTGAAGCAGAGAAGAAAATGATGGAGGTAGCCAATCGTAAAAATGCGGGAGACTTTAAGCATGTTAAAGACGTATTGGTGGAAACCTTTGATAACATCGAAAAGCTTCAATCACAAAAAGGTGATGTTACAGGTATCCCGACAGGCTTCCGTGATTTAGACAATATAACAGCTGGCTTCCAGCGCAACGATTTAATTATTGTAGCGGCACGTCCTTCTGTAGGGAAAACGGCCTTTGCATTGAATGTCGCACAAAGTGTTGCCGTTCAAGCACGTGAAAACGTTGCGATCTTCTCGCTAGAGATGGGTGCTGAGCAGCTAGTTATGCGTATGCTTTGTGCGGAGGGAAATATAGATGCACAAGTTTTACGTACAGGTGCTTTAACAACGGAAGATTGGGGTAAACTAACTATGGCAATGGGAAGTTTATCGAATTCCGGAATTTTTATTGATGATACACCAGGTGTACGTATCAATGAAATTCGAGCAAAATGTCGACGTTTAGCACAGGAGCATGGCCTCGGTATGATTTTGATCGATTATTTACAGCTTATTCAAGGTAGTGGTAAGCCAGGTGAGAACCGTCAGCAAGAGGTATCTGAGATTTCACGTTCTTTAAAAGGTTTAGCGCGTGAGTTAAAGGTTCCGGTCATTGCATTATCACAGTTATCTCGTGGCGTTGAGCAACGTCAAGATAAGCGACCTATGATGAGTGACTTACGTGAATCGGGAAGTATTGAGCAAGATGCCGATATTGTTGCCTTCTTATATCGTGATGATTATTACGATAAAGAGTCCGAGAGTAAAAATATGATTGAAATTATTATTGCTAAACAGCGTAACGGTCCAACGGGTACAGTTACACTTGCTTTTAAAAAAGAATTCAATAAATTCATTAATGTGGATTGGTCGCAAATGCCACCACCACCTCCACGTGAGTAATATTTATCTTCATTCATAAGAAAAATTTCCTTCTTTTAGAGGAACTCAACGTGGGACATTACACCAAGACGGAATTAATCTGAATGTTCGATAATATTCATACCATTCTGTTATTAAACACGAACGTTGAATCATATTTTTTGATTTTATGTTCGTGTTTTTAAGTATTTTTGTTGACTAGGCGTTTCTATCATTGATACAATAATTAACGGCTTAAAAATTGAGATACAAATGGTATCTAACGGAGGTGCTGACTATGACATCAGTTGTAGTTGTAGGAACACAGTGGGGAGACGAAGGAAAAGGTAAAATTACGGATTTCCTTTCACAAAAAGCTGATGCAATCGCTCGTTTTGCAGGTGGCGATAATGCAGGACATACAATTAAATTTGATGGTGAAACTTATAAGTTACATTTAATTCCATCAGGTATTTTTTATAAAGAGAAAACTTCAGTAATCGGAAATGGTTTGGTTGTTAATCCAAAGTCATTAGTTACTGAGCTTAGAGGCTTACAAGAGCGTGGCATTGATACAGATAATTTACGAATTTCTAATCGTGCGCATGTTATTTTGCCATATCATATTAAGCAAGATATCGCGGATGAGGAAAGCCGTGGCGATAAAAAAATTGGTACGACTTGTAAAGGGATTGGACCATGCTATCAAGATAAAGTAGCACGTATCGGTATCCGTATGGCTGATTTACTAGACAAGGATGTATTTGAAGAAAAACTACGTCAAAATTTAGCAATTAAAAATAAGTTATTTGAGAAATTTTACGAAGTTGAAGGCGTAACATTCGAAGAAATTTTCGAAGAATACTACGGCTATGGACAAGAAATCGCAAAATATGTAACTGACACGTCTAAAATCTTAAATGATGTACTAGATGAAGGCGGCAAAGTGTTATTTGAAGGAGCACAAGGTATTTTACTTGATGTCGATCAAGGTACGTATCCATTCGTAACATCTTCAAATCCTGTTGCTGGTGGAGTAGCGATTGGTGCTGGTGTTGGTCCTTCACGAGTGACAAGTGTTATTGGTGTATCTAAAGCCTATACGTCTCGTGTTGGCGATGGACCATTCCCAACTGAATTATTTGATGAAGTAGGTCAACAAATCCGTGAAGTTGGTCGTGAATACGGTACAACAACTGGCCGCCCACGTCGTGTAGGTTGGTTTGATACGGTAGTTGTGCGCCACTCACGCCGAGTAAGTGGTATTACGCATCTTGCGCTTAACTCAATCGATGTTTTATCTGGTTTAGAAACAGTTAAAATTTGTACAGCGTATAAATATAAAGATGAAACGATTACTGAGTATCCAGCAAATCTTCATATTATTGAACAATGTGAACCAATTTATGAAGAGCTTCCAGGCTGGTCAGAAGATGTTACGGGCTGCAAAACATTAGAAGAGCTACCTGAGAATGCACGTCGCTATGTAGAACGCGTAAGTGAATTAACGGGTATTGAAATTGCTACTTTCTCTGTTGGTCCTGCACGTGAACAAACGAACGTTTTAGTGGATGTTTGGGAAGCGAAATAAATATAAATCAAAAAGGGCGTACCATATGCGGTACGTCCTTTTTCATTAGTGAATATCTTTCTTCTTGAAGCGGCCACCTCTAACCTCTGCAATATTACCAATTGCTAGGAATGCATGATCATCAATTTCAGCGACGATGGATTTAAGCTTGGATTCCTCTAATCGGGTAATGATGGTAAAAATAACTTTTTTATCGTTCCCTGTATAAGCCCCCTCGCCATGAAGGAAGGTTACACCTCGACCGAGTCGGTCCATAATCGTTTGCCCAATTTCATCAATTTCATCACTAATGATATAAACGGATTTTGATTCCTCCATGCCTTGAATGACGATATCAATCATTTTATAGGCAATATAGTATGCCAGGATAGAGTACATGGCTTGTTCCCATGTGAACACAAATCCCGCTACCGCAAAGATGAGTAAGTTGCAGAACATAATAATTTCACCAACGGAAAACGGTGTTTTACTATTAAATAAAATAGCTAAAATTTCTGTCCCATCTAATGAGCCACCATAACGAATGACAATGCCGACACCAATACCTAAAATCATACCACCAAAAACTGTGGCCAATAGCGTATCTTGAGTAAACGGGTTTAGATTATGTAAGAAAAGCGTTGTTAATGAGAGTACTGTAATTCCGAGCCCTGTGGAAAGTGCAAAGGTTTTACCGATTTGTTTATAGCCTAAAAAGATGAAAGGTAAGTTTAAAATGAAGATGAAAATACCAAGAGGTAAATTTAATAAATGAGAAGTAATAATGGAAACACCTACGATTCCACCATCCATAATGTGGTTTGGTACTAAAAATAGCTCAAGCCCCAGTGCCATAATGACTGCACCTAATGCCACCATAATAGTCCTAATGATAAGTTTTCGAACGGGATTTTTACATTGAGGTTTTCTTACTTTAGGGGTTATTTCAGATGTTTGTAAAACATTCAAATTAATCGCTCCATTCAACTAATGTATCTAATCTCTATTTTATCAGAATATTAAAAAAGCAAAAAGTCATAAGGCTTGGAGTAGAGGTTGAGCGGCTTAGGGTCTAGATACCTCGTGAAAAGTACAAGACTGGAGCAAAATCTACGTCTGAAACTATACTTTTTAATAGCTATAAAAATAGGAATGATGTAACAATTAGTAGAGAATTAATACATTTACATTACAATAAGATGAAAACAGTTAAACTGTATTTTCTTTATGGTACAGTATATTGGTGCAAAAACTATTAGTGGGTAATTAATACTACGATAGAAAAGGTGGAAGGTGCATTGCTGTCACCTATCATAAGAGGTGGTAGGGAAAATCTGTTAGGGGAATTATAGGCACTACTAGAAATCCATCAGGTACACATCTACACTTTGAAGTTAAGAAAAAGGATTCGTTAGAAAAACCATTATCATATGTAGGGCGTTAATCAATTCGAATAGAAGGCAGTCCAAAATAGGGCTGTCTTTTTATATACTTCGTATGTAAATCTATGTTATTTCCCGAGAAATATTTGTCGAAATATAATTTCTGTAGCGAAAGCAAAGCGATAGGTACAGGAGTATCCGCCTCTATAGGTGATGAGATGAATACGGTTTTAAGTATCAAGGAACCCACTCTAAGAACGCTGCGTCGTTGTGGCAACAGCTTTAGTGACCAACTTTGTACTGTTGCTGTCGCATAGACAAAACACCGTGCTGAAGCTGTGTTAGTACTACTCCTTCGCACAAGCCTTTCGGCGGATGTCACGGGTTCGGAAGGGAATGCTTAGTGCAAGTACGAGGGCCAATTCCGGATGCAATTTGTCGAGGGATAATGGATTATAACAATATCGTAAAATGTCTTAGGATTTAGAATAATGCATAGAAGTTAAAAGCATGGTAGAGTTAGAGTAGTGACTTTAACTTCTTTCAGCAAAAGTCTCCCATCCTTTTAGGTGGTGAGTTAATGCGAGTTGAAGTTATTTTTCAGTGGATGTCCCCTGAAATAAGTTAAAGCCTCCGGCGGATGTCATGGATTCGGAAAGGAGTTCTTTGTGCAAGCACAAAGCCGAATCCAGACGCAATTATGCCGAGGCATAATTGATAAATACAATCGTTTAAAAATAGATAAAAAGCGAAAGGGAGAAAAAATATGGACAAGACCATTTTAGTTGTTGACGATGAAAAACCAATCGCAGATATTTTACAGTTTAATTTAATAAAAGAAGGGTACAAAGTTATTTGTGCTTATGATGGAGATGAGGCACTAGAGAAGGTTGAGGAAGAACAACCAGATTTAATGCTTTTAGATATAATGTTACCGAAGCGTGATGGGATGGAAGTTTGTCGAGAAGTACGAAAAAAATATGATTTCCCTATCATTATGCTAACTGCAAAAGGGTCTGAGATTGATAAAGTATTAGGACTAGAAATGGGCGCAGATGATTATGTGACAAAGCCATTTAGTACACGTGAGCTTATTGCACGTGTAAAGGCAAATATGCGTCGCTTACAGGTAGTAGCCCCTACTGCCGAAGAGGTTGAAGAAGAGTCTAATGAAATTGTAGTAGGCTCGCTTGTTATTCAGCCAGATGCTTACTTAGTATTGAAACGTGATGAAGCAATTGAACTAACACACAGAGAGTTTGAACTATTACATTACTTAGGGAAGCATATCGGTCAAGTAATGACGCGTGAACATTTACTACAAACTGTGTGGGGCTATGACTATTTCGGTGATGTACGAACAGTAGATGTAACAATTCGTCGTTTACGAGAAAAAATAGAGGACAATCCTAGTCATCCGGCTTGGATTGTAACACGCCGTGGTGTAGGTTATTATTTACGAAATCCTGAACAGGAGTAACAAGGAATGCAGAAAGTTAGCTTCTTTAAATCAATTCATGTCAAGCTAGTACTAATTTATATTTTGCTAATCCTACTTGCTTTGCAAATAATAGGAATTTATTTTGCGCGTGAATTAGAGCAAAATTTAAAAGACAACTTCCGACAATCCATTTTTCAACGTGTCGATTTAATGCAATATAGCATTCGTGAAGAAATGTTAAAAGAGCGCGATGAAAGTATGCCAACTCTTGAAGAGAGCTTGAAAACGATTGTTATGGAATTTTCCACAGGGTTGAAGGAACTTTCTAAAGGAGATATTTTAGAAATCCGTGTCATCGATAATAGGCAGCGTATTCGCGCCACATCTGAGATAGACAATCAAAGTTTGATTGGACAGCGCTCGAATAATGACCTCGTACGCCGTGCTATCTCTGCAGAAACATTATTTGAAAACATTAAACTGGATAATAAAACAAGAAATCGAGTGTGGGTGTTAGCTTCGCCAATTCGAGATGGTGCAGGACCTGATGATGAAATTATAGGGGTACTCTATATTGAGGCAAATATTGAATCTGTTTTTGAACAAGTGAATGACATTAACCGTATTTTCCTTGGTGGTACAGCAGTGTCCTTAGTCATTACTATCTTTTTAGGAATCTTAGTGGCACGAACAATTACACAGCCAATTTCAGATATGCGTAAGCAGGCTCAAGCGATGGCAAAAGGTAACTATTCTCGAAAAGTGCGGGTTTATGGTACAGATGAGATAGGGCAGCTTGCTATAACCTTTAATCATTTAACAAATCGCTTGCAGGAGGCACAATCTACTACTGAGGCGGAACGGCGAAAGCTCGATTCGGTCCTTAGTAATATGACGGATGGCGTTATAGCAACAGATCGAAAAGGGCGTATTATTCTTATTAATGACCCCGCACTAGAGCTGCTGCATATTTCAAGAGATATTACATTAGGCCGACCGATTGCATCTGTTTTAGGAATTGACCAAGAGTATAGTTTTGAGGATTTAATTCACATGAATGATGCGGTGAATTTAAATTTCAGTACAGCAGACGCACCGTATATTTTACGTGCGAATTTCTCTGTTATTCAAAAAGAAACGGGCTTTATTAATGGTCTAATTACCGTATTACACGATATTACGGAACAGGAAAAAATAGAGATGGATCGTAGGGAATTTGTATCAAATGTGTCACATGAATTAAGGACACCGTTAACGACGATGCGCAGTTATTTAGAGGCGTTAGCAGATGGTGCATGGAAAGATGAAAATATTGCTCCAACATTTTTGAATGTCACACAAACAGAGACAGAGCGTATGATCCGCTTAGTAAATGACTTATTGCAGTTATCAAGAATGGATAGTTCAGATTATGAACTGAATCAAGACATTGTTCTCTTTAATTCATTCTTTAACCGTATTATCGATCGTTTTGAAATGTCTAAGTCAGATAAAGTGATGTTTGAACGTTTATTCCCAGAGGCATCTTATTATGTAGAAATCGATACGGATAAGGTGACACAAGTTATCGATAATATTATTTCTAATGCTATTAAGTATTCTCCCGATGGCGGTAATATTCGCTTTGGCTTTACAGCGCAAGGAGATATGCTAAAGGTTATGATTTCCGATGATGGTATGGGAATTCCTAAGGAAAATGTAGGACGTATTTTTGAGCGTTTCTATCGAGTGGATCGAGCTCGAGCTCGTTCTATGGGAGGCACTGGTCTAGGTCTAGCTATTGCCAGGGAAATGATTGAAGCTCATGGCGGTAAAATATGGGCTGAAAGTGAAGAAGGGCATGGAACAACGGTTTTCTTTACATTACCACTTAATTTAGATGATTTTGACGAGGCAGGTGAGTGGGAATGAAATATATAGAACCAGTTAAATCAGTTGTTTTATTCCTACTCGTTGTGCTAAGTGTTGTTTTAACCTTTATGATTTGGACATACACGCCAGATTATAAATTTATTGAACAGACTGAAGGAAAAGAAATTTTAATCGGACCACAAAAAAAACCAGAGGATGTAATTCGTCCTTATAAAGCCATTTACCGTTTTGATAAAGAATTTACCGGAACCGTATCTAATGGTGCAATGGTAGATATTATGGAAGCGTTTCATGGGTGGAATATCCTAGATTTAATGCCCATGGACACTAATCTTAAGGCGGACACTGTAAACAATATGATTCGTTCTAATAATTGTATGACCGTCTTTTTCCCTGGTGAGATTCCTTACTCTGCCTTTAACACGATTTTTCAGTTCGCCGATAAGGAGCTACCTGAAACAACCTTCAATCGTATGATTATAGATTGGAGCAATTATAGTAGCAAATATTTACAGGTCTTTTTCATTAGTGGCAATAATGAATTATTAATGCGTTCACGTGTAAGTCTAGAAAATGCTAATCAATTTGTAAGAAATATTATTGAGCCAGCGAAAACATACAACACTTTTAAAGAAGTGGAGCGAGATGGCTTTACCTCACTATATATTGCAAATGATAAAATTGAATCTGCAAAATATACGTATTTTATCGAAGAGAAACCTGAATTATTTAAAAATGTGGTATTTACAAATCTAAACAATGTCGTGCGTACTGATGAAAGTGCAACTACTGAAAAATATCACGATGGCATGTCACGGATGGTAATTGATTCGAAGGTGAAATCATTAACCTATGTATATCCAGCTGCAGAAAGTAGTGTAAGAATAGAGCCTTCTAAGCTCTTTACGGATAGCTTTGAATTTATCAATGAACACGGAGGTTTTACAGATGATTATCGCTTAGCCTCAACAAGTACAAGCAATAATCAATTGGATTATCAGCTATATTTACATGGATTACCGATTTATAGTGATCAGGCTATAAACCGAATTACAACCGTTTGGGGAGATAATCGTATGTTCCGCTACAAACGTCCATACTTTTCTTTTGAGAAAGATATTCCATCCGAAAAAGAGATGAAGGAACTTCCATCAGGATCGGAAATCGTTGAAAAGATTAAAAAGCTAGATAACATTGCTTTATCAGATATAGATGATATTGTTGTGGGTTTCTATTTAACCTATGATCAAAGCACAATAGTGACATTAGAGCCATGCTGGTTTGTTATTCGTAATGGTATATCGACAAAACTGACGCCTGAAATATTAGGAGGTGTCAAAAATGGATTGGAATAGAACAAAGTCTATTTTTATATTCGTTTTTTTAATCTTGAATATCTTTTTGTATTGGTTATATTTAAATCGCTATAATGAAGCGCAGAGCGTAGAAATACTAGGTGAAAAAACAATAGAAGCCCGTTTGAAAGATGATAATATTACGTATGGACCACTGCCGAATAGTAATGAATCAGCTTCTTACATTACAGGAAAAGTGCATAATTTTAAAAATATTGTTAACGATGATAATCAGCGAGTAAGTTTCACTGATGAGAAACATGCACATATACGTGTTAATTTTATTAACCCTGTGAAATTACGAAATATAAGTGATGATGCAAGCTTTACCGATTTTGTCCATACAAACGTTAAAGATGGAGATTCATATGCATTATGGAAGGTAGATCGTGAGGAACGAGTCGCAATCTTCTTCCAAAAGAAAAATAATCGAATGTTCTATTATAATGATAGTGCCTTATTAAAAGTACAGTGGAATTTAGAAAACGAAGTGACAATGTATGAGCAGACAATGATTGATAATATCGAAGAGATGGAGCAGCAGGAAACGGTCATACCACCACTTCAAATTTTCCAGACACTTTATAATAAAGGGCTATTAAAATCAGAATCGCGTATTAAACATGTGAAGTTAGGTTACTCGACATTTAGTAATTTAACGCAAACGCAAGTGTTGATACCAACATGGGAAGTACAAGTGGAATTACCGGACGGAGAAATAGAAGAGTACTTCGTGGATGCTATCGATGGAAAAATTATTGAAATCCAAGGAGACAAGCAAAAGGCTGAAGAGGAAGACTGGGGAGTTGAATAATGCGATTTAGTGTTTTAGCAAGTGGCAGTACAGGAAATTCGATTTATGTAGAGAATGACGAGCATGCATTTATTGTCGATGCGGGTCTTAGTGGCAAAAAGATGGAGCAACTATTTACAAAAGTCGACCGCAATATGAAACAGCTAAGTGGCATTTTCGTTACACATGAGCATAGTGATCATATTAAAGGAATAGGTGTATTGGCACGAAAATATAATGTACCTGTTTATGCTAACGCCAAAACGTGGCAGGCGATGGACGGGCTAGTTGGCGATATACCCTTAGAGCAACGTTTTGAATTTGAAATGGATACTGTAAAGCATTTTGGTTCATTGGCTGTTGAATCTTTTGCGGTATCACATGATGCAGCAGATCCAATGTTTTATAGCTTTCATGAAAATGGGCGTAAACTTGTTGTTATTACGGATACAGGCTATGTTAGTGACCGTATGAAAGGGATTATTCGTGGTGCTGATTCCTTTGTATTTGAAAGTAACCACGATGTGAATATGCTGCAGATGGGGCGTTACCCATGGTCTATAAAACGTCGTATTTTAAGTGATGTAGGGCATGTTTCAAATGAGGATGCAGCTATCGCAATGAGTGAAGTAGTATTTGAAAAGCCAACAAATATATATTTATCACATTTAAGTAAAGATAATAATATGAAAGAGCTTGCACGCATGAGTGTTACACAAACTTTGCAATCTTGCGGCATTATTGTCGGTGAGTATTTAAATTTATTTGATACTGATGCAGAAGAGCCGACGAAGTTAGTAACCGTTTAATGGTAAAATATCGAGGCTGTTCAATGACATTTATAGAAAATGCATTGAACAGCCATTTTTATGTCCATTTTATTTATTTTTCATCTGATTTTAATGTTTGAATTGTAATATTAGGGTAACAACTAGCAAATACTTAATAAACGAAAGGATGAGGTAAATGGGCTATTTTCAAGATGATGATAAAAATAATGATTTATTAAAAAATGATGAAATACAGAAGTCACCTCTTCAGGAGCGACTCGAACAAGAGGAGCGAGAAACGCAAGAGAAGCGTTATAAAAAGAAAGGCGGTGGCGGAGGTAAAGGTGGTTATTTATTTACCGGTTTTATCGGCGTTATCATAGGCGCTTTACTCGTTTGGCTCATGATGCCTGGACTGGTCAATCAAATGCCAGGTACAACAACAAGTAGCGCAAGTAATAAAAATGAAACAACCATTAATCAGGTTGCAACAGAAGTGACAACTGACGTTACAAAAGCAGTAGATAAGGCTTCAGGGGCTGTTGTAGGGATTACAAATATTCAAGAAGTGACAACTGGCGGATTCTGGAGTCCACGATCCTCATCAGAACAGCCTGCGGGAAGCGGTTCAGGTGTTATTTACAAAGTTGAAGGTGATAAAGCCTTTATCGTGACAAATAACCATGTTATTCAAGATGCAAAGCAGTTAGAAGTTACAATGCCTGATGGAACGAAAGAAGTAGCACAAATAGTTGGTCATGATGTTTGGACAGACTTAGCGGTCATTTCAATCAGCTCTAAAGATGTTAAGACAGTAGCGACATTTGGTAACTCAGATGTATTAAAACAAGGTGAAACAGTAATTGCAATTGGTAATCCTCTTGGCTTAGAATTCTATGGCTCTGTTACTACAGGTGTTGTTTCTGGTAAGGATCGTTCTGTACCAGTTGACATAAACGGTGATGGTACTATAGATTGGCAGCAAGAAGTATTACAAACAGACGCAGCTATCAATCCTGGTAATAGTGGTGGTGCACTTGTAAACCTTGCTGGTGAATTAGTCGGCATTAACTCCATGAAAATTGCGCAATCCTCTGTTGAGGGTTTAGGCTTCTCAATTCCGATTAACTCAGCAATTCCAATTATCGAGGAATTAGAGAAAAATGGTGAAATGAAGCGTCCAACAATGGGTATTTCATTAGTAGACTTAACGGATGTTCCGTCATTCTACCAACAAGAAACGTTAAAATTACCAAGAGACGTAACAACAGGTGTTGTTATTACAGATGTTGTGACGAACTCTCCAGCTTCAAAAGCAGGCGTTAAACAATACGATGTTATTGTTGAAATGGATGGCCAAAAAATCGAAACAGCAATCGATTTACGCAAACATTTATATAACCACAAAAAAATTGGTGATAAATTAACGATGAAAGTATACCGCCAAGGTAAATTAGTGGATCTATCACTAACATTAACAAATAGCGATTCGTTGTAAATTAAAAATCAGTGGGGATGATAGGGTCCCCACTGATTTTTTGTTGTTGAGTCAATGATAGTAAGGTGTCATATTAAAGTATAGCTCTTCAGCAAAACTTTTGCTCAAGCTTGGTGAGTAGTGAGAACGAGTAACCTCTGAGTTGAAATTCACCTCGCCGCAACGTTCACTGAATGATTTAGAATTAGAAAATATTGTGGATAACTAGAAAATTGTGAATAATAACATATACAGTGCGAGTGGTGATAGAAAGCCTATTCTTCCATACTTGCCTGACCTTTGTTACAATGGATTGTGGATAACATAGACTGAATTGTGAATAAGTTTGTGGAAATTTCGGAAAATAAGAAGAGGTGCAAAAATGGAAAAATACAGCTGTGAAAACCATATAGAACACGCTTTAGACATGTTTGTGGCTGAGCAAAAAGAGTTCCCAATTATGGATAAAATCGAAGAGGATGAAAAGTTATCCACAAAATGTAGCTACTGTGAACGACCTGCAGAATATCTTGTATCAAGTAAATAACTTTACACAAGATATAGGAATCGCTTGTGGATATGTTGATAACTTTTGTGGATAATTTGTTTGTAAATGAAATGTAAAGGTGGATAACGTGTGAATATAACGATTGTATCAGTCGGAAAACTAAAAGAAAAGTATTTAAAAATGGGAATAGATGAATACGTAAAACGCCTCGGTGGCTATGCAAAGATGGATATAATTGAAGTACCAGATGAAAAAGCGCCCGAGCAGCTAAGCGAAGCAGAGATGGAAATTGTAAAGAAAAAAGAGGGTGAACGTATTCTATCTAAAATCAACCCAGATACATACGTTATCGCCTTAGCCATTAATGGCAAAATGAAAACCTCTGAACAAATGGCGGCAGATCTTGAATCCCTCATGACCTACGGCAAAAGTAAAATCGCATTCGTCATCGGTGGCTCTCTTGGTTTACACGATGATGTATTGAAACGTGCTGATGAGAAACAATCCTTTGGAAAAATGACATTACCGCATCAGCTAATGAAGCTTGTTTTGGTGGAGCAGATTTATAGAAGTTTTAGAATTATGAAGGGTGAACCGTATCATAAGTAAGTGCGGTTTATGAAAAGAACCACCTAAAACGTTGGAGTGTCAGCGTTTTGGTGGTTTTCATTTATACAAATTCAATAATGTCAGTTTTAATAAATGAGGGTAGTAACATTTTCTAATGTTGAATAGTGATTTTCGCTAGAGATAAAGATCTTATATACTAGGAAAGTATAATATAATCGAAAAATAAGCTGTATAGAAAGTTAAATTTTAATAACTTCTGTACAGCTTATTTTTTTAATTAATATGCCTTAAAGCATTCGTCTCACTCTATGAACACTCTTAAAAAATTGATCATGTATGCCTTAAATTTGCATGGGGCATAAACATATCAAGAGGCATAGTAAGAACTATTATCGTTAACTTTTAGCTAGGCCACTAAAAGAAATCGGTCCAACAATGTTTGCTTGTGTGTTGGGTGTAATATTCTCAGCAAAAACCTGATAGAAGTTAGCACCAGCTATCAAATTGGAATCAATCGCTTGGAAGGTAAATATGTAATTTTGTTCTGAATCAGCTGATTCTACTCCATCTTGCGTATTATAGATCTCTTTCCCGTTACGGAAGACTCTAAATACAATTTGGGAAATATTAGTAACTCCAGCCACGCCGATGCTTGCAAGTAGTTCAACATTATTGTTTCTTGAAGCGGTGCCTGGGATGTTTATTTGAATCGAAGCTAAAAGAATTTTAAATGGTGCCTGCGGAATTGGAAAAGCAGTTTCTGGGTTAAACGTACTTAGAGGTTCGGTTGCTTGGTAATCAAGAATTTGTACCATTTTATCACCTCCTTTTGCTAGGATACTATAAGATATGTTCTATATTAGAGTTGGATTGTGTAGTAAACTAAGCTGTGTTATTTTTTAAACTTCGTCTAGTGAACTGTTCTAGTTTTTAATGGAATTATGAGCTTTCAAATTAAAATCATTTTAGAATTTATGATCTTTAGTTTGAAGTAATAAAATAGGTGAAAAGGTATGTAAACATAGTTGTTTTGCATACCTTTTAAGATGAGATGGAATAAAGAATGGTGTTTAAATTGGAGGCAGCTCTTCTTTTTGCATTGAAATGAGCCACATAAAATCATCTTCAATAATAATTTGAATGTCTTGGCCGAGGCTAATTAATTTCTCCGCTTTTAATTGTTTCGTACTTATACCCCGACGTTTGTCCCCGAGAATAACGAAGTCTGTATCTTGTGTCACAGTCCCTTGCATAATCCCTCCACAAGATCGTACTCTTTTCGCAGCTTCTGAACGTGTCATCGTGGAAAGGGCCCCTGTAAAAACGATTTGTTTATTATAAAACGGATGCATCAAGCACTCGGATGGATCAGAAAGTAAGATGATTTCTGTGTTGTCCTTATTGTTGTTCATGTTGTTTCTCCTTGATGATTTCAACCTAAATGTTAGGTGCTTGATTATAATTTGAATAATGACAGGAATAGTACTTTACATCAAAACTAGTCATGGAGAATCGTATCATAAGTCAAGGTGATTAGATGTAATTGATACACGATAGAGGAATTGTTACTTGAAGTACCGTATCGGAAAAAGTGCAATTTACACTTGCGTATTAAAAGGATTATTAAAGGAGACCGCGTATTTTTGACGGTCTCCTTTCTTCTTAAACTTGCACTTCACTCATGAATGCATGAGTATTATCTTCTGTATCTTTAAAAAATACCATCCATGTTTCTGTTTGTCCCATTTTTGCTACTACATGTGGTTCATCGATAAACGTAACATTTTTATTTACTAAATCCTCATATGTCATGCTTAAATTTCCAACTTGAAAATAAATAATTGAACTTGAATAAATAAATTCGTCTTTTTCTGGCAAGGTTAACAAAAGACGTAATCCATTACAATCAAAGAATGCCATGCTGTCAGTATTAAATAAAAGTGAAAGCCCTAGTTTTTCTTTATAAAAATGTATGGCTCGATCTAACTCTTTAACTGGGATTCCGATTTGTCCGACGCTTTGAATCCTCTTCATTTCCAATGACATTATCCTCTTTCAAATATGAATTTATCTTAAGAAAATACTATTAAATTTAGTATATCTTAACCAAAAACAACTGCAATGGATAAAGTATTTATAGAAAAATCTGACCGTGCTGAAGTATAAAAATTAAATCTTTATTGTGATTATTAAAAGTACACTAATAAATGGGGGAGTATTCATTAGCTTTTCCGTACATATTTTCTGCACATTTTCCAATACTATATCTAAATTATTTATATTAAATTGGCAAGAAGGGAAGAGGAAAAATTGGCTAAGCACTCAGATATGAGCTGGAAACAGGATCATCCAAGTACTTTGTTTGGGAACTCTGTCCAAAAGGCAGAGCGTTTGTTGAAGCATGCAAAGTCACATCCGGAGGAAATAGCGATTGAGCATGCTTTCAATCAAATCGAACATGCAGAAAATGCATTCATGAATGCACAGCAATTTGGTGAGCATTTGGATACAGTTCAGCAAAATAAAGAATACTTAGAGCAAATCAAGCAGCAATTACACGAAATGCAAGGCAAGCAGTAGACAGAGGATAAAAAAATAAACAATTAAGCGGCTTAGCCTAAAAGGGACTTGAGCCGCTTAATTGTATTCCTTTTGCTTGTAGTAACTTTACATTTTAGTCGATTATTAGCGCTATGTTGGGCAGAAGAGGAAACATAACGTTTTCTTTTCCGATGGATCCTGGGCTGTAATCCAACGAATTGGAATACATGCTCTCCAAAAATTGGGTGACTGACATCTTTCCTGGGAAATATTTTTAGTGTTTTTTTACATTTAATTTAGTTTTTGTATCATTACTAAGTAAATACGTATGCCATATAAGTTGATTGGAGTGGAGGCTGGCAACTCCATGGGGATTAGCGATATAGATGAACGAAGGCTAAAACCATCACATCCTGTAATAACGCCTTCGTGACCAACCTCGTGTTGGCCCGAGACCCCTGGAGCGAGCCTCGCGAATTCGGACGCCCCCAGGAACGGAAATCAACCCCACATTATGGTGACGAACCTATTCTTAACACCAAACAATTACTGTATACGGTGTAGTTTGTGCAGGAATACTCCTTGTAGTAGGACCGTAAATCACAATTAAGTTTCGATTTGCCGGGCTTTTTGAAAAAGGTTGCCCATTTTTCAGCAAGATAAGTGTATAAGCGGAAAGATTTAGTTGTAATTGACCATCGCTACTCACTAATTGGTTATTAAAAAAGTCGACTTTGACATTTTGAAAGCTATTTTCCTTTACGACGACGAGGGCTCGATATTGAGGTGGATATATCAAAGGAACAGGTGCATTCCCATCATAATATCCAGTAATCAAATCACCGATTGTTACAATTTCTTGGTTTACAAAATAAGTAGAAGGTGAGACGACAAAATTGATAATGCCCTGAGTACTATCTTCTACCGTCATAAGCTTATAACAGCCTTCCTTTTCCCCATTTTGCCCGATCGGAAAATCATCAATCTGAGTAACGACCCCACGAAATGATTTAAAGTTTACCATTGCTATTCCTTTCTTTATTAAAATGAAAAAAATCGTGAAAGAAGCTAAAAGAAAACCGACTTTAAAATAAGCAGCTTTATTTTAATTTATGTAACATCCCCAATTTGGGTGACAGAATGATTTTATGATCAAAAGGTTAGGTTTCTATATTACATGAATCAATATATACTTAATTTGCAAACTATAAACATTATTTTTCAGAGGAGGGGAGATTATTGAAGTGGATTTCTAAAAATAAGAAGCCCCTTTTACTATTCACCATTATTATTATTTTCATTGCTGGAGTACTCGATATCAAATATGAAGGATTATTCTTTCAACTATTACCAGGATCTATTCAAAACTATTTAGCTGATATTTTTAAATAAGTAGCATTAGGAGAAAGAGATTGAGCTATTCATAGTTGAAATTGGGTTTATGACTTAATTAGTAACTTAGTTCTAGAAGAATGATGACTGCTCTTCTGATTTGAATCTGTTGACATGGAGTTAACTCCATCTTTTAAAGTGAAAGTAATAAAAGATTGAGGTGATGTAAATGGATATTATTGTTTATGTATTGATAGGGGTATACGCATTATTAACAGGGATTGCAGGCTTGCATCAATGGAAAGAGAATGGCTTTCAAATACGAACATTCTTATTTGTGGTCATATCTATCAGTATTGTTGTAACAATATTTTTACCAAACAAAGCTCTAGTACTGATGTTACTAATTTTAGAATTTGTGTTGTTACATGTATTAACAGTTGCGGAAGGACTATTAACAAATAAACAGCTAAGATACAGTCACCATATCGTTCGTTTCATATTCCATTGTATACTACTATTATTGGTTTATAAATTTATAATGTAGTAGGTGATGATCATAAAAATTGGTGAATTTGCTACATGTACGGATCTTAGTAAAGATACGATCCGTTATTACGAAAAAATGGGTTTATTACATCCGGAATTAAAAAACAAACACCGTGAGTATAACGGGGAACATATTGAAATCATTAGTGCAATTCGTAAACTAAAGCAATGTGGTTTTTCACTTCAAGAAATTAAAATGCTTTTTGAATGGTCGCAAAATACGGATGAAAATGATGAATTGACAGAAGCGGAAATCCAAAACGTTCAACAGCTGAAAATATTATTTCAAAATAAGTATAAGCAGATGATTCAAAGAGAAAATGAGAGTAAACAAATAAAGCAAGTCTTGCTACGTGCTGATCATAAAATCGAGCAGCTGCTAGAAAAAAATAAAGGTTAGATGGGTGTTCTAATTAGAATAACAACATCATTTTAGAGACAATTATCGAATTGAGAAAACAAAGGAAACATCATAAAAAAAATAATATTTCATAATTTAACACAGCTAATGGGCTGTGTTTTTTTATAAAAAGTAAAAGGTGTTCTTCATTAAATCTTGAATATATTGTGGTATTCCAAAGTCTGATTTTTAAGAAGGGTGATGTTTATGGAAGAGTGGAAAATGGCACTTGAAGAGTTTTTAAAAGATTGGAAGAATCGAAATGATGTTGTAGGGGCACTCGTATGCGGGAGCTATATAACGGGAGATCCTTCAAAGCGTTCTGATATAGATGTACATATTATTTTATCTGAAGATGTAGATTGGCGAGAGCGAGGAAATAGGGTTATGAATGGTTTTCTTATAGAATATTTCGCTAATCCACCAAAACAAATTCGCAAATACTTTCAACAAGATTTTCAAAACCAAAGAACAATGTCCATGGTTCAATTTATTACAGGAAAAATTTTATTTGATAACACGGGCATACTTAATGAATTAAAAATCGAAGCGAAACATTGGCTAAACAAAGATTATGATGACCTAAATAAAACAGTTTTAGAAATAAAAAAATATTCACTATGGGATTCACTAGATAATTTAAAGGATTGTTTTGATCAACAAAGAGTAGATTTCCCCTTTGTGTATTTTAATTCATTAGCTAATTTATTTTCTGAGTACTGTCAGTTTCTAAGATTAGAAAGCATTCCATACTATCAAGTACATTCTTATCTTATAGAGCCAACATATATTAAAAAATATTTAAAAAATGTTTTTCCTGATTCAATATTTACAGAAATGTTTTTAAAAGCATTATTAGAAGTGGACAAACAAAAGATGGTGGAGGCATATGAACTGTTAGTAAACCATGTATTTCATCAGATGGGTGGTTTCAAAATAGACGGCTGGAAAATAAAAAGCACTGTCGAAAAATAGGATGAGATTTGATTTTTTGGTTAGAATAAAAAAAGAAATAACACTAGGGATTATAAAGAATATTCGTTATATTTTTATATGTAGTGGAGCTGGTGCAAAAACAAGACTGGTTCCATATTTTTATGTTATTATATAGATATAATATTAAAAGATCCGCATTATTATATGAAAATGCTAGCCAAATTTAGGTCAATTATTCCATAAAACTTAACTTCTATCAGCAGAAGTCTCCTCCTTTTAGGTGGTGAGATAAATGTAGGTTTAAGTTACTTTTCAACGGGTGTCCAAACATCTGCTGAAAGAAGTTAAAGCCTCCGGCGGATGTCACAGAATCGGAAAGGATTTCTTTGTGCAAGCACAAAGCTGATTCCGGACGCAATTATGCTGAGGCATAATTGATATGAAGGTTGGTTTTCTTTGTGGTGGAATAGGAGGTTTTTCTCTTGATTTATTAAGGGGAAGGCTCGAAAAAAGCACATAACTCTCATATAGATAGTTGATATTTTAATCTTTATGTAATTATGATACACTGCAATAAGGTAATAATTGATACAGAAAAGGTGTACGCCTAGGTTACTCCAGGGCTTACTGAGATATTTAAGCAGGAGAGCTATACATCCTTTCTGCAAATCTTAATATATAAGGAAGGTAAAAATGAGTAACAGACAAATTAAATCAGATGTTATCTTAATTGGTGCCGGAATCATGAGTGCGACTTTGGGGACAATGCTCAAAGAATTAGCACCAGATTGGAAAATTACAGTATTTGAGTCGCTCGATAAAGCTGGTGAAGAAAGTTCTCACGAATTAAATAATGCGGGAACTGGACATGCTGCACTTTGTGAGCTTAACTACACTTCAGAGAAAAAAGACGGATCAATCGATATTAGCAAAGCGATTAACGTTAATGAACAGTTCCATGTTTCAAGACAGTTCTGGTCTTATCTAGTGAACAATAAACTGATCAATAATCCACAAGACTTTATTATGCCTTTACCTCATATGAGTTTAGTACAAGGGAAAGACAATGTAGAGTTTCTAAAAAAACGTCATGAAACGATGACAAAAAATCCTTTATTCCAAGGTATGGAATTTTCTGATGACCCAGAAAAACTAAAGGAATGGATTCCTCTTATTATGCAAGATCGTCCAGCAGATGAAGCTATTGCTGCGACAAAAATTGACACTGGTACAGACGTTAACTTTGGTGCATTAACACGTATGTTATTCGACCACTTAAAAAATAAAGACGTTGACATCAACTACAATCATAGTGTTGAAAGCATGAAACGTACTAGCGATGGTTCATGGGAAGTGCGAGTGCACGACAAAAAAGGCTGTAAAATGGAATACCATACAGCAAAATTTGTTTTCCTTGGAGCTGGTGGAGGAAGCCTAGAATTACTACAAAAATCAGGTATTCCTGAAGGGAAACATATCGGTGGATTCCCAATCAGTGGATTATTCCTAGTATGTAAAAACCAAGAAGTTGCTGAGCAACATCATGCGAAAGTATACGGAAAAGCTAAAGTTGGTGCTCCACCAATGTCTGTTCCGCATCTTGATACACGCTATATTGATAACAAAAAATCATTACTATTTGGACCGTTTGCAGGTTTCTCACCTAAGTTCTTAAAAACAGGTTCAAATATGGATTTATTTGCTTCTGTAAAACCGCATAATATTACAACGTTATTAGCGGCAGGGGTTAAAGAAATGGGCTTAACAAAATATTTAATCCAACAACTTATGTTATCTAAAGAACAACGTATGGAAGAGCTACGTGATTTCATCCCAAATGCTAAGAGCGATGATTGGGATATTATTGTAGCTGGTCAACGTGTACAAGTTATTAAAGATACTGAAGCTGGTGGTAAAGGAACACTTCAATTTGGTACAGAAGTTGTAAGTGCTTCTGATGGCTCAATCGCTGCATTACTTGGAGCTTCTCCAGGTGCTTCTACTGCTGTTCACGTTATGCTTGAGGTAATCAATAAATGCTTCCCTCAACATGTTAACGAATGGGAATCAAAAATTAAAGAAATGATCCCATCTTATGGTAAGTCATTAGCAGAAAACCCAGAGCTTCTTAAGGAAATTAATGAATCAACAGACGAAGCGCTTCGTTTAAAATAAAATAGGATGTAGAAACAAAGAATGTAAATGATTTGTTTCTACAAAATACAATAGGACCTTCAATTTTAATTTTGGATTGAAGGTTCTATTTTTTTATTTCAACATCTTTAAGGAAGAGTATTTTGTGAAAAATTAGCCTCTATTAAAACGTGGAGTGATTTCATAGCGTATGCTTTAACGATTCTCATATCCACTTTTGATAACAAGTTGTACCAGGAATATTTAAATATATTATCTAATATATTTAAATAGGCATTAATTAATGACAAAATCGCAATAATTTATGAAACAAATATTTATAAATCAAAATAAATGTTTAGAAGCACACCTCTTACTAGCAAATAAAAGGTGTGCTTCTAATTTTAAAATTTAAGCTTGGAATAACAAAATTGGATAGAGCGTTTGATATACATTGAACAAAAGAATAGCAACAAAGAAACCAAGAGTGCTAGCGGAATGCTGAAAACGATTGGAAGCTCTACACCATACCAAATGCTCATTTGTATTTGTTCCAAGCCGAATGTTCGTAAAATGCCGGCTACTATTGATAGTAATGCACTGAAGACCAGCCCTGCATAGAGGATAGATAGTACGAGAAGGGCTAATGAGCAAAAAAAGCCTTGAATGATTTTTATGAATGTCATTCGTTTTCCCTCCGTATAATTTGTTGCACCTTGGCGTTTTTAGCAATCGAATAGCTTTTTGTATAATAAAGTGTTTGTATATGACAATTATCGCCTATTGCTACAATATCTCCGTCAACAATTTCTGCATCTGTATAGGACAGATGTATTTGTTCACCTTTAATACATGTACAATTCAACTTTTTCTTTAGAAAAGAAATAGATAACGTATCTTTTTCTACATGTATTACATCTGCAATAAGCTTTCCAATTTTATTTCCACCAGACATTTTTAAGTGAAAATGTTTAGCCTCTATTTCATTTGCTTTAACAAAACCGACTGCATGAAACTGTTCTACTTGTAAGTTTTGTTCAATGCCCAACTTCCCAGAACTATTCAATTTTGTTACTCGCCCATTGCACATATTTAAGATCCCCGCACTTTTAATCTCATTAATTTCACAAAAATCTTTTATAGAGCATGATCCCGTATTATTTAAAATCTGTGCTTCAACGAGGGAATGAAAAGAACTATGACCATGAGTGGAGATTTTTTTTACGCGTATTTCCTGATGTAAAGCAACAGATCCACGGATATTTAATTGCTCACAGTCTGCTACTAAGTCTTTAATAGAGCCGTTAGTAAGGGTTACTGTACGTAGTTTTTGAATCAAGGATAACCACCTCATTTTAATTTAATTAATATATATTTTAATTATTAAAATATATATTAATTAAATTATATGTTGCTTTGTTTTGTCAAGAACAAAAAAGTGTTACGACTTTTTATGGATTTTTTAGGCAATAAAAAAAGGATTTCAATATCATGAAATCCTAAAAAATTTTATTCATTAACTGATTAACTTCACGCAATATGTTTGCCATGTCTATCAGCTTTTCCTGTGGAAATTTTAAAAATAAATCTTGAACCTTTAATTCACCGCTATTAGTTAACGCCATTTTTACAACACGACGATCTTCTTGTTCTCTAATCCGTTCTACAAGTTCTAATTTCTCAAGTTTATCGCACATCGATGTAACGGCTCCTGGTGTCACACTAAAGAACTCAGCAATTTCAGTTGCCTTCATACCATTATTACTCTTTAGTTGAAGTAGGAGGATCAGTTGGTTTTGCGACAATGTTTCTCCCTCGGATAAGAGATTTACAAACTTTTTTGATTTCTGTTGTATTTCAAGCATTTCTCTCATAATCGTTTCCACATTGTGCAATTGTTCTTTTTTTGACATAGTATCACAGCCCGTTAAAATATTTAATAACTAAATTATATAGTAAATAAATAATGTGAGCTACAGCAATCGTTGCTAATGACTATATCGATAACTTCGAGTGCTGTTGATTATGAAATTAATACAAGTGCATTTATTTTATAAACGTATCGACCATCCACTCGTGAAATTTTTCCTTCTCTTCAAATTGCGGATAATGAGCTGATTGTTCAAAGGCAATAAATTCTTTTTTATCGGCTTCCATCATATCAAAGTAGTTTTTTGCTGCATTAGATGAAGTTTGATAATCATAGTTACCCATAACAAAATAGCATGGTAATGCAAGTTTTTTTACTTTAGTAGATATAGGGTTTTTCATTGATTCCTCTAACAGAGTTTTTTGAGAATAGGATAGCCCATAGTTGTAACGAATCACATCTAATAAGTTATACTCACTACTGAATAACATATTTATGATATTTCCATCAGGGATATCAATAAGTCTGGAAGCTCCACCATATTTTGCGATATACTTTCGTGGTGTATACATCTCACCATTTTCAACTTGTTTCGTTAACCCTTGTAAATATAGAACATCCTCTGTATTACCATCGTGTTCAGCTTGCTGAATAACGTAATTCAAACCGTCAATCTCGCTTTCTACTGTATCACTCATCTGTCCAATTCCAACATAGGCTGTAAATTTTTCTGGAGCTTTAGAGGCAGCTTGCGTTGCAATATACGTACCATAAGAATGGCCAATTAATATTACTTTTTCTTTGCCAAGACGATCTGCTATATAATCCGTCAAAGCCAATAAATCATCTACAAGTAAGTCTGATGAAAGATTAGAATAATCCTCAAAAAAATGATATGATTTTCCGCTTGCTCTTTGGTCGTAATTCACGACCGTAAAATTGTTTTCCAATAAGTTTTGATACTTACTGGCATATGGTATTTCTGAACATCCAGGTCCTCCATGGACAAAAATAATAACGGGATTACCCTTATCTTTGCCACGTATCATAACTTCATGATTACTGCCATTTATCTTTACTTGCTCTAATGCACTTACACTGTTATGACCTTTAATATGGGAGGTCCATGTAGGGAATAAAAGCGCTGTTATGAATAATACGATGGTAATTATTACAGTGTATTTTATAAATTTCATTATCTTTTTCATCTATTCCCCCTGTGAACATGAAATATAATCGGAATTTTTAGACTCTTTTTGGAAGAGTTGTCGAATTGTATATTTTCCTTTTATAAACATAAAAGTACATGCTAAGGGGCCACCATAGAACGATAAAGATTGGATAAATTGCCCATATTACGCCTGGTGAAGAGACAATATTTACTGTAATAAAAAAGATACTGATAAGAATTGTAGCGGTAACAGAGAAGGCTACAAACGTTTTTCTTTGTGCGTGGTATAAAGCTAAAGGCCACCAAATGACTAAAAATGATGGAAAGATTGCCCAAGGGTATGGATGCGATAAAATAATATTTAATAAGGAGTAATAAATAATGGTACTTGCACAGCCTATTAGTGCAATTTTTAATGTTTTTGCTTTTTCCTCTAAATACATTAGAATAGGCCACCAGATAATTGGATAAACCGCATATATGAACCATATATAATCTGGTGAGTATAAATAATTTTCAATGATTAGAAAAGCAATGATCATGGCGCTACAAACAAGAGAATATTGTTTATACATTCTTTTAGACATGAAAAATAAAGTTATAGGCCATAGTAAAACTAGAAAGCACGGGTACATAAACCATATCGTCTGAGGTGAAGTCGTATAATTGACGATTCCTAAAAAAATCATTGTCATCAAACTACCAACAATCGAAAAGCTAATAAAGTTCTTCATGTTTTATTCCCTCCATTTCTTACGTGACCAAACAAAGTACATAGTTAATGGCCACCATAATATTGCAAATATTGGATAGATTGCCCAAATTATATTGGGTGTATAGTAAAGATTAATAAAAATAAAAAATGCAATAATTAAGCCACTACCCCATATAGAGAATTCTAAATTTAATTTAGACATGTTTTTCTTTTCGGGCTCCTTAACACCTAATTCCTTTTTTAAATCCTCGATATCCCCAAACTCCACGATGGCTTTGTTGATGGCATCCTCTTGTTCTTTCCCTTGATCCATTAAATAAAATACTTTTTCTTCAAGGTTTTGAATAATTTCTTGTTTCACCATTTCTGTTTCTTTATTACGAGGAATGTCTTTAAAAAGCTCATCAATATGATTTTTTATCTTTTTCATTCTAAGCCCTCCATAAATAAGTCGATAATTTCTTTTACTTCCGACCACTCTTTTACTAGCTCATTTAAATAAGCTTTACCTAACGGAGTAATACGGTAATACTTTCTTTTGCCTCCGTGTGAAACATCACCATAATAGGCTTCAATAATTTCCTTTTTCTCAAGACGTTGAAAAACTGCGTATAAAGTTGCTTCTTTAATTTGAAATCGATTATTTGTGCGGATACTTATTTCCTGAGAAATTTCATAACCATAACGGTCTTTCTCTAAAATTAACCTTAAAATAATGGAATCCAAGTGTCCGCGGATGATGTCACTTCGAACCATAAGTCACCTACTTAATTTTTATTGCTCTATCTGTTAGAGTAATATTAGCAAACATTACTCTACCTGTCAAAGTAATTTTTCCAAATACGTCCAAATTTCTACTGAGAAGTATCATCATCAAAACGTGTAGTTGATTTCCGTTCTGGCTGGGCGCTTTCCTGGGGGCGTCCGATGAGCCGCTTCACTCGCGATGCTCGCTCCAGGGTCTCATCTGTGACGCTAATCCCCAAGGAGTCGCCCAGCCTCCACTCCAATCAACTTTTTTACATAGTAGACGTTTTAACAAAAGTCATCCACGATTTTTGGTGATGACCTATCAAGAAGCAATCAATCAGAGGTTAAAAAATCCCCTTTCACTTTAGAAGTAAAAGGGGATTGGGGATATTTATTTAGCATTGAATTTTGATGGTTACTTCGACTTTACAAATTGTTTTCACAAATTCTTGGCTCTTTTTATTACATATACAATGCTGCAAGGAATATACCTAATGTTTCTTCATAGATGTCGTCGAATTGACTAAGCGGAAGTGGATTTGTACCACTACCTAATTCAACTGTAAAGCCAGGTCTACGCCAATCCTGAATAAACCAATCTTTATAGCCTGCATAACTGCCAGCTGAATGAATAGGCTCGTAGCCACTGACGCGGCTAAACTCATTAACAAGTATTTCTGACTCTGGTGGTTCGAGATTTTTAAAACCCCAATAAATCACTCTGCCTTGTGTATGAAACGCAAGAACTCTAGCAAAATCGCGTTTCTTTGTTAAGTCAGCCATAGCAATAGCCTCAGGCTCGGACAAAGGTCGTTGTCCGCCAAAATCTCTTGGCCCAGGTATTTTTGGATTTCGCGCACGTTCGAGTTCCCATTCTGCAGGAAACTGATCGTTCAAATCGACACCATTTATATTAGCCTTCCAACCTGAGAAATCGGTGCTATCGTTATTCATCGTAAGAAGCTTATTTCTTAATACTTCGTCATTAGGTGGCCCTTGTAATACTAAATCAACACCATCGGGATTGACCATCGGAACTATAGATAGGATTGTTTGCTGGTAAAGTGGTAATGGAGATAAACCTCGAATTGTACTTTGATTGGTGAGAGAGAGTAGATAGTCGTTAATAAAAGTTAAAATAATCGAAGTCGTAATCCATTCGTTCGCATGAAAGGAGCCGTTATAATGGACACGCTTTGTTCCGTTCCCGATGAGAAGCTCTGGGATTTCATGTTGTAAAACAGAATGTCCAATAGTAGAGCTTTGTAGAAATGGATAAGCATCGACAAGCTTTTTAATATCATTCATCATAATCGTGTAAGTATAATTTTGTTTCCCATTGACGAGCCTCCATGTAATTCGTTGGGGGATGCGGATTGTCTGTCCAATGTGTAATTGATTTGGATTAAGACCGGGGTTGACAAGCAAGATGGCTCCTAATGGCAGATTTCTACTTTGGGCTATTTGCCAAAAACTATCTCCTTGTTTTACTTGATAATTGACTGTAACAAACCCTGGAATTCGAATGCGCTGTCCAACCGTTAAAAATTGAACATTAATATTTCGGTTCGAATCTTTAATTAGTTGAAGAGGTATTTTAAACACTTCACTGAAACGCCAAAGAGAATCCCCTGGTCTTACGTAAATGTCCACAATTATTCTCTCCTTAATTTAAAGTAGTTCAATATAAAATGTATATGAAAAAAATAGGGGACTTATTAACTTTAAATGAGTAGATTTTGTTAAGTATTTGTCGGAAAAGATGTTAATCGGCTTTGTCATATAAGCTACTCCTCCGATACCGCGCGAGCTTGTTTTTATCCCTAGAGCAGTGACAATAATAATATCGTTCATTTAGCTTAATACGTTTACAAGCTTCAATATCGTCGATTTCAGGCATCATATATCTAAGAAAATCAAATCTACTGAATTTCTGTAGGATTTGGTGCATCTAACTATAAATAATTAAAAAGCTCATAGGCAGATGTTAGAGAAACACAGTTATCCTAACCTGCATATTTTCATACTTTTTCTAGATTGACCTGATTGCCACCTACAAGAAGAATGGTCATCATTATGTCCCTTATTTTGTTTGAAGTAGTGCAGATTCTTTATGAATGTATGAACGTTATTATTATACAAAATATTGGAGAATAACGGTATTTTAAGGAGAATGTAGATTATGAATAAGTAAAGAGCTAACAAGAAAGAGTCAGCTCTCGAAACGTATTGTTCTTTTCAAATTCTAGCTTTTTTAAAGCCATTATAAATATCAAATGCATTTGCAATGATGGCAATAGCAATGCTTACGAATAATATTCGGTCTATCGCAAACAAAATCTTAGCAGAGGTCGTTCCCGTAATTGCAGCAATATAAGGTACGGCTGGACTGTGAATAAGATCAGGGTGAATAGCCATCAGGATAAAAACAATGACTCCTGTACATTGAAGAAGTGCATTAGTTACGGCGATTAACATGGTCCATTGACCAGCTTTCAATTTCCATAATGTTAAAGCTACACTTAAAATGATACAACATAAAACGATTGGAGCGAAGGACAGTAAGACATCCTGATTGAATATAGGCATAACAAATTTCAACCCGCCTTTATTGTGAGAAGTATAAATTCCTAACAGGTGATTAGCATTGAAATAGGCAAAGGAGAAAATAGCAATGCCTAAGAAGCTTAAAATATTATCATTAAGTGAAATCGTTTTTTCTTTAGGGATTATTTTAACTTTTGCTAAATTATCCGGTGTCCATTCTTTTTTTATAAGGGGCATTCGAACGTTTTTTCCTTCAGATCGTTCGATGACAATGAAAGCAACTGTAATCCAGAACAGTACGTAGATGATTACTGAAATAATATGAGAGATAGTGATAGAAATAGTTTTAATAATAGCAGTCAGGAGTGCACCTTCTCCGTTATAGAGCACAATACTTTCTATCATCTGTACAATAATTGTAAGTAAAATTGCCCAAGGAATAACTAATTTTATTGTCCTAATATAAGTGTCAAACACTTCTGGACCAATTATAAATCGTGGCGTTTTTTGATAGCTTGCTGCAACTTCTACAGGATTACCGAGTTTTTTAAGAACTTCCTTTATAGCTGATTCTGAGTAATCTTCAGATAACATATCTTCAATAGTAGATTTTAGTTCTAGACGGGTTTTATCACGCTTATCCTTGCTTATCCTTTTAGTTACTTCATGAATATATGCATCAATCAGAGTCACTCTTTCCGTCTCCCTTCAATAATTCAGTCCATTCCTTTTTAGTTAAGTCATATGTGTGCGCAACACATCGTATTTCCGGCACTTTCTGATGCCCTAATCAACGAGCTAACGATAGTAATGTATTTTAGCTACTACCAACTTGCTTGAGAAGCTGAATAAGGGTGCAGCTATAAAACATTGTATGCAAAAACAACAAGCACGAAATGTTCCGCCCCATGCTTCCTTTCTGTAAATAAGGAGCACACCGAGTCTTATTTGTATGTGGTAATATATGTTATTATCGAGGGTTGGAATTCATGTGAAAAAAATTATGAAAAGATCGTGCCTTAAAATAATTTAGTGTAGGAGGGGGATGTATATGAAAGTCGTTGAAAAATTATTGAAGGAAGAGGATTTTATACATTTTGTTGATATTGTCGTGGGTGCTTATCCAGGAAGGATGGGTAGTTTACAACCAACAAAAGAGCAGTTAAAAGCGCTTTTTATGCACAATCAAAACAATGACGCAGCTATTCATTATTATGGGCTATGGGAAGATAACAAACTAATTGGTGGCATGCGACTCCATGATTTTGAAATGAATCTCTTCTCTAAAATGATTCCAATCGGGGGAGTAGGCCTAGTTGCAGTTGATTTACTCCGTAAAAAAGAAAAGGTCGCCAAAGAATTAATCGATCATTTTTTTAAAGTTTTTTTAGAGGAAAATGTTCATTTTGTTGCGTTATATCCGTTTAGACCTGACTTTTATAAAAAAATGGGCTTTGGATACGGACCGAAAATGCATCAATATTCAGTGGAACCATCAAGCTTTCCGAAAGGGGCAACCAAAAAACATCTTACTTTTTTAACAGCTTAGGATCAGCATAAATTAGCCGATTGCTATAGAAGAGTTGCATTAAGAAAGCATGGTATGTTTTTAAAAACAGAATCAGAGCTAGCATCAATTTTTAATAACCCTCAAAACTATATTATCGCTGTTGAAAAGGTAGATTCAATACAAGGTTATAAGGTATTTTCCTTTAATAAGCAAAGTGAACGAATTTTTTACTTAATAATCTAGTCATTAAAGAATGGATCTATGAGACACCTGAGGCTCTATTAGAGTTCAGTACATTTTTAAATAGTCAGATGGATCAAGTGAACCGTATTGAATGGAACACACAGGAAGAAAATATTCACTTCTTTTTAGGAGATATACGTAATGGAACAAATCATTTAATCCCAAGTGTCTATCATGCAAGTGCTGTTTCTGGTGTTGGTTTAATGTATCGCATTATTAATGTTCGCGGTTTTTTTGAGGAGCTTACAACACATAATTTTAATGGTCAAACATTGACATTTAAGTTAACTGTGAACGATTCGTTATTGGCTGAAAATAATCAGCAAATTGATATCGAGGCTATTGATGGTAATATAAAAATTTCTAATAGTACTAACTATGATGTAGAAATGGTGATCGATATCGCAGAGCTTTCTTCTCTTATCATAGGAGTTGTAACAGTACAAGAATTATTGATGCTCAGCAAGGTGAAGATTAGTGATGGACAGTACGTACAGTCATTGCATCATTTCTTCTTTGTCCTTGATAAACCAACTTGCATTACAGCATTTTAGGAAAATAAAGTTATGGTTCTTTTTTTATAAAGAGTGATGAGCGTACAGGCCGTTCCAACGGCGTAATATTAATAATAAAATAGCTTACAATTAATATTAAAATAATAAGTGAATAAATGAAGGTGTTTATGGGATGATCATGTTCCACGATAATTAATCGAATCATGGCTGTAATCCCTATATAAATAAAGTACCTTAGTGGAAAATGATAATTCTCTTTAAAATATTTAATAATCATAGTAATAAATTCAAAATACAAAAAGAAAATAAGAATATTAGCAAGAAAAAGCTTATAGTCGCCATCCTCGTTGTTGAAAATGGAAATTTTAAAAAAATGGATGAGCTCTTTGCTAAGTAAGAAGGATAAAATGAGCGCTAGAAGCACAAGGCAAATATTTAGAAATGATTGTAAAATCTTAGGTAGAGCCTTTGTCAATTGTAAAAAAGTCGAGTCCTTATGGCTCATCGAATTCCTCCAAACTTATAAATTGTTTTACATAAATATAACATTTCATCGTAAATATAATAGTGTGTATTTGTAAAGTTTTGGTATATTTTCATGAAAGAAAGTTTTCAAAATAAATTAGCTGTATGCTAAAATAGATGTGCATGAATATAAAATTTAAAAGGGGTTTTAAAAATGGCTAAAGCAGTAAAAGCAGGAAAAATTACACCAGAGCGTTTAGAAGAAGCATTAAACGTACGTGATCGTCTTATTATCGAGTTACTAGTACAAGTACTTGATGAAAAGCTTGTAATTGAACGTCCAGTATTACGTGAGCGTGTAGCAAACTTTGTAGACCTTTCTGATTATGATGAAGAATTAAAAGAAACGATCCACGCTGTTATTAACAAGCTATAATTTAAAGGGAAATGCTACTCTTAATGGGTAGCATTTTTTCTTTTGCAAGTACGGAAAATGGTAAGCGAAAATGGCTCAGTATTTACCAGGAGAAACGGAACGAACAAAAACCCAAACAAGAATTTATTCCATTCTTGTTTGGGTTCTTCTAGTTTTTAATATACTTTATCTCCATTAAAAATAGAGTTTTTCACAATTACATAATCTACATTTCGAATGGCATCAAGCTTATTGCCGCCTGCATAGGAAATAGATGATTGAAGGTCTTGTTGCATTTCAATTAACGTATCTTTAATGCTACCTTTATGTTCAACAAACATCTTTTTACCTTCAACATTTTTACGTTCGCCTTTTTGGAATTCAGAAGCAGATCCAAAGTATTCCTTCACAGTTTTACCGTCGATTTCGATTGTTTCGCCAGGTGACTCTTCATGGCCTGCAAATAATGATCCAATCATCACCATTGAAGCACCAAAGCGAACCGATTTTGCAATATCACCATGTGTACGAATACCGCCATCAGCAATAATAGGCTTCGTTGCGGCTTTTGCACACCAGCGTAGTGCGGCAAGTTGCCAACCACCTGTACCAAAACCAGTTTTGATTTTCGTAATACATACTTTACCTGGTCCAATACCAACTTTTGTTGCATCTGCACCAGCGTTTTCAAGTTCACGTACCGCTTCAGGTGTACCCACATTACCGGCAATAACAAAGCTATTTGGTAGATGTTTTTTAATATGTTGAATCATACGAATGACAGCATTTGAATGGCCATGTGCAATATCGATTGTAATAAATTCGGGCACTAAATTAGCAGCTGCTAATTCTTCAATAAAAGGATATTCCTCATTTTTTACACCAACACTAATAGATGCGATTAATCCACGATCTTGCATATCTTTAATGAAATTGATACGTGTCTCAGGGTTAAAACGGTGCATAATATAAAAGTAACCGTTTTCAGCAAGCTTCACAGCAAGACTTTCGTCGATAATTGTTTGCATGTTTGCTGGTACAACAGGAAGTTTGAATGTATGACCACCTAAAGTAACAGAAGTATCACATTCTGAGCGACTTTCTACTATACATTTTGCGGGAATTAGCTGAATATCTTCATAGTCAAATACGTTATCCATGATAAACACTCCTAAAATACGAATATTTTTTAAATTTTAATTTAAATTGTTCGTCATTTGGTAATTTACATTATTTTCGAGTAAATGTCAAAGCTTTTATCTAAATAAATAAAAAAATAGCAGGAAAAAACAGGAATTAACCGAAATATAAAGATATACTATTTTTTGTTATAGCTGGACAAGCGTAATGTTTCAAAAGAAAGTCTTAGCAAAAATCTTAGAATATTTGTAGGAAAGTAAGATTGTTGATTGGTTTTATCTAAAATTTGTATTACTATTTGCTATCCATGTAAAATAGAATTGTTTCAAAAAATGACAAAGGGAGTGTTGGAAATGGCAGTAGAAGTCTATTTAATTTTTAATGGAAATTGTCGAGAGGCTGTATCTTTTTATGAGAAAGTTTTTAATGCAAACAAGCCTGAAATTATGACATTTGGAGATTCACCTCAAAATCCAAATTATCCATTACCAGAGGAAGCAAAAGATCTTGTGATGCATACGCGACTTTCGATTTTTGGTAGTACAGTAATGTTCTCAGATACATTCCCGGGGAGTCCATTTACGACTGGAAACAATGTTACATTAGCCGTTGTTTCAGACGATGAGACACAGATGCGAAAAGCTTTTGACGGTCTTAAAGAGGGTGGCAAGGTTAAAATGGAGCTACAAGAAACGTTTTGGAGTAAATGTTATGGCTCCCTTACTGATAAATTCGGTATTGAATGGCAATTTAGTTATGAGGAAAATAAATAAAGAGCAATAAGTAATTGCTAAAAAGTTGAAAAGCACGATGTTTGGAAAATCTCCATTAACATCGTGCTTTTCTTATTAGTATTTAAAACGGTTTACATAGCTTTGTAATTCATCAGCCATGTCGAGAAGTGCTTTTGAGGCTGCAGCCATTTCCTGCATCGAGGACAACGTTTGTTCAGTTGAAGCGGCAACTTCCTCTGACGCTGCTGTATTTAATTTTGCATGATCTGTTAGCTCGATAGCAGTTGCAGAAACTTCTTCGACTACTGCTGACATCTCTTGAGCGGCTGCAGATATATCCTCCATTTTCGGAGCAATATCGTGTAGACTCTTAATAATGTTGGTGAATTTTTTACTTGTATCTTCTGTTAGCTGTAAACCATCCTGGACATCCGCTGAAGCCTTAATCATCGTTTGAACAGATTTAGCCGTGTCTTGCTGAATGCCTGTAATGAGGGCAGAAATTTGCTCGGCTGATTGAAGAGATTGCTCTGCTAACTTGCGCACTTCATCGGCAACTACTGCAAAGCCTCTCCCATGCTCTCCAGCTCGTGCTGCCTCAATAGCAGCATTAAGTGCAAGCAGATTTGTTTGATCTGAAATAGCACTAATAATTTCTAAAATAGACCCGATTTCTTTTGTTCGATCATAGAGTGATTTAATCATTGTATCTGATTGTGCCACAGATTCATGAATAGAAATCATTTGATTCACAGTTTGATCTACCGCTTGTCCGCCTTCTTCGGCCAATTTTATAGCATGGCTAGATAAATCTGAAACCTGCATAGAGCTATCGGCGACCTCAACGACTCCTTTTGCGATTTCTTCAATAGAAACAGCATTCTGGTCAATACCTGTTGTTTGTTTTTCTGTATTAATAGCAACCTGTTGCATAGCTTTTGTAACTTGCTCTGAAGCAGCAATATTTTGTTCGGCATTCGCAGATAATCCATGCGCCGAAGTCTGTACTTGTTGGGAGCTTTGATCGACGTTGCGAATAAGTTTTTTTAAGCTAACCTTCATTGCGATAAAGGCTTCCCCTAGCTGTCCAACCTCATCTTTGGAATGAATGTCAATAAACTCTGTTAAATCGCCCTCACTAATTTTTATAGCGCTTTGTCTAAGTCGATTGATCGGATTAACGATCGATTTTATCATGAATAGCATAAAAATAATGCCAATAATAATAGAAATAGCGATGATTATTAAGTTGATATTAAAGGTCGAAGCTGCGGCTTCTGCAGCCTCGGCTGTAAACATTGTCCCAACAACTTTCCAACCTGTTAGCTTATTTGTAACAAATTGTAGCTGACGATCTTTTTCTATTATGTTACCACTATCTTGTTCATAGATTTTAGTAATATAGCTTTCTGTTGCTTCAGAACCACTTTCTTTATCTGGTTGGGCAATATAAATTTTATTGCTATCTAAAAGTGAAGCAAAGCCAGTCTCCCCAATGCGGATATCATTCGTAATGGTACTTAGTGTAGAAATATTTAAATCTAACCCTATTACTCCTGAGCCATCTGGTAAAGCTTGAGTAATCGTAAGAACGATATCACCTGTTGACTGTGTAATGTATGGCGCTGTTATAGACACTTGGTTTTTGTTATCTAAAGCTTGTTTATACCAAGGTCTCGTACGAGGATCAAACCCACTAGGGTATTTTTGTGCAGGCTCATCTAGTAGTCTGCCATCAGAGGTTCCAATATAAAGCAGCTCTACCTCTGGATGCATGTTAACATATTCGTGAAAAAGAGATTTAAGCTCTGAAATTTTACCTTCTTGTAAATAAGATTGATTGAGCTTTTTTGAAAAATATTGAACGTCCTTCACTCTTGGCTCAATCGTGTTGGTAATATTCGTGTCAAGCATGCGCACACTTTCGGTTGCGCTTGCTTGTTGTTCTTCTGAAATTTGCTTTCCAGCACTTTGGTAAGACACAATTCCGATTAACAGTGTTGGGATGATAAGCATTGCTAAAAATGAAAAAATGAGCTTTTTTCTTAAACTTAGTTGTTTCACTTGAATTATCCTCACTATAATATTGTATTTTAAAACTTACATAATATCGCCCTTCGTGACCAACCTCCTACTATCCTAAGAGGTATATCGGATAATTGACACCCTACGCTATGGTGAAAAGTATATACTTTACCGATTAAGGCAAATAATAGACGACTAGGCTCATTTTATCAAAAATAAAATAAAAGTTAAGTATTTTGTTATAACTGTTCATTAATATTTTGAAACGATAACCATTAGAGGACATATAAAGCTACTTTTTGATATATACTAATGCCAAAAGAGGAGGGAATTATTTCATGATTCGACAAATAGGACAAGTGATGTTATATGTAAATGATCAGGAGACTGCCGTGAAATTTTGGACAGAAAAAGTTGGATTTGTTGTGGTTGCTGACCAAGAAGAGGGAGGAGTACGTTGGATTGAAATTTCTCCAACTAAAGAAGCTCAAACTACCATTGTCCTACACAATAAAGAAATCATTGCGAAAATGCAGCCTGAATTAAATTTAGGAACACCTTCTATTATGTTTTATGCCGATGATATAGTAGATCTATATCAGGATTTTCAAGCGAAGGGCGTTAAAGTAGGAGATTTAGTAATGATGCCAACGGGTAGGGTTTTTAATTTTGCTGATCACGAAAATAATTATTTTGCATTAGTGGAAAAATAAACATCGTTAATAAGTTTGAATCTGTCCAATTTCGATTATTCGGTGCAAAATTGGACAGATTTTTGCTATTTTTCCTATTTAAGTGCACGCAATTTATTTTATATCTTCTCCAAAAATCCCTACAGTTTGGCGATCAACGGTAAATTCATGGCCATCCCATTTTAAAATATTTTCTACATAACCTAATCCATCGGCATGAAATCGGCCTGCTATAGACTGATAAGCTAATAGCTCATAAATTCCATCACGTTCATAGTCCACTGGATACAATCCACTCATTGGATCTACCCATCCTTCAATAGGCTGCTTTAGTGTACCGTCTTGATGATAAATTTCAGCCAAATAATCCGGACCCTTGTATTGTATGTCGATGATATATTGCTTGTGGGGATTCATACTACGAACGGTTACTTTATATTGATTTTGATAATTAACGCTGTACTTTAGCTTATTATTAAAAGAAATTGCATCAAAAATTGAGCGTATGTTGCCGTTTATGGAGGCAAATATTTCACCGTTGATAATGCCTCCACTACCACCTGTATCAGAAATAGCTAGAATATCTTCTAGATGATTGCCTGTAAAGTCACCTAAAAATATAGTTGGGTTATAGCCAACGCTTTGTTTTAGCATTATTTTTTCGAATTGATGCGTCTGTCCGTAAAAAATAGCGAGCGTTAGGTCTTTCCACAAAGGGCTATCTGGAGTTTTAGTCCCCATCAAAAGAACAGTTTCAAGTAAGCCATCCCCATTAATATCTCCAAATTTCGTCTGAATAACCTGAGGGGCCATAGTTGAAATAGGCATATTATTCAAGGATGGATTCATATTATTAGTCATATATGCACCTCTTTCTTTAGTTGTAGCATATGTTGTAAACATAGCTTGGTGAAAAAAGAAGACGTATTCATAATGTGTATAAAACTTATAAAAAAACTTGTCATTAACCCATTGACATTTTTAAATGTGAAAAGTATTATAAATGTCAACGAATCAGAAAATTCAGTACCACTCATCCTCTCGCTACGAATACGTAGTTAGAGATTTTTTTACAACATTAATTCTTAGTAAATATATATGTTTTATACATTTTGGGAAGAAGGAGATTTTCTTGAAGAATTTATTTATTAAAACAAAGCAACAACGGTATTGGCTTGATCAGCTAGCATCTATTTCTGAGTCAATCAAGGCTGAGGCTAAAGAAGTAGATGAACAATCTCGTTTTCCATTCGAAGCACATAAACTGCTTCTGCAAATTGGTTATCCCAAACTAACATTACCGAAAGAATATGGCGGTGAAGGATTATCAGTTTATGATATGGTACTCATTCAAGAAACGTTAGCAAGCTATGATGAGAATGCTTCACTCTCGCTAGGTTGGACATTAGGCGTGGTAGGTGAACTATATGAGAAAAAGCTTTGGTCGGACGATTTACTAAGTTCATTTGCTCAGGAAATAAAGAACGGTGCCATTATAAATAGAGCTGCAAGTGAAGCGGCGACTGGGAGTCCAACACGTGGAGGGCGACCAGGAACAAATGCTGTTTCAAGAGAGGGAGGGTGGCTCTTAAACGGACGTAAAATATTTACGACAGCCTCTCCGGTGCTAGATTATTTCTTAACATCAGCGTGGATTGAGGAAAAAAATAAAATTGGTTTTTTCCTTATTCATAAAGATGCTCAAGGACTTTCAATTGAAGAAAACTGGGAAATGTCTGCGATGCGAGGCACAAGTAGCCATGACCTAGTTTTAAAGGATGTAATTGTCCCTGCAAATCATTTAGTAGAGTTACCGAATCATCCAAGCGGTGGCAAGATAAATGGTTGGATTCTACATATCCCAGCAACATACTTAGGTATTGCGCAAGCAGCCCGTGATTATGCGCTGCATTTTGCAAATCATCATCAACCTAATAGCTTGAATGCTCCGATTAGTACATTACCAAATGTGCAGCAGCTTCTAGGTGATATTGAATTGAAGCTATATCAAGCACGCTTTGTACTGTATGGAGTTGCCGACGCTTATGATGACCCGGCTAGACGTGAACTTTTAGCAAATGAAATGGCGGTTGCTAAGCATACAGTAACCAATTTGGCGATTGAAATCGTCGATAAGGCAATGCGTGTGGTAGGTGCGAAAAGCTTACATTTAACTAATCCATTACAGCGCTATTATCGAAATGTTCGTGCAGGACTTCATAATCCACCGATGGATGATATGACAATTTTTAAATTGGCAAATGTCGCAATTGAACAGCAAAAATCGCATGAAAATCAATGATAAAAACTATATAAGGGGACATGATATATGTTTAAACATAAGAAAAAGATTTTTCAATTGGCAGCAATCGGGTTGGCTTCACTTGCTATTTTAGCCGGCTGTAATTCAGGTGAAGCTTCTGATAAAGATTCAGAAGATGGTGCGAAAGTACGTACAGTGAAGGTTGCATTTGACCAGGCGTCAAAGCCCATTAGTTATTTAGATGATAAAGGAAATCCAACAGGCTACGATGTGGAAGTCATGAAGCTGGTGGATGAAATGTTACCTGATTATAAGTTTGAATATGTAGGCACGACTAGTGATGATTTACTAATTGGCGTTGAGCAAGGGAAATATCAAGTAGGCGTAAAAAATGCCTTCTTTACGCAAGAACGGACGGAGAAGTTTATTTTTCCTAAAGAATTTTTAGGTTTAAGTAGTGCGGGTTTAGTATTACGTAAAGAAGATGAAGGGATAAAAACTTTAGCCGACTTTGCAAAAAAGGATTATTCATTAGCACCAATTGCTGCGAATAATGCTCAATACACAATTATTGATGAATATAATAAAGCAAACCCAGACAATAAAGTGAAATTACAGGCTGGTGATGCGTTCACTGTCGATATCGTGCAATGGGTAAATGAAAAACGTGTCGATGGTGGTGTCATGATTGAAGGTCCATTTAAACAACAAGTTTTAGCAGAAGATGGCCCATATCATAATTTAAAGGATGACGTAGTTTACAACGAATTTGCCGTTATTAAAACATGGCCATTGTTCAATAAAAAGGAACAAGAATTTGCAGATGCTTACGATAAAGCTATAGCAAAAATTAAAGAGCAAAAGAAAACAAATGAATTAAGCACTAAGTTTTACGGTCGAGATTTATTTGAAGTGTTAGATTCTGTGAAGCGCTAATAAGCGGTAGCTGATCAAAGAAGACTCCTCTTTAGAAGAGAAAGTGCTAGCAGCTACTACTAAAAGAAAGGCTGTTGAGTCAGTATACTCAGCAGTCTTTATTAATACTTATTTAAATAAAAGTTGGTGAGGAAATGGAGAAGTATTTTGATGCATCATACATTTGGAACTCAATTCCTGTATTATTGCCTTTTTTAAAGGTAACTTTCTTAGTCGCAGGTTCTTCCATTGTACTAGGCACAATATTTGGCTTACTATTAGCAGCTGCTAAGTTAAGTTCAATAAAATTGCTACGAAAATTAGCGAACTTATATACAACGATTATGCGTTGTACACCATCTATCGTGTTATTATTCCTTGTATATTATGGTGTCCCAGCGTTAGCGGAAAACTTCGGCGTTAATCTCCATTCAATCGAAACAGCCATTTTCGTCGTGGTAACGTTCACTTTACAGTTTGCGGCGATTATGTCGGAAGTTATTCGTTCTGCTTATTTAGCGATTAATAAAGGGCAATATGAAGCGGCTGTTAGTGTGGGATTAACGCCATTTCAGGCCTATCGACGTATTATTTTCCCACAGGCACTCGTTATCGCCTTACCGAACTTTGGGAATGGAATGATTGCCTTATTACAAGAAGGGGCGCTCGCTTATACAATCGGCTTAATTGATATTGTCGGAAAGGCAAATTTAATTATTGCAAGTAATATTAATGCGCATGCATTAGAAATATATATTGCTTTAGCGATTGTTTATTGGGTGCTGTCGATTATTATAGAAAAATTCTTCGCTATGCTAGAAAAGTTCTTTGGTAAAGGGAAAAAGACATTAGAAACAACGTAAGGAGGCGAAATCATGAATTATCAATTTTTAGTTGAAACATTTTTTGTTGCATTATCAGGTGTACCTATCGCACTCCTTGTGACAATTGTTGCTATGCTTATTGCTCTACCACTTGGCTTTCTACTAGCACTAACACGAATCAATAAAATTCCAGTGCTCCATCATATAGCGAAAATTTATGTCTCCTTTGTCCGAGGTACACCTATAATCATTCAAATTTTTATTATTTATAGTAGTATTCCATTATTACTTAAAATGATTTTTGAGAAATATAATATTGTCTACGATATTTATAAAATCAATCCGATTTGGTATGCATTTATCGTCTTCGCATTTAGTACAACAGCAATATTAATTGAGGTATTTCGTTCAGCTTTAAGTACGATTGAAAAAGGACAGCTAGAGGCTGCTCATGCAGTAGGCTTAACAACATTTCAAGCCTATCGCCGTATTATTATTCCACAGGCTTTAGTAGTAGCTATGCCGAATATTTGTACGGCTACAGTCAATCTCATTAAAGCGACGTCTTTAGGCTATGCAATGTCTTTACCTGAAATTACATTAAAGGCTAAGGTAGCTGCTAATGTTGGCTACAATTACGTAGAAGCATATATTGATATTTTCATTGTGTACTTAATTTTATGTAGTACGGTTGAATACATTTTTAAACGCTATGAAAGACATTTAAGTAAATTTAAAGTGGCAAAAGCTTAAGGGGTGAACGTGTATGTTAGAAATTAAAAATATTCATAAATCATTTGGTGACAATGAAATTTTAAAAGGTGTCGATTTAGCCATTGATAAGGGTGATGTTGTTGTTATTTTAGGCCCAAGTGGCTCAGGAAAAACAACATTATTGCGTTGCATTAACTTTTTAGAGAAGGCTGACCAAGGACATGCGACATTTGGCGATATCCAAGTAGATTTTCAAAATGTGAAGAAGAAGGATGTACATTCGATCCGTCAGCGTGTAGCCTTTGTATTCCAGAACTACAATCTTTTTACGAACAAAACGGCGCTAGAAAATGTTACAGAAGGGCTTATTATAGGACGCAAAATGCCGAAGGCAGAAGCGACTGAAATTGGCAAAAAGGCGCTTGATAAAGTAGGCTTATCGGAAAAATATGATGCCTATCCAAGTCAATTGTCAGGAGGTCAGCAGCAGCGTGTCGGTATCGCACGAGCAGTAGCATTAAATCCTGATATTATTTTATTTGATGAACCGACTTCTGCACTTGACCCAGAGCTAGTAGGAGAAGTCCTTCAGGTGATGAAGAACATTGCAGCAGAAGGAACAACAATGCTTGTGGTCACACATGAAATGGGCTTTGCGAAAGACGTAGCCAATCGGGTGATTTTTATGGACGGTGGTGTCGTTGTAGAGGAAGGAAATCCTCATGATATATTTGTTAATCCGAAAGAGGAACGCACGAAGAAATTCTTAAAACGTGTTATTCCAGAGGATTACACGTACTACATTTAACTTCTTTTGGCTGATAGGGGCATAATTGATAGATGAAGAGAAGCTGCAAGTGTTCCATGGAGTGTCTATGGAAACATGCAGCGTCTCTTCTTTTTTGACATTAAAGCTTTAAAAAATGTGTTAATACATTAATGGAATAGATATGCAATTCGTGCATAGCTCGTGTACAAGCTGTGTAAAAATAATTACGTTCTGTTTCCCTAGAATAATTAGCCGAAGAGGCATTGTATATCAAGACAGCATCGAATTCAATTCCTTTTGCCATATAAGCAGGTAACAGTAAAATGCCTTTTTTAAATTGTTTTGTATCATGGGTAATGAGTTGAATATCTACTTGGTCTTTCATTTTATTAAAAACCATCGTACACTCTTGCTCTGTTTTACAGATGATTGCAATTGTTTCGAAATTTAGGGACAAGTTGTTAATCTTTTCGACAAGCTGCTCAATTAACTGTATTTCATTCGACACAATCGTGATAGTTGGTTCGGGACCAGTTCTATTAAAGGCTTCTACTTTTGCGTCCTCGTGTAAAATCTTCGAAGTAAGGTGAATAATTTGTTTTGTTGAGCGATAACTTTTCGTTAATATCATTTTTTCTGCTTGTTCACCATATAATTGTGGTGTCAGCAATGAAGGATTTTTAAAGGTATGAGGATGGATGGTTTGATGCCCATCACCCAATATAGTCATACGTGCACGTGGGAATAATTGTTGTAAGACAAATAGCTGAAATGGAGAATAGTCTTGTGCTTCATCAATTAAAACATGACGAATCATCGTATTTGTTCGTTGACCTTCTATTTTGTCCTGTAAATATAGAAATGGAGCGGCATCTTCATACGAAATAATACGCTTTGCTAAGTTAGGGAGTGTATGCTGACAAATTTCTTCCCAATGGTCAGGTAAAAGGTGCTGCAATTGTCGATGAATAGATTGGTTCATTTCAAACAATTGACGATAAATGCCTAACATATGAACGAACTTCAATTGTTTCACAGATTGACGAAGAGGCTTGAACTGCTTTTTGACAATTTGGCTAGCTATTTTCTTGCGCTCTTGCTCGAAATCATCAAAAGAGTTTTCTGAAAACCGACCTTCATGCAAAAGCTCGCTATAAGCCTTTGTATACTCTTCAATGTCTAAAAGGTCACTGGCTTCTTCTACCCATTCTTTTGTCCGTTCTGCCTTTTCAATTTTCGATAATTGTTGTAATAACCATTCTTTCACTAACTGCAGTCGATTTGGGATGGGCATTGAGGCATTGAATGAATAAAAGTATTCCGCAATTTCTTGAGCGGTAATAATTCTTTCTCCGCGAAAAACAATATTTTTAAATAGCAAACCTTCATTTGCAAGGTGCTCAATATATGTGTCCAGCAATTCTCGATAGTGAAGGCTAGCTTTAAAAGAAATAATCATAAGTCTCGTTTGGTAGAGTGAATCATCTTCCTCTGTTAAAAGTGACTCCAATTGTTCATAAGGATATTCTAATTGGAACTGTCGACCTAAACGTTTTGTTGCATATTCGGAGAAGGTTAATTGCTGCATATTGTCTTCACCTAAATCCGGTAAAACGGTATGAACATATTGATTAAAAAGCTGATTAGGTGTAATTAATAAAATTTGATCAGCAGTAAATTGATCTCGATAATGATACAACAAATAAGCAACACGTTGGAGAGCGACTGCCGTTTTTCCACTACCTGCGACACCCTCTACGATTAGATAAGGTGTGTTGACATGTCGAATAATTTTATTTTGCTCGGCTTGAATCGTTGCTACGATGCTACGGATATGTTCGTTTGCATTTTGAGCGAGAATATCGAGTAATAAATCATCACCAATCGTTAAACCTGTATTAAACATCGATTGTAATTGTCCATTTTTAATGATAAATTGCCGTTTTAAAAGTATCTCACCATGAATTTCTTCAGTCACTGATTCATAAGTAGCTGGGCCAGGCGTGAAATCATAATACATACTTGATATAGGGGCTCGCCAATCATAAATTAATATGTTTTCATTCTCTTCATCCATTAAGGTTGCGACACCGATATAAATCTTAAAAGGTTCATTATGACTTTCCTGTAAAAAATCAATGCGAGCAAAATAGGGTGATTGCTGCAAACGGTCATATATTTTTACATCTTTGATGACACGTTGCTGAGCATGCTGGGAATCTGATAAGAGCTCTGCCTGTTGTTTAATAGCATAATAGGTCTCGTCTATATCCTCCGGAGTATCTAAGTTCACTCTGACGTCGTCCCAAAAGGTTTTCTTTAATGTTAAAACATTGTCTCTAACATCCTTTTCCTTTTGCAGTAACTCCTCCTTTTTGTGACCAACTGTGTGTAAACAAAGAACAAGATACTGTTTTTCTTCTGTCCATTCATATTGTTTTTCCAATGTTACTCACATTCCTCTCCATAAAATTATTTGCATGGTTTTTGATGCGGGAAATTTATCATACAGCTAGTTCAGAAAGAAGTATAGTCTAGTAATATTGGCAAATTTATGCTATAATTAAAGTGTAAAAGAAAATCAAATATTTATCGAAAAACTGTTCCTGAAAATTGGGAGCAGTCTTTTTTTAGCCTAATTCCCAGTTTAGTTAAATTATACAATTATAGTAGGCTATAGAACTTTATTGTATCAATATATCTATAAGTTGATCTGCGTTCCTAGGTCTCGTCTGCGACGCCGATCCCTGAAGAGTCGCCCTCAAATCGACTTATATTCATAGTATTGTTTGAACAAATGTCACAACCAACTTAAATCATTTTAACCCTCTGAAATTAATCTCTATACTTTAATTTTTGATAATGAAGGAAGAATGTTTTTATACATGATATAGACACTTGAAAGGAAGCTAAGAAATGACGGGAAAACGCTTATTCTTTCAAGTGATGCTATGCGTTAAAAGGTATTTTGGGACGCCGCTAGGTAGAAATTTCGAATGGTATCCCGTATTTTGTGCGAGTATCTAAATGTGACTTTAAGATCAATTTGTTATTGACGATTCGAAAAATATTGAATGGAGCGCAAGGTATTTGAGATAGGTAAAAATGCCTGCATATTCTAATGTCGTTTAATATTATTTTGATATATCAAATCCGCGGTGTGTATCAAAATAATAATAAAAAAAGAGGTGGATTCCGAAATTAATAATGGAGAAAATGAGAGGAGTATCTGATATTGTGGCGGGGTTGAAGAGGTTCATATGGTGTATAAAGCGAGCCTGTATGAAATCTCAAAAGAGCAAGTTATTGCACTAATCCAGACCCGTCCCACATATGAGGAGCTTTTTATAAATATATGCATGAAAACAGTTCATTATGAATAATACCTACGGAAATTTGTGAGACAGAATCATGCTCAAACAAGCGAACATTGGTTAAATGATGGAGTAAAACCTTAATCAATCAACATGAAGTTAAAAATTTATAATGAGTATGAGGAAGTAAGCAATGGTGGCGTATCCTTTTACAGAATGGGACATGCAGGCTCGATTTCTGTCATTCTCACTTAGGGAGTTTTTAATCGTTACAATCGTCTTCTTGTGAGGGATTTTTGCTAAAACTAAAAAACTCCTATTTCTCTCTTTTATCTTTGCGTCATGGGAAATATGATATAAGATAAAATATGTCAATTATTGTAGATAGGAGGAAGAAGTAGTGAGAAGTGGTTATTTGTCAAAAATTAGTGTATTAGTTTGCAGTTTTTTACTACTATTACCGTTTACAGCAAGTGCCCATCCAGGTAGAACGGATAGTAATGGAGGACATACTTGTCGAACTAACTGTGAAAAATGGGGATTACAATACGGAGAATATCATTATCATAATGGTGGTAGTACATCTAATGGCAGTAGCAATATATCAAAACCTGCTCCAAAAAAACCTGTGCCTTCAACACCGGAGCCCAAAATAGATGAGGATCAAGTGAAGGCGGAAAACTATTATACAATGGCAACGAATTTATATAACAGTAAAGATTATAAGGGAGCTATTAGTGAACTTGAAAAGATTTACGAATTGAATAAAGGTAGTAGTAAAACAGATAGTCTTATTCAAAAGTCTGTGAATGCTATTTATGAATTAGCTGAATCTAAGGTTAATGCAGGGGAATATTCTGTAGCTAAAGACTATGCAGTTTATATCAAAGAAAATCGACGTTCTAATGACGAGATTAAGCAAAAAGCTAGTGGTTTATTAAAACAAATGAAAGACAATGAAAAAATCGATGAATTACTTTATAAAGCTACAAATGCTAGGGATAAAAAAGATTACGAAGAAACTTTCAGCATTATCCAAGAGGCTCAGAAGATAAAACAGTTGGATAAGATTAAATCTTTTTATACTGAAACAGTAGAGTCTTTAACGAGCGATGCAGAAGAAGCATTTTACCAAAAGCAATATGGGGATGCTAAAAAGCTTTATAAATTATTGGTCAAAAAAACAGAAACACCAACAGTAATTTCACAATATCAAAAGAAACTTCAACGATTAGAAGGGGAACAATTACTACAAAAAAGCTTTCATATTAAGACGGCTGATTTTGAAGGGAAGTCACTTTTTAATCATTTAATGGAAGATGAAAAGAACACACCATATGATAAAAATGTTGTAAATATATTAAAAGACTCCTTGCATGTAGGTACAGATAATGCTAAAAAATATATATTTACTATTAAAATTGAAGAATTGTTAAAAGGGGGAAAGAAAGATGATGCATAAAGCAGAGTCAAAACGTAGAACCTCCATTTTTAAAACAGCTTGGTTTATGTGGTTTTGGTTAATTATTTTTCCTCCTTTGGGCGTATTTCTTATATGGAAACAGGGGCGGCTTACTAAGAAGAAACGTACTATAGCTACCGTAATAGCAGGCGTCTACTTTGTCTCACCGATGATAATTGGAAAGGCAACCACGCTGCCACTTTATAATAATCAAGAAGAATTTATAGAGGCATTCAACAAAGCAGTAAAAAAACTAGACTTCTCATATTCCCTTGAAAATACAAAGAAAGAAGAAGAAACAATTACTTCAAAGTTGGGTAAGGATATTACTTTAATTGAAAATATTGATGAAAAAGGCGCAGTACATGAGTTGATTATGGTGGGGCAAGGAGAAGGGATGGATATCATACTTTCCATGGGATTGTTAATAGGTATGACAAACCCAGACTTAAGCCAAAACGATATTGGTGCTGTGTTGAAGGATTTACGTTTGTTTGACGAAAGTTATGACTATCAAAAGAATGAAACAACTGTAGAGAAAGATACGATTCGGTATAACTTAAAATATGATGAAGCTGCTGGTGTAATATTTAGTGCTTCAAAAGTAAAGTAGTATATAAAAATATAAATATGTCAGTAGAAAAAGTGCGAGCTGGTTGCTCGCACTTTTTTTAAAATTACTTTGTATAGTTATCGAAATAACCTTGAATATAAATCATCGGTGTTCCTTTGTCGCCTGAACCTGAAGTTAAGTCTGAAAGAGAGCCAATTAGATCTGTTAAACGACGAGGCGTTGTACCTTGAGCAGCCATTTTCCCAGTTAAATCTTCATCTTTGTTTTGGATATACTCCGAAATTGCTGCTTTTAATTCTTCGCCGCGAAGATCTGCAAAATCGTTATCAGCTAAATACTTTAGTTTTACTTCGTTTGGCGTGCCATTTAATCCAGCAGTGAAAGCTGGTGAAACAACCGGGTCGGCTAACTCCCATATTTTACCCACAGGGTCTTTGAATGCGCCATCACCATAAACCATTACTTCCACTGTTTTACCAGTAGCTTCTTTGATTTTTGCTTGAATGCCATCAACAATCGGTTGGCATGTATGTGGGAATAATTTTACGCTATCTTCAGTAGCTTTATTTGAACCAAGTAGACCATACTCCGCGTTAAAGCCAGAACCATTATTAGGTTCAGATAAAATATTATCAAGACTGTATATTTTTTCAGCGCCGTTTGCCGTTAAAATACGTTTTGTACGTGAGCGTGTATGAATATCACAAGTTAACACACTCTTCGTAAAGTCTAAAATTGTTTTTGGGTTATTTGAAAAAATAACTTCACAAGAAGCGCCTTCAGCTTCGATTAGTTCTTTATAATATTCGATATAATCTACACCTGTAAATGTATGTTTTTTATACCCGAAATGCTCACGGAATTCAACCTCAGTTAAAGTATCTGTCCAAGGATTAATCCCTTTTACATCTAGCTCATCGATATCAACTAGGTGATTCCCCACCTCATCAGATGGATAGCTAAGCATAAGAACTACTTTTTTTACGCCTTTTGCAATACCACGTAAGCAGTTAGCAAAACGATTACGGCTTAGAATTGGAAAAATAACACCAACAGTATCATCACCAAATTTAGCAGCTACGTCAGCTGCGATATCATCAATGGATGCATAGTTACCTTGTGCACGCGCTACGACAGATTCTGTTACTGTGACAATGTCACGATCTTCAATGGAATAACCTTCAGTCTTTGCTGCATTTAATACTGTATCAACAACGATTTGCTCAATATTATCGCCTTCGTTAATGATTGGACCACGAAGACCTCTTACTACTGTACCAACTACACGTTCCAAAATAATCTCTCCTTATTAAATGGGTAAATGTATGTTAAATAAAACCAATATAGTTTTACTATACGCCCCTTTAGTGATATAAGTAAAATTAATAGTTCGTATAATAGCTATAAGAGGTGCTTATATGATAGGGAAATTAGATTTATATCGTGTTTTTAGTATTGTTGCTAAAAATAATAGCTTTTCAAGTGCGGCTAAAGATTTATATATGACTCAACCAGCTGTTAGCCAAGCTATGATGCAATTAGAAAAGGAGCTAGGTACACGTCTCTTTAACCGCACACCTAAAGGGGTGACGTTAACAACGGAGGGTAAACTTTTATATGAGTATACAAATTCCGCGTTAGGCCTTTTAGATGCTGGTGAGGAGAAGCTGCTAGAATTCAAAAATTTAACAACAGGTCAACTGAAAATTGGCGTTGGGGACACTATTTCTCGTTTTTATTTAATGCCTTATCTAGAGACGTTTCATACAATGTATCCAAATATAAAATTACAAATGTTAAATGGAACGACTTCGGAAATTTGTAACTTTATTAAATCTGGTGAGGTTGATATAGGACTTTGTAATTTTCCGATAGAGGATCAGACATTACAGTTAACCGCTTGCACCGAGGTTCAGGATATTTTTGTATGCGGCGAGAAGTACAAAACGTTGGCATCAAAAAGCTTAAGCTTTGAGGATCTGTTAAAGTTTCCGCTTATTTTTTTAGAGAAAAAATCAAACTCAAGAAAGTATGTAGAAGATTATTTATTTGCAAGAGGGATCTTCATTGAACCGGAGTTTGAGCTTGGTTCACATGATCTAGTGCTGGAATTTGCACGCAGTAATTTAGGAATTGCTTGTGTGACGAAAGAATTTTCTAATGATTATTTGCAGCGAGGATTTTTATATGAACTAACATTAACAGAAAGTATACCGACACGAAGCATTGGCATGTGTTATTTAAAAAGCGTACCTTTATCACGAGCAGCATTGAAATTTGTAGAAATTATTGAGCATAAGCAGGAGCTTAAACGTCTAAATCCGAGAATTATAAAGTAAGATTAGCGAGTAGTAAAACTCTAACATTCAAATGGTAAAAAAATGAACAATGGAATCTTTGCGAGTGTTGCGGTGCTGTCGCTTCGCTCTCGCTCAGATAAATATTATTGCTGAAGTTTTAGTTCATGCTAGAAGGTACATACTGTGTGGAACGGAAATCACCCCATCGTTGTGGTAAGTGTTACATATAATTTAGAGATGACATTTTACTATAAAGTACGCCATGCAAATGTTGATTGTAGTGGAGACTGGGCGACTCCTTGGAGATTAGTGATAGAGAAGAACGAAGGCTAAAACCATCACATCCTGTGATAACGCCTTCGTGACCAACATCGTGTTGGCCCGAGACACTAAAGCGAAGCCGCTCATCGGACACACCCAGGAAGCTTTGCTCTGTGCGAAAGCGAAGCGTCAGCAACAAATGTTTTCTGTAGCGAAAGCGAAGCGTCAGCTACAATGCGCCCAGTTGGTACGGAAATCGACCCCTCGTTTTGCCGAAGCGGCGGGATTTCGTGTTTTAGCGGCGTTCTTCCTTTGGTTAGCGCGCAACTCACACTTTTAGCGGCGAATTCCAACATAAGCTGGACAATTTGACTAAACTAAAGTCAGAGTTGAAGAACATTGTATAGAATTTTACACAATATTAAGGACTTGACTCCGAAGAGTTATACTATTTAAGCCTTTTTTAGTAGTGCCTCTAAAAGAATGTCAACATTGCGTTTATTTTTCATTGTAGGCGAGCACAAATAAGAAAATGTTCGTATAAAATACTGTTCCTCGAGGGGTAAGATTTTTATATCGCCATTTTTTAATTCGCGCTCGATGACACTAGCGGATAGTAATGAAAGTCCAAGCCCCTGTATAACGCTTTCTTTCACACCTTGATTACTACTAATAGTAAGAAGTGAACGTACTTGAAGCCCGTTTGCTCTAAATAAATGATCTAAATAATAACGTGTGCCTGAGCCTTCTTCCCGTGCAACCCAATTTTGTTGCTGCAAGTCTGAAACCGTAATCGTTGCCTTCTTTGCAAGAGGGTGATTACTCGCACTGACAATAAATAATTCATCTTGCATAAACGGTTTAATAAGAAGTTCATGGTCGTGTGCTTGTCCTTCAATAAGACCGATATCAACTTGTAACAATTTCGTATAGTGAATGATTTCTTTCGTATTGCCAATAATAACTTGAAGCTCTAGCTGAGGGAATTGCTGTTGTAAGCTTGCTATGATAGGAGGCAATATATATTCCCCAATAGTAAAGCTAGCGCCAATCACAAGTGTACCTTGAATTTCATGGTGATAGGTTAAAATATCTTCTTTTGCTGCCTCGGCAATGGCCATCATTTGCTTAGCTCGTTTATATAAAATTTCTCCAGTTGGTGTGATTTGTACAGATTTTGGCGAACGGATAAATAAAGTCGTTTGAAATTCTTGCTCTAAATTTTTAATGTGTAAACTGACACTGGGCTGCGAAATATGAAGTATTTCGGAGGCTTTCGTAAAATTATTGACCTCCACCAGTGTGATGAACGTTCTTAAAGCATCAAATTGCATATCATCACTCCTATCATTAGAAATATTAATAATTATGATTATATATATGTATTTTACTGATGATTAACTTTCTAATAAAGTAAAATCATCAAGGATGAAAGAAGTGAACAACATGGATAATAGGCAGCATAGGGTAAAAAGTTTCCTGACCCCAGCGTTTATGAAGGGGATATTGTTGACACTCATAATTGCCTTAGTAGCAAAGTATATTTCGACATTCCCGTTCTTCTCAATATTAGGGCAGCTTGTCATTGCCATTATATTAGGTATGGCTTGGAGAGCAGCTTTTAAGGTGCAGGATTCTTGGCAAACAGGTATAACATTTTCAAGTAAAAAATTGTTACGCCTCGGTATTATTTTTTTGGGGATGCGTTTAAACTTAGCGGATATTTACAATGCTGGCGCGAATGTTTTTCTTATTGCCTTTATTAATCTAGTATTTGCTTTAGTGGTTGTATACGGCTTAACGAAGGTATTTCATGTAGATAAAAAGCTAGGCATATTAACAGCTTGTGGTACAGCTATTTGTGGGGCTGCTGCTGTTGTCGCTATTGCTCCCCAAATTAAGGCGAATGAAAAAGAAACGGCAGTGGGCGCAGCGATAGTCGCATTACTAGGGACTGTTTTCACATTAGTCTACACGGTGTTATATTCAGTATTTAACTTAACACCTACTGAATATGGTATTTTTGCGGGAGGCACGCTACATGAAATTGCTCATGTTATTGCAGCAGCCTCAGCTGGTGGAAATGAAGCTGTTGATACGGCGGTTATTGTGAAGCTAACACGTGTCGCATTGCTTGTACCGGTAGCTATTGTCATCGGTATTTTATATCGAAGAATTGATAAGGAGCAAGAAAAAGAAAGGTTTTCGCTGTCGATAATTCCATGGTTTATTCTTGGTTTTTTAGCGATGAGTGCTATTAATTCGTTAGGGATTGTACCAGCTAATGTAGCGCAAACATTTGTAAATATCGCTTATATTTTAATTGGGATGGCGATGGCTGGACTAGGTTTAAATGTAGAGATAAAAACTTTTAAACAATTAGGCGTAAAAGCGTTTATTGCAGGACTTATCGGTTCGGTTTGCTTATCAATACTTGGCTATGTTTTAGTTATTTTCATGCAATAATTCAAAAAAGTCCTGCATTTTCAAAAATGCAGGATGTTTTAGATAGAATCAGAAGATATTTTAGTTGTTACTCTTTCAGTTGCTGAAAGAAGTTAAAAATTAGCGTAACGCTTCAATCGAAGAAGCTAATTCGGCTATAACTATTTTGCTACCGATAAGTGGACTGTTTTCAGGCTTTCCTCCCTCAGCACTTTGTCCAGGACGGTGATGAGCTGCAGCGAATGCATCACTATTACGCCAAGCTTGGAAATGCTCCTTGGACTCCCAGTACATATTGACGCTCATTTCGTCATAAGTCGGATCATCAGTTGAAATTAATACCTCCACTTTATGGAAGCCTTCAAACTGCTGTAGAGGTCCTGGTTTTGTAAAGTTCGGTGCCATTTTTGCAGCAAAGCCGGGTTTTACTTGAATACGATTTGTAACAATAATCATACTTTCCCCCCTATTCATTTTTTAGTTAACCATATGAATGAATTATCAATGATTATCATTCGCAATCAATGATAATTCGCCTAGGAAGACATTGTCAATAGAAGAGCAATGTAAAATAGCTTCAAAATGGTGATAAGCAGGGGGAAAGACCATATTGTATCGGTCCAATGCAACGACCTGACGAAAATGGAGGACCTACATGGCCTAACAAAGGCGATGAGCAGCTAAAGCAAGGAACTGTTATACGATTGTTGTTTGCTTGCCTTATTAATAGTTGCAATGCTCTTTGTTTAAAACCGGGGAGGACGATATTCCAAAACTTTTAACATCGCTGATAAACAACAAAGAATCGCTGATAAAACCGGGAACATCGCTGATAAACAACAAAGAATCGCTGATAAAACCGGGAACATCGCTGATAAACAACAAAGAATCGCTGATAAAACCAGATAAATCGCTGATAAACAATAAAGAATCGCTGATAAAACCAGATAATCGCTGATAAACATCAAAAAATCGCTAACAACACAAAGCCTCACCAAGTGCCCTCAAAACTTTTGGGGATGGTTTTTTCTTTTTATCGTGCTAAAATTAATCATTCTTTTTTTAGGAGTAATAGTATGAATGAACATCAATTTGATAAATATTTACATATTAACACAGTAGGTGAACAATACGGCTTCCCTAAACTAGCTCATTATCATCGCTATGAGCCAACACCGTATGCTGGCTTAGAACAATTATTTGCAGAGTATGAAATGCCTGATAATCCAGTGTTTATCGATATGGGATGTGGAAAAGGGAGAGTTCCTATTTATGTACATGATAAATTTCATATTCCGACAATTGGGGTAGAAATGGATGCAGGTTTTTATGCAGAGGCTGAAAATAATAAAAGTGGCTATCTTCATAAAAAGAGTGCTCAAGCACCGATATCCTTTATTCATTCAATAGCGGAGGACTATGCTATTCAGCCAAGCGACACCGTTTTCTTTTTTTTCAATCCGTTTTCAATTCATATTTTTCGTACAGTAATTCATAATATATGGCAGTCTTATGAACAGCATATGCGTGAAATTCATATTATCTTATATTACCCACCGTATGATTATTTACAGTTTTTACATCATGGGACGCCTTTTGAATTAATCCATGAGGTTCATCTTGAACATGAAACAAATATTAACGAACGCCTCTGTGTGTTTGCATTGAAAAAAGCTTAGAGCTGTAGAAATACCTAGCTCTAAGTTTTTTTATGGATTCGACTATGAAAAAATCTTACTCCGATTGCGCCCGCTAAGTACTGTAATTCCGTATTAATACTTTGCGAAAACGCTTTAGCGCTTTGTATTCTAGATCTAGCAATTTTTTAACGAGATTTTATTGTAAAAAAAATAATAGTTTTATAGTAATGTTCACTCCGAATTAATAGATAATTCTTAAATTACTAATTATACAGAAAAATCACTCTAGACTAAAAATAAAGAATGTTTTACAATGTAAAAGGTTTAATTGAATAATATATCGACTTAGTAATAGATAGTTATAAATTATTATTTGGTTATTTTTGTTATTGAGGAAATGCCGCGGATTGTTTATAATTATCAGAAATATCTAACATTTGAAAAAACTTAGGGGGAATAAAATTATGCGAGAGAACAAAAAGCTTAAAAAGTTTGGCTCACTTTTAGTGGCATCTTCATTACTTGCAGGCGTTCTTGCGGGCTGTGGTAATGGAGGTAGTTCAAGTTCGGGAGGATCATCTTCAGGCGGTGGCGGTTCTACTGACGGTGATACGATTAAAATCGGTGCAAACTTAGAACTTTCGGGTAACGTAGCTTCCTATGGTTCGTCAATTGCTCTAGGTGCAGAGCTTGCTGTTAAAGAAATTAATGACAATGGTGGGATCGACGGTAAAAAAATTGACCTTATTAAAGTAGATAACAAATCAGAAAACTCGGAGGCTACTGCAGCAGCTATTAAACTAGCAACACAAGATAAAGTAGTAGCAATGTTAGCCCCAGCAACTTCTGGTAATACAGTTGCTACTGTGCAAATTGCGAATAAAAATAAAATCCCAATCGTTACTGGTTCTGGTACTGCTCCAAACATTACAGTAAATGATAACGGTAGCATTAATGAGTATGCATTCCGTACTTGTTTCATCGATCCATTCCAAGGGATTGTAGCAGCAAACTTCGCTTCTAATGAATTGAAAGCTAAAAATGTAGCTATTTTTGCGGACAACGCATCTGATTATGCAAAAGGCCTTGCGAAATCATTTAAAGAAACAATTACAGAAAATGGCGGGAAAGTTGTAAAGGAAGAAGCGTATGTAGCGAAGGATACTGATTTCCGTACACAGTTAACAAATATTAAAGGAGAGAAGCCAGACTTTATTTTTATCCCAGGATACTATGAAGAGGTCGGTTTAATTGTGAAACAAGCACGTGAAATGGGTATTGATGTACCACTGATGGGGGCTGACGGTTGGGATTCACCAACATTAGTAGAGTTAGCTGGTGCGAAAGCGCTAAATAACACGTACATCACAAACCACTACTCTGCAGAAGACCCAGATCAAAAAATTCAAGACTTCGTAAAGGCGTTTAAAGCAGCGAACAATGATAAAGCACCAGATGCATTTAATGCACTTGGCTATGACTCAATTTACTACATTGCTGATGCTATTAAACGTGCAGGCTCTACGGATGGAGAAGCAATTAAAAATGCACTAGCTGACACAAAAGATCTTTCTTTAGTAACAGGTACTTTCTCAGTTGACGAAAATCATAACCCAATTAAAACAGCAACAGTTCTTGAATTTAAAGACGGTAAACAAGTGTTCAACTCTAAAGTTAATCCTTAATGTTTTCTAGGCAAGGGGAGGCGGGTAAACACGCCTTCCCTTTTTGTTTTCTCTTATTCAGTAAAGGTTCCCACCATTGAAGGTGATGAGATGAATGCAGATACACCAAAGCGAAATGGATAGATGATGAAAAAATTTTTAAGAGGACACAATTTACTCTATTTTCAATAATAACATGTAGAAGTAAGTCCTATTTTTGCACTTTTCAAAAAATAATAAGGAGTGAACGCTCATGGAATGGATACAGCAGCTTGTGAATGGTATTTCATTAGGTAGTATCTACGCATTAATAGCGCTGGGGTATACGATGGTATACGGGATTATTAAGCTGATTAACTTTGCCCACGGAGATGTCTTCATGATTGGGGCATTTATTGGCTTTTATGCAATGGCTAAATGGGAGCTTGGTTTCTTTCCAGCACTATTATTGGCAATGACAGTCTGTGCAATCTTTGGTGTTTTAATTGAACGTATTGCTTATAAGCGTTTGCGAAATGCCACACGTATTGCTGCTTTAATTACGGCAATCGGTGTATCGCTATTAATCGAATATACAACGATTTTCTTCAGAGGTGCGCAACCTGCGGCATATCCTGATGTCATTAAAAATAAATCGTTTGATATTTTTGGTGTTCAAATTAGTAGTACATCCATATTAATTTTATCTGTCTCAATTGTACTGATGATTCTTTTACAATTCATCGTACATAAAACAAAAATCGGGAAAGCGATGCGTGCTGTTTCTCATGACGCCGATGCAGCACGGTTAATGGGCATTAATGTAGATAATACAATTTCAGCGACATTCGCAATAGGTTCAGCCTTAGCGGGTGCAGCAGGTGTTATATTCGGGGTATATTACACAAAAATCGATCCATTAATGGGTGTTATTCCAGGGGTTAAAGCATTCATAGCGGCAGTACTTGGCGGTATTGGTATTATTCCTGGTGCCATGGTTGGCGGTATGTTGCTCGGTGTTGTGGAATCATTCGTAAGTGCACTTGGTTTCTCTCTATGGCGTGATGCAGCGGCATTTGTTATTTTAATTTTAATTTTAATCTTCAGACCATCGGGTATCTTTGGTAAAAATGCCCGTGAGAAAGTGTAGGTGAATGGTGATTATGAAAAAATCTAAAGTTTTCTGGGGCTATGCAGTATTAGCGCTAGTCATCTATGCAGTTGTTCAGGTGCTTATTTCAACGAACTTTCTCGATATTTACTATCAAAATATGTTGATCACAATGTGTATTAACATTATGCTTGCGGTTAGCTTACACATTGTCATTGGTATTACCGGTCAGTTTTCGATTGGGCATGCCGGCTTTCTAGCGGTAGGGGCATATATTTCTGCCATTATCACAACTAAATTAATGCTTCCGTTCCCATTAGCTATTTTCTTAGGGGCACTTGCAGCAGCAGCAGCAGGTTTAATTGTAGGTATCCCGACGTTACGTTTAAAGGGTGACTATTTAGCAATTGCAACGCTAGGTTTTGCGGAAATTATACGTATTATCTTTTTAAATACGGATTATGTTGGTGGCGCAGCAGGGATGCAGGTTGAATATTTATCAAATTGGACTTATGCATTCATAGGTGTTGTTCTAACAATTTTAGTAATCTCGAACTTTACAAATTCCCGTCATGGACGCGCATGTATTTCGATTCGTGAGGACGAAATTGCGGCAGATGCGATGGGTATTAACACAACCTACTATAAAGTTGTTGCTTTTGCAATTGGTTCCTTCTTTGCTGGCCTTGCAGGGGCCATCTTTGCACATAATTTTTACATTATTCAACCGACAACTTTCAGTTTCTTAAAATCTTTTGATATTTTAATCTATGTAGTTCTTGGTGGTTTAGGCAGTCTTTCAGGATCTGTCATAGCCGCGGTTTTCTTAACAGTAGTCTCAGCATATTTAGCAAACTTCCCAGAAACACGTATGATTATTTATAGCTTAGTCTTAATAGTGGTAATGCTGTACCGTCCAACAGGTTTGATGGGAACAAAGGAAGTTACAGATTTATTTAAATTCGGTAAAAAAGGAGGTACAAAATAATGACTGGAAACCTTCTTATCAATGTTGAAAACATGGGCATTCAATTCGGTGGTTTAAAGGCGGTACAGGGCGTTAATATGTACCTAAATCAAGGAGAACTAGTAGGTCTTATAGGGCCTAATGGAGCTGGTAAAACAACGAGCTTTAACATGCTTACTGGGGTGTATAAGCCAACTGAGGGCACGATTACATTTGACAGTATAAAGTTAAACGGGCTTGCACCATATCAAGTTACTCAAAAAGGTATTAGTCGTACATTCCAAAATATTCGTTTATTTAAAGAGCTATCTGTTTTAGATAATGTTAAGGTAGCGAACCATTCACTTGCAAAGCATTCTATGTGGTCTTCTATTTTCCGCTTACCGAATCATTTTAAAGGTGAGACAGAAATGGAGCATCAATCTATTGAGTTTTTAAAAATCTTTGGCTTAGATGTTTATAAGGATGAACTTGCGAAAAATTTACCTTATGGGATGCAGCGCCGTCTAGAAATTGCTCGTGCTCTTGCTGCGAAACCTAAGCTACTTTTATTAGATGAGCCAGCAGCAGGGATGAACCCGCAGGAGACGCATGATTTAATGGAATTAATAGCGTTTATTCGTAAAGAATTTGGCTTAACAATTCTTCTAATTGAGCATGATATGAGCTTAGTTATGGGAATTTGTGAACGTATATACGTGCTCGATCACGGCCAATTAATCGCTGATGGGACACCAGAAGAAATCCGCAACAATCCAAAGGTAATTGAAGCTTATCTTGGCGAGGAGGTTATCAGCTAATGCTAAAAGTACAAAATATAGATGTATTTTACGGTAACATTCAAGCATTAAAGGGCCTCTCTTTAGAAGTAAATGAGGGTGAAATCGTAACGTTAATTGGTGCAAATGGTGCTGGTAAAAGTACATTATTAAAAACATTGTCAGGCTTATTAAAACCAAAGGGTGGCATCATTGAATATGAGGGCTTCTCTATCGCAGGGAAAGCTGCACAGACAATTGTAAAATCAGGAATTTCACATGTTCCAGAGGGACGCCGTGTTTTTGCAAATATGTCTGTTGAAGAAAACTTAGAGCTTGGAGCATATCTCCGTAACGATAAAGCTGGTATCAAAAAGGATCTAGAGCATGTGTATGAATTATTTCCGCGTCTGTTGGAGCGCCGTAAACAGCAATCAGGTACATTATCTGGTGGTGAGCAACAGATGCTAGCGATGGGTCGAGCATTAATGGCAAAACCAAAATTGTTATTAATGGATGAACCTTCAATGGGGCTTGCGCCACTCATGGTAAAAAATATTTTTAATATTATTGAGCAAGTTAATAAAGAAGGTACAACCGTATTACTTGTTGAGCAAAATGCCAATATGGCTTTATCCGTAGCCAATCGTGCGTACGTACTTGAAACAGGACGTATAGTATTATCGGGCACAGCAAAAGAGCTTCAAGAGAGTGAACAAGTAAAGGCTGCTTATTTAGGTGGTTTATAAAAGATGAGGGCATCTCGGAAGATGAGATGCCTTTTATAGTATAGATAGATGCTTGAAAATAACAGAAAGCAGTAGCATTCATCTTTTATTATTTGGTAATGTGGACGAAAGGAGTGATGTTTTATGAAGTATTCAGCACAATATTTTATTGAGAAATTAAATTTAGCAGAGCATCCTGAGGGAGGGTATTACATATCCTCGTTTAGAGCATCTGAGGATATGGCTGTACGAGATGTACAGAGACCAATTTATACGAGTATTTATTTCTTACTTCGTTCACAGGATATATCGCATTTGCATCGTTTAAAATCGGACGAGCTTTGGTATTATCATGCTGGCAGTCCGCTAACAGTCCATATGATTTTCCCTGATGGTACATATGAGGCGAAGAAGCTTGGATTAGATGTCGAGTCAGGAGAAGTACCACAAATAGCAGTACCGAAAAATACTATATTTGGCTCATCTGTAGAGGATGCAGAGGCATTTAGTTTAGTAGGCTGCATGGTTGCACCAGGCTTTGATTTTGAAGACTTCGAATTATTTACACAAGAGGAGCTTTTAGCTGACTATCCACAGCACGAGGAAGTTATTAGAAAAATGGCTTACACAACAATTTAAAGGAAGAAAGATAGCTGTTTCAAAGTTAGGTGAGTCGGCTCATTGTGTTGAAAAACAAAATAATATATTGTTTACCTAGATGAGGGCTACTTGTTTAGCCCAATCGCCATATTTTATTTACAAGCGCCGTCTCAAAATTAGTTGAGGCGGCGCTTCCTATTTACCACAAAATAGTTTCAGGATATTTAGCTTTAATTTCAATTTCATGTAACGATTTTTTTGTAGTAATCGCGGCTTCCATGAGTTGTGATTTTAGCAGTTCATATTCATCGTCTTCTAACATTAATCGGAGAGCAAATGATGCTAATTGGGTTTTACGTTCCTCCAAGCTTAGGTGAATATACTCTAAGTTTAAAACATCGATGTACTGTGTTGCATACCGAAATGTTAATGGACTTTTAGTATGGAGCATTCTTAAAAATACTAAGTATTCTTCCTCATTAAGCTCCTGCTCTAAACAGTTAGCAACCGCTGCCTGGAATTTACGAATGGCGGCAACATCAATATTCCAATCAGAAGAATCAATTAGCTCCTGATGTAGGCGAATGAAATCGTTTAAAGCGATAGCAGTAAAGATTAGCTCAGGCCAAAGAATTTCTGCTGCGAAATAAGCATTTTTGTGGGGGAAAATTAGTTCATGCTGTATCAAAACACTTTTATTGAGACCATTGCTAACAAACTCAAGCTGATGCTCCCCCTGGGCAGCTTGACGTAGATTATAACAAACACGAAGAATGCGGAGGCGCGCTCCTTGATAATCATAATACTTGTTTTCATCACCAGTTATTTTGTAAATAGCATTAATAAGCTCATCTAAATCCCAAAAATCCCCGCTAACACGTGCTCCAGTTAACTGCTCAGTACTTTGAATTGACAGCATAGTTCTATCCCCTTAAACTGCTTTATTTTGGTGTGTATTTAAGTAGTCTAAATAGTTCTGTTCGTTCTTTATCTGTTAAATCGCGCCACTGTCCAACTTTTAAATTGCCAAGCTTAATATTCATAATACGAATGCGTTGTAGACGCTTAACGGAGTAGCCAAGTGCTGAACACATACGACGTATTTGGCGATTTAAACCTTGCTCTAAAATGATTTTAAAGACTTTATCAGATATTTTTTCGACATGACAAGGTAGGGTTGTAGTATCTAAAATATTGACACCCGCTCCCATTTTTTTGATGAATTGCTCCGTAATGGGTTTATCGACTTGCACGATATATTCTTTTTCATGATGATTTTCAGCACGTAAAATTTTATTGACGATGTCACCATCATTTGTCAGTAATAATAGCCCCTCTGACTCTTTATCTAGTCGTCCAATATGGAAAATGCGAAGAGGATGATTGACAAAATCAACGACATTTCCTTTTATATGACGTTCAGTTGTACTTGTAATTCCTACTGGTTTGTTTAAGGCAATATATACGAGCTGTTCTTCTTTCTTTACCTCTTTTCCATCAACACAAACCAGATCACCAGCTTCTACTTGACTACCGATTGTAGCAAGTTCACCATTAATTGTTACTTTACCTTCTTCTACCCATTTATCCGCACCGCGACGAGATACGATGCCTGTTTCACTCAAATATTTATTAATGCGCATACTGTTCTCCTATACATTTATATTATTTTTAAGTATACATTATAGTTGGTCACACCGTGAATTCTAGAAGCTTTTCTAGGAAATATAACTCACTTCAGAAAAACAACTTTCGTGGGTCTCCTCGTCGTTCTACTACCTCATTCCTTGTGCTTTCATACCAATCTGCTTCCTTAATCACAAACGAATTTTAATAGGAATCTAAAAAATTTTAAAAAAGTTGAAATTATTTTTCGTTTCTGACAATATATTGTGTAAGAGGGTATCTATGAAATTATTGTTATTTCGATAAAAAATGACGATATTTGTAGATTATTTTCTCATCATTTTGTGTAAAGGGGAGAAGTAAAATGGTTTATGCATTTCCAAACACTGAAGGGTCGGTAGTTCAATTTAAAGAGAAATATGAAAATTACATTGGTGGGGAATGGACACCTCCAGTGAAAGGACAATACTTTGACAATGTGACACCTGTTACTGGACAAGTTTTTACACAAGTAGCTCGTTCTACTGCTGAGGATATTGAACTTGCACTTGATGCAGCACATGCCGCAAAAGATGCATGGGGAAAAACATCCGCAACAGAGCGTGCAAACATTTTACTTAAAATTGCGGACCGCATAGAACAAAACTTAGAAAAGCTAGCCGTTGCCGAAACATGGGATAACGGAAAAGCGGTACGTGAAACATTAAATGCAGATATCCCTCTTGCAATTGATCATTTCCGTTATTTTGCGGGAGCTTTACGTGCACAGGAAGGCTCAGTAAGCCAAATCGATAACGATACTGTCGCTTATCATTTCCATGAGCCAATTGGGGTGGTAGGTCAAATTATCCCATGGAACTTCCCGTTATTAATGGCTGTTTGGAAGTTAGCACCAGCACTTGCAGCTGGAAACTGTGTGGTGTTAAAACCTGCAGAGCAAACACCAACTTCGATTATGGTGCTCGTTGAATTAATAGAAGATTTATTGCCATCAGGTGTACTAAATGTTGTCAATGGCTTTGGCTTAGAGGCAGGGAAGCCGCTCGCATCAAACCCACGCATCGGTAAAATTGCCTTTACGGGTGAGACAACGACAGGTCGCTTAATTATGCAATATGCTTCACAAAATCTTATTCCAGTTACATTAGAATTGGGCGGCAAATCGCCAAACATCTTCTTTGAGGATATTATGGACGAAGATGATGCCTTTTTAGATAAAGCAGTAGAGGGCTTTGTATTATTCGCATTAAACCAAGGTGAAGTATGTACATGTCCTTCTCGTGCATTAATTCAAGAATCTATTTACGATAAATTTATGGAGCGCGTCCTACAGCGTGTTGAAGCGATTAAAGTTGGAAATCCACTTGATCCGAATACGATGATGGGTGCGCAAGCTTCGAGTGAGCAAATGGAAAAAATCCTTTCTTACTTAGATATTGGTAAGCAAGAAGGTGCAGAATGTCTAATTGGCGGAGAGAAAAATAATGTAGGGTCAGGCTTTGAAAATGGTTACTACATTAAGCCAACTGTCTTCAAAGGACATAATAAAATGCGTATTTTCCAAGAAGAAATTTTCGGGCCGGTTGTTGCTGTAACAACATTTAAAACAAAAGAAGAAGCGTTAGAAATCGCGAATGACACATTATACGGTTTGGGTGCAGGTGTATGGACACGTGATATGAATACAGCCTATCGCTTTGGTCGTGGTATTCAAGCAGGGCGTGTTTGGACAAACTGCTACCACGCTTATCCTGCACACGCAGCATTCGGTGGCTATAAAATGTCAGGGGTTGGTCGTGAAAACCATAAGATGATGTTAGCTCACTATCAACAAACGAAAAACCTATTAGTTAGCTACAGTGAAAACAAACTTGGTTTCTTCTAATCAATAGGGAGGTGCATGAGCGTGGTCGAGCGAGTTAAAGCAACAGAAGAAGCGCTAGCACTAAAAGAATTATTGAAAGAAAAGCATGGTCCTGTTATATTTCATCAATCAGGTGGATGCTGCGACGGCTCTTCGCCAATGTGTTATCCAGAGGGCGACCTACTATTAGGTGATCAAGATGTTTGCCTAGGAGAGATTGGTGGTGCTCCCTTCTATATGCATAAAAATCAATACGACTACTGGAAGCATACACAAATAATCTTAGACGTTGTCGATGGTAGAGGTGGTATGTTTTCACTTGAAGGCGTTGAAGGGAAACGATTCTTAACAAGATCAAGAGCCTTTTCAACAGAGGAGTTAAAGGAATTAGGTTTAATTTAAAGACTTTAGTGACAGCGGCAAACAGTATTGCCGCTGTTTTTTTATGTTGATTTATTTGGAAAGTTTATGTGAGGCTATATTGCTGCATGATGGAGGCTTTCATAAAAAATCATGTGCTACTGTCGCTTCGTTGCACTACGCTAGCTGGAATGAAACCAATCCAACGTTATGATGATGAGCCAAAATGAATGAATCCTTTTTTGTTTAATTACGTAAATATGGAAAAGGAGCGTGTTAAGCATGGATTTCGTTATGATTGAAAATCAGTTTACAAATATGGTGGAGGATGTCTCGAAGGCTGTTGGCCGGACAGTGGATCGTAAAATTGTGTTAGCCATAGCTAGCAAATATGTGGCATCTGGAAAACCTTTTGATTCTGTTAAATATAAAGAAGTATTACAAGAAATGAAAAAGCAAACTTCATGGACATCTCCGTTAAGAACAACGGTAGGTTATAGTATTGCTGCAAATTTATTGGAGCAAGAAGATCCAGAACAAGCAGTGAAAAATTTACTAAACAACGTGAATATAATGAAGGAAGCGAAATTTAGAAGTGGGAACTTTAGTTTTATTGGTGCACAGTTTTTAACTGAAGAGGAAAGTGAGAAGCGTGCACATGCACAGGCGGCACGTGCATTATTTGATGCAATCCGTAAACATCATAAGTTTTTAACGTCATACGATGATATTCCTTATGCAGTATTGTTAAGTAGCACCTCTGATGATGCGGAGCTACGTGCGGAAACAATGAATCGTTATTATAAAGAATTACGTACGTATAATTTTAATGCGGGTAATGAGCTTCAATGGCTATCGCAATTACTGACTTTCTTATCAGCTCAATATGATAATAATCTAGTGCCAAATGTTGTGACAATCCGTGACACACTAAAGAATCAGGATGTAAAGGTCAAGACAATGCACTATCCTTTACTTGGTTTTTTAGCAATCCTTGAAGTGAATCAAGTACAGCTTCAACAGATTGTTGATGTATATAATGAGTTAAAAGATATGAAACTTTTAAAATGGCATCGTGAATTTGTGTTATTTATGGCCATACAAATTGCAATTTATGATATGGCGCAGGTGCAACAATCCTTATCAATGACGATCATGTCATCTATTGAATTATTAATTCAAGCACAGCAAGCAGCGATGTTCGCGGCAATGAGTGCAGCAGCTGTAGCTTCAAGTTCTTCGTGATAAAATAAAGAAGAACTTGATTTTTTGGAGGTGCATTTGAAGGATGAAGGAAACAAAGCTTTGGATGAATGGCCAATGGCAGAACGCAAAGGAAACATATGAGCTAAGTTCGCCCTATAGTGGTGAGGTTATTGCAAAGGTAGCTAAGGCATCAATTTTTGACGTTGAGCAAGCAATAGAAGGTGCACATAAGGCATTCCAAACGTTTAAAAAGACAACAGCCTACGAACGTGCCGAAATATTATATAAAGTGGTTAACATAATGCGCCAGCGCAAAGAGGAATTAGCTGAAATTTTAGCCCTAGAGGCAGGTAAGCCAATATCGGCAGGTTTAACTGAAATAGAACGTACAATAGCAACTTATCAATTTGCTGCGGAGGGTGCTAAGCAAGCAAACGGTGAAACGGTACCGATGGATGCTGCACCAGGGGCAGGAGATCGTATCGGCTGGACAAAACGAGAACCTCTAGGTGTAATTTCAGCCATAACACCATTTAATTTTCCATTCAATTTAGTGGCACATAAATTAGGTCCTGCTTTTGCAGTGGGAAATACGGTAGTCTTAAAGCCAGCGACGCAAACGCCATTAAGCTCTATCGTGATGGCGGAAATTTTCCAGCAAGCGGGTCTACCTAATGGTGCGCTTCAAATTATGACAGGTAGCGGAGGGGAGCTAAGTGATACACTAGTGACCCACCCACTTGTGAAAAAGGTGACATTCACGGGTAGTGGTAAGGTTGGTTTGGGCATTAAAGAAAAAGTAGGCTTGCGTAAAGTCACTTTAGAGCTTGGTTCCAATGCTGCAGTAATTGTCGAGCCATCGACACCAATTGATAAAATTATTTCACGTTGTGTCGGTGGTGCTTTTAATTTTGCTGGACAAGTTTGTATCTCTTTACAACGTATTTATGTACACGCATCTATTATTGATGAATTTACAAAGGCGTTTGTAGCGGAGACAGAAAAATTAGTGGTAGGTGATCCACTAGATACAAATACGGATGTTAGTGCAATGATTAATCCAAAAGAAGTTGAACGTATTTGTCAATGGATTGACGAAGCAAAGTCACAAGGTGCGATAGTTGCAACAGGCGGAACATTTACGGAACGTACTTTAACGCCAACTGTTATGACGAATGTGACGTCGGATATGAAAGTTGTTTGTCAGGAAACATTCGCGCCAATCGTCTCAATTGTTTCATATGAAACATTAGACGACGCTATTCGACTAGTGAATGAGTCGGAACTTGGTTTAAATGCTGGCATTTATACGAATGTGCTACCTGATGCATTACGTGCAGCAGATGAAATACAAGCAGGTGCTGTTATTATTAATGATATTCCGACATTTAGGGTCGATAATATGCCATACGGTGGCGTTAAAATGAGTGGCTACGGGCGCGAAGGTATTAAGTGGGCAATTGAGGAAATGACAGATATGAAATTTATAACGATGAAAAAATCGTTCTAATTTGCATCAACTCTTTTTCTACGATACGATGACGAAAGAAACATTTCATGAAGGGAAGTTGCAAGAACTATGACAAACAACGCAATACCGATGGGTCAGTCACGTACTGTTCAAACGCGTCTCGTATTACCGCCAGATACAAATAATCACAACTCCATTTTTGGTGGAAGAGTGTTAGCTTATATTGATGAAATTGCTGCAATTACGGCAATGAAGCATGCGAAAGGGCATGTAGTTACAGCCTCTATTGATTCAGTTGATTTTTTATCGGCAGCACATGTAGGGGATATTTTAGAAATTGAAAGTATTGTTTCGTCAACTGGACGTTCTTCAATGGAAGTTTACGTTCGGGTTATTTCACGAAACATTGAAACTCGTGAGGAAAAATTAACGACGGAATCCTTTGTAACAATGGTTGCAGTAGATGATGATGGTAAACCTAAGCCAGTTCCTGCAATTTATCCTGAAACAGATGCAGAAAAACGTCTGTTTGAAACAGGCCCTGCAAGACGAGAACATCGTAAGCAAAAACGGGAATTACCGCATTAAAAGTGAAAAGGGAAATTGACGTATACTGTCAGTTTCCCTTTTTGTGCTTACATTTTTAACTCATTTACCACATTAATCAGTGAATCGGAAGAAGAAGAAACGAGTGTAGCTCCTTGTGACAGTTCAGTAATCAAGTTAGAAATTGTTGAAATATCTCTGGATGTATTTACATACTGCTGTTGAATTCCAGCAACAGCATCGGCGATATCATTAAATGATTTAGATAAACTGTTTTGTGTATCTACGCTATGTTGAATCTTTTGATCCACGTTAATAACTGAATTAGACATTGTTGTAATATTACTTTCTGTTTCTCTAATGAGATGAGAAACATTTTGTACAGCATTTTTTGTCTCTTCTGCAAGCTTACGAACTTCCTCTGCTACAACAGCAAAACCTTTACCATGCTCACCCGCACGGGCTGCCTCGATAGAAGCATTCAATGCTAATAAGTTGGTTTGATCGGCAATTCCCGTAACTAACCCTACAATCTCTGATATTTTTTGAGAAGATGTGCGTAATTGGTTCATCGTAACTTCAAGACTGTTTACACTTTGCAAAATAACTTGTATTAAATCATTTTGATCTTGTAGCTGCTGCTGTCCGCGTCTGGATTTTTCCTGTGTATCAGCAACGAAGGATAAGCCTTGTTTAGTCGCTACTGCGATATCGTCCGTTTGAGAAGAAATGACTAATAAAGAGGCTGCTGTTTCTTCACTAATCCCATTGAGCTCCTCTGCCGTTTTTTGAATGGTAGTAACAAGTGCGTGTTTTGTATCATCAGCTGCTGCTCGAATGCGTTCCTCTTCTTTTTCATAGGCTTCGATTACAAGCTGCTGCTCGAAGTTAATGATTTTGCAGAAGGCATTGATAGCACGAATGGCATCATGTTTCGATAAATCCAACTCATTTGTAAAGCGTGTAAATGTCGTTGTTAATGACTGGAATGAGGCGATATACCACTTTGATTGTAGACCAATTCGAACATGGGTTTCAGCGATTGCCTTCCGTTCATCAATATAAGCGTTGTTAATATGACTTTCGAAAATATCACTCAAGTGCTTATGTAAAGTAACTTTTAAACGTTCGATTTGTGACGTTCTGTTTATAATATCTAACAAATCTTGGCTTAAACTAATAGCTGCATAAAATTTATCCACCATTTCAGGAACTAAATCTTTAGCTAAAGGCTGTAGTTGTTTAATGATGGCTAAATCCTCAATTGTTAAATCTAAAAGTTGCAACTGTTTTTGAAGTTTTGGATAGTTTGATACATCCAATTGTACATTGTTTTTATAATTTTCAGGTGCTAATGTAATTGAGTAGCTAGAATCGTTCTTTTTTGTAAACCAACTCATTGTCTGTTTGCTCCATTCTTTATAAATGCATAGTAGTATATAAAAATTGAATTGCTTAGTTTGTTAATTTTTCGGAATATATGGTATTTAGTCTATTCTACTATTTTTTGTCGTAAATTTGGTTAAAATTTTAGTGTATTTCTTTATTTTTTATAGGCATTATAGACGACTGTCGATTAAAAGTCATGAAATAGACTATTAAAAAGGTAATAGGTAAATTGAATTTAAAATAGGAAACCTGTAAAATACGAACTGTTTAGATTGAACGTAACAATAGTTTTGAGGAGGTATTACATGGAAAAGAAGCGTTTCAAATTTGTTATTCCGGTTATGGTAATTGTAGCGATTGGCTCGGTTTACATGTTAAGAAACTACTATGCTGAAGTACCAGACTTAGATCAACTATTAATTACTATCTGTGCAACAATAGTATCTGGGGTACTCGCTTACTTTTTATTTCCACAGCAAGGCGAACATAAAATTGATGATCGTGGTCCTTACTGACAGTAGAAAGGCACCTTAGAGAATCTCAGGTGCCTTTAGTATGTTGTGCGAGTAAACGCTTTGCGCGGGCTCTTCTCGTCATCGATGACGATGGTCCCGAAGGAATTAAGGTTTAAATAATTTGAACCAGCCTTTAAGCTTAAAGACTGCCAGCATAAATAAAGCGATAAAAATCATAATTCCGAGTACAATAAAGTAGCTAAATTTCCCATGTAGCTCTGGCATATATTCGAAATTCATGCCATAAACACCGGCAATAAATGTTAGCGGAATAAAGATTGTTGAAACAATTGTTAAGGTCATCATGATGCCATTCATGCGACTAGAGCTCATCGCCATATAGCTATCACGCATATCCGCAGTGAGTTCACGGTTGGATTCAATCATTTCGGTGAGTTTAAGCAGATGATCGTAAATATCTCCGAAATAAGCTCGTTCTGATTTATTTAGTGAAAATCGGTAAGAGTTAAGGATACGATATAATAGATCACGCATTGGTAATATGGTGCGACGTAGATCAAGCAAATCACTACGGAATTCAAACACAATTTTCATAGCGTTAAGGTTACTTTGATAGGTAAGCTCATCTTCTAGTGCATTTAAATGATCCTCAATCTTATAGACAAGTGGGAAATAGTTATCAACGATTTTATCGATTACCTGGTATGTTAAATAGATTGTGCCTCGTTCCCAATTCTTTGGCTGTTTTTCTAGCATCATTTGTACTCGATCTATCTCCGGTGCTGAATTTTTATGAAATGTAACAATAAATTTATTAGAAACAAAAATGTTTACTTCTTCTGCTGTTAATTCTTCGTTAACTCTTTGGATAACAAAGAAATGGAAATCATCATAAAAATCGAGCTTTGGCCGCTGTAAACGCATTAAACAATCTTCTATAGCAAGTGGGTGAAAATGGAAAAATGTATCTAACAGTAGTTCTTCCTCATCGGTCGGACAATTAAAATCGACCCAGTACCATTCAAATTCGTTTTTGTGTATATCTTCTAGCGGAAAATCCTTTATAAGCTTTTGGTCTTTTGTAATGCCTATTGTACGTATCACAGCATTCACCTCAATTCTGTTAATTATAGCTTAACAGGTGTATAAATCTTCACAATAAACTTTCTTTATAACATATCCAACCACCAAATAAAGTAGTCGCAAAGAATCTAGATGGTTTTGTAAAACCTGCCTGCTGTAATAGTGCTAAAATGTCCTCTTCACGCATAAATGAAAGAGAACGTATGGATTTCTCCATTTCCGCTACTTCCGATGGTGTTAGCTTTGTATGCTGTAGCCAATAAGCACGCCATAAATCAAATTGTAGCTCAGTTTCTAAGGAACCTTGCTGCCCATATTTTGAGACGAGGACAAAGGGAGCACCAGGCTTTAAATTATTCGCTATTTCTTGTAATGTTGCAAGCTTCTCTTGATCATCTTGTATAAAGTGAAGCACTAATACACAGCTTGCTGCATCAAACTTCACTGCAGGTAACTGAGTATCCAGTATAGTTCCTTGATATAAAGAAATATTATTAGGTAGAGATTTTAAACGTTCACCAGCGATTTGTAGCATCGCTTCTGACGGATCTATACCAACAAATGACCAATGAGGACTTTTCTCAGCAAGCTGTAAAATCTCATTGCCGCTTCCGGAGCCAACGACTAAAAATTCAGCTGTTTCATGTAACGCAGATTGGTAAAAGGTTTGTGTCAAACGTAGCATTGCATCATAGCTAGGGAGCGTGCGACGAATACCTTTTTCGTATTCGTTTGCAAGTTTGTTATTAAATTCCATCGGTTATCACATGCCTTTCAAAAAAATTTTAAAATCCAATTTATATTTGAAACTATTTAAGAAATAGATCCGTAAATAGTAGTACATAAAATAAAAAATTAAATGGAAGGATTGATATAAATGGAAACTAAATGGTCTAAGGTAATCATACACGCAAGTGCGTTTTTTGCGCCATGGTTAGTACCGATTATATTTTTCTTAATTAGCTCAGATGAAGAGGTAAAAAGTATTTCCGTGCAAGCCTTATTGTTCCAAGTTGTAATGGGGGTATTAATGACAATTTCGGGGATTTTAAGCTTCCTAATCATTGGTATACCGTTCTTAATTGTTTTTGGTATCATGTATTTTGTTGCACCAATTATCGGTATTGTGAAGGCTCTATCTGATGAGCATTGGCGTTATCCAATAGTTGGTCGATGGGTATAATTTTTATAGACGCAAGTATATGCTAGTTGCATATGCTTGCGTTTTTTCTATAGCTGAAAAGGGCATCTTATAACTAAGAAACTTATTTCAGCGGTTGTCCAAACATCTGCAGAAATAAGTTAAAAATCATCGCTTCCATACGATAACGGTTAACTGACCTGCATCAAGCTGCTGACGCTACGCTTCCGGGCAAAAAACATCCTGCTCGCCTAACCACAAAGCCGATTCCGGACGCAATTATTCCTGGCATAGGCATAATTAATTTTTTCTAAGTGCGAAATAATTGCAATTATTTTCAAGCGTTTTGTATAATATACTCAAAGAAAGTCAAAGATAGTCAAAGTCAGTGAAGTAAGCGAGGTGTATTCCTAAAATGCGTAATATATCAGACATCATAGAAGGCTACTTAAAGCAAGTGCTTGAATTAGGTGGAGAAGGGCATATTGAAATAAAACGTAGTGAAATCGCAGATAAATTTCAATGCGTGCCCTCACAAATAAATTATGTAATCAATACTAGATTTACTGTCGAGCGAGGTTATCTTGTTGAAAGCAAACGTGGTGGTGGTGGATACATTCGAATTTTACGTGTCCGCGCGAATTCACAAATTGATCTGATTGATGATGTCCTCGCGCAAATAGAAGGTGGGGCATCGCAAACAATGACAGAAGATTTAGTGTATCGACTAATTGATGAGCAGGTAATTTCAAAGCGAGAAGCGAAATTAATGTTAGCAGCAGTTGATCGCTCAACTCTCGATTTGCAACTCCCGTTACGGGATATTATTCGAGCAAGAATTTTACGAGCGATGCTAACAACGATTAAATATGAACAGCACAAATAAAGAGGTGATGGGAATGATATGCGAACATTGTAAGCAGCGTAATGCGACAGTTACCGTAACACAAATTCAAAATGGTCAAAAAGTAGAGCATCATTATTGTGACGTCTGTGCCTCGCAGTTCCATCCATTTCATGCTGAATTTAAGCAAGAGCCAATATCTATTCAGCAGTTATTATCCAATTGGTTTGGCTCCCCTACATGGCAGCAACAACAAGTGGGTGAAAAACAGCAGGCACCACCACAACCGCAAACATGCCCACAATGTGGATTTACGTATAAACAATTTTTAAAAGAAGGTAAGTTTGGATGCCCTAGCTGCTATGATACCTTTGGTGAACACTTACCGAAGCTCTTTAACCGTATACAGGCTGGTCCTCAACATATAGGAAAAATGCCCGGTGCCCAAAACAATGTCTATGTCATCAAAAAGCAAATTGAAGATATTCGTAAACGTATGAAGATTGCTGTAGATGAAGAACAATTTGAAGAGGCCGCAAAGCTTCGTGATGAAGCGAAGGAACTTGAGAAGCAGCTACAATTTAAAGGTGGTGATGTGTCGTGATGATTGAGTCATTTTTAGAGCGTGCTACACCGATATGGATGAGTGTAGAGGACGATTATTCAGATATTGTCATTAGTACACGCATTCGCCTTGCTCGAAATTTAGATGGTTATCGTTTTCCATTAGCCTTTACAGAGGATGAAGCATTACAGGTGGAACACGCAGTTACACATGCAATCAAGGATAGTACAGAACTTCGAGAAAATTATTCATATTTTGCTATTAAAGACTTAACGTCTTTACAGCGTCAAATACTTGTGGAAAAGCACTTGATTAGTCCTCAGCTTGCAAAAAAAGAGCGAGTTGGCTCCATGCTCTTATCTGATGACGAATCAACTAGCATTATGGTGAACGAAGAAGACCATTTACGCATTCAATGTATGACGGCGAGTTTTCAACTTCAAAAGGCATACGAGCAAGCCAATAAAATTGATCGTACCTTAGAGAAAGCTTTGCCTTACGCATTTCGAGATACATTTGGTTATTTAACAAGTTGTCCAACAAATATTGGTACTGGTTTACGAGCATCTGTCATGATGCACCTGCCTGCCCTTACACTTACGGGTCAGATGAATCAAATCATTAATGCGATGACACGATTAGGAATGACGGTAAGAGGAATATATGGGGAGGGTAGTGAAAATATAGGGAATGTTTACCAAGTGTCAAATCAGATTACACTAGGGAAAACAGAGGATGATATTTTAGCCGATATCCAAAGTGTCGCTGAAAAAATAATTCAAAAAGAACGACATGCAAGAGGTAAGTTAATGGAAAAAGCAGAGCTTGCCTTAGAAGATCGTGTATACCGTGCTTTAGGGACATTAACACATGCTCGAATTTTAACGAGTGAGGAAGCTGCTACCTGTCTTTCCAATGTTCGTTTAGGAGTAGATTTAAGGTTAATTGAAGGTATTAAAGCGACTAAATTAAACGAATGTGTTGTTAGTATGCAACCTGGATTTTTACAGAATTACGCAGGTGACGTTTTGCCACCTACTGAGCGAGATCGCGTACGAGCGGAAATGCTTCGTGAGGCACTATCTCGAGAAAATATGAGTAAGCCTATTATTCGGAGAAAAGGAGAGGATTCATTTGATGTTTAATCGTTTTACACAACGCGCGCAAAAAGTATTACAGCTTGCACAAGAAGAGGCAATTCGTTGGAAACACGAATCAATTGGAACAGAGCATATTCTATTAGGGCTTATCCGTGAAGGTGGCGGTATTGCTGCAAAAGCGTTAGAAGCCATTGATATTAGTCCCCAAATGATTGAATCAGGTATTGAAGAGCTTGTAGGGAAAGGTAAAGAAGATGTTGGTCCAATTGTCCACTACACACCTCGTGCTAAAAAGGTAATAGAACTATCAGTCGATGAATCACGTAAATTAGGTCATTCCTATATCGGCACAGAGCATTTACTATTAGCGCTTATTCGTGAGGGTGAAGGTATAGCGGCCCGTGTATTAAATAATGCTGGTGTCGGATTGAATAAGGCTCGTCAGCAAGTGCTATTGTTATTAGGTAATAACGATAATGCTCAATCTGGTCAACAAGCTGCACAGGCTGCCAATACACCAACATTAGATAGCCTTGCGCGTGATTTAACGCAAATTGCTCGTGAAGGCACTTTAGATCCAGTCATTGGTCGAAGCAAGGAAATTACACGTGTTATTGAGGTTCTGTCACGTCGTACAAAAAATAACCCTGTATTAATCGGGGAGCCAGGTGTTGGTAAAACAGCTATTGCTGAAGGCTTGGCACAGCAAATTATTAATAATGAAGTCCCAGAAATTCTTCGTGATAAACGTGTTATGACACTTGATATGGGGACAGTTGTTGCTGGAACAAAATATCGTGGTGAATTTGAGGACCGTTTGAAAAAGGTAATGGATGAAATTCGCCAAGCAGGAAATGTTATTTTATTCATCGATGAATTGCACACATTGATCGGTGCGGGTGGTGCAGAGGGTGCCATAGATGCGTCAAATATTTTAAAACCATCTTTAGCACGTGGCGAGCTTCAATGTATTGGTGCAACGACACTAGATGAGTATCGCAAATATATTGAGAAGGATGCGGCATTAGAGCGTCGTTTCCAACCAATTCAAGTTGATGAACCAACTGTAGAAGAAGCGATTCAAATTATTCAAGGCTTACGCGATCGTTATGAAGCGCATCACCGTGTGAAAATCACTGATGAAGCAATTGAAGCGGCAGCGAAAATGAGTGATCGATATATTTCTGATCGTTTCTTACCAGATAAGGCGATTGACTTAATCGATGAAGCCGGTTCTAAAGTCCGCTTACGTTCATTCGCAGTGCCACCAAACTTAAAGGCACTTGAAGATAAGCTTGAAAATGTGCGCTCTGAAAAGAATGCAGCTGTCTCAGGTCAAGAATTTGAAAAGGCAGCATCATTAAGAGATACAGAGCAAAAGCTAAAAGATGAAATCGAAACTACAAGAAAAAACTGGAAGGAAGAACAGGGTAAAGCCGAGTCAAAAGTGACAGTGGATGATGTAGCAGCGGTAGTATCTATGTGGACTGGAATTCCAGTTTCGAAAATTGCGTCAGAAGAATCGTCTAAGTTATTACAACTTGAAGAAGAGTTGCACAAACGGGTTGTAGGTCAAGGAGAAGCGGTAGAGGCAATTTCTCGCGCAATACGTCGCGCAAGAGCTGGTTTGAAAGATCCGAAACGACCAATTGGCTCATTTATTTTCTTAGGCCCTACAGGGGTTGGTAAAACAGAGCTTGCCAGAGCACTAGCTGAGGTTATGTTTGGCGATGAGGACGCAATGATTCGCGTGGATATGTCTGAGTACATGGAAAAACATTCGACTTCACGTTTAGTTGGTTCACCTCCAGGCTATGTAGGTTTTGATGATGGCGGTCAACTAACAGAAAAGGTTCGTCGTAAACCGTATTCAGTAGTATTACTAGATGAAATTGAGAAGGCACATCCAGATGTTTTCAATATCTTACTTCAAGTACTTGAAGATGGCCGTTTAACAGATTCTAAAGGTCGAGTGGTCGATTTCCGCAATACCGTTGTTATTATGACTTCAAACGTCGGTGCAGATGCTTTAAAATATCAGAAAAACCTTGGCTTTAATGTAGGTGGTACTGATACGAAGTATAAAGATATGAAGGGCACAATGCTCGAGGAATTGAAAAAAGCATTCCGTCCAGAGTTCTTAAACCGTATCGACGAAATGATTGTCTTCCACTCACTAGAAAAAGAACATTTAAAAGAAATCGTCGCAATGATGGCGAATGCTTTAACAAAACGTCTGAAGGAGCAAGACATTTCGTTAGAGTTAACGGATTCGGCACTCGAGAAAATTGCAGAGGAAGGCTACGATCCTCAATACGGTGCTCGCCCACTACGTCGTTCGTTGCAAAAACAAGTAGAAGACCGTTTATCGGAAGAACTGCTGAAAGGCAATGTAGAGAAGGGTAATCAAGTTATTATTGATTACGTGAATGAAGAGTTTGTTGTGAAGAAAAAAGAGGAAGTTTCTACTTCTAAATAATCTTCAACAGTGGGGGGGCATCATCCCCCGTCTACCCATTAAATGTTTATTTGAAAAGAACAGCAAGGCATAGTGCCAAGCTGTTCTTTTTTATCGTCATTTAGAATTTTTGAAGGTGGTTCCTTTTTAGAGGGTTCTAAACACCTACTGAAATAGAGGAACTTAGTCTAAGAGCGCCACGTTCTGTGGTAACGACTGTGTGACCACCATCACATTGGCCCAAAGCCCCTTGTCAGACGGATTTTAAAAGGAATAAATTATGCGGGCACAATTAAAAATCTGGACGCAATTACGCCAAGGCTTAAATTGATGTACAATAAATATAAGAACAAATATTCGAGGTGGATGCATTTTGGCGAAGAAAAAAACAAAATTTGTATGCTCAAGCTGCGGCTATGAATCCGCAAAATGGATGGGAAGATGTCCAGGGTGTGGGGAATGGAATAAGATGGTTGAAGAGGTGGAGGTGGTCGCGAAAGGGCCACGAGGGGCATTCCAACATTCTGCTACGGTTACTCAAAAGGCTCTCCCTATTATGCAGATTGAAGCAGCTGAGGAATCACGAGTTGCAACAGAAATGGGTGAGCTTAACCGAGTGTTAGGTGGAGGTATCGTGCCAGGTTCTCTTGTATTAATTGGGGGAGATCCTGGGATTGGGAAGTCGACATTGTTATTACAAGTATCTGCGTTGCTTTCGAATAAAGGGCATCGCGTGCTTTATATTTCTGGTGAGGAATCCATCCGTCAAACAAAGCTACGTGCAGAACGTTTAGGGGTGATGTCACAGGAGCTGTATATCTATTCTGAGACGAATTTAGAGTTTTTAAATCAGACTATTGACGATGTGCAGCCAAAGTTTGTTATTGTCGATTCGATTCAAACTGTTTTTCATCCAGAGGTAACGAGTGCACCTGGTAGTGTATCACAAGTGCGTGAATGTACAGCAGAACTTATGCGAATTGCAAAAACAAAGGGAATTGCAATTTTCCTAGTTGGACATGTAACAAAAGAGGGCCAAATTGCAGGGCCACGTATATTGGAGCATATGGTTGATACGGTATTGTATTTTGAAGGAGAACGACATCATAATCACCGTATTTTACGCAGCCAAAAAAACCGTTTTGGCTCTACGAATGAAATTGCTATCTTTGAAATGCTTCAGGGGGGCTTAAAGGAAGTGTTAAACCCGTCTGAGTTGTTCTTACAGGAGCGTTCTCAGGGAGCGGCAGGGTCAACAATCGTAGCCTCAATGGAAGGTACACGGCCAATTCTAGTTGAAATTCAGTCACTTGTAACACCAACAAGTTTTAATTATCCAAAACGAATGGCAACAGGTGTCGATCAAAACCGTGTACAACTGCTTATGGCTGTTCTTGAAAAGAGAATGGGCCTCATGTTACAGGCTCAGGATGCATATATTAAAGTTGCTGGCGGCGTGAAACTGGATGAGCCTGCAATTGATTTAGCGGTGTTGACAAGCATCGTTTCAAGTTTTAAGGATCAAGCTGTCAGAGCAACGGACTGCTTTATTGGGGAAGTAGGTTTGACAGGGGAGGTGCGTCGTGTATCTCGTATTGAACAACGTGTGATTGAGGCAGCAAAGCTCGGATTTAAACGGGCCTTCATACCGACTTCGAATATAGGTGGATGGGATTTCCCACAAGGTATTGAGATAGTTGGTGTGGAAACGATAAAGGATGCATTGAATGCTTGCTTTAGAGAGCTATAAAAAAGCTTGTGCATGTTGGGCAATGTTCTGACATGCACTTTTAATTTATTTCAGCGGGTGTACAAACACCCGCTGAAATAAATTAAAGCCTCCGGCGGATGTCACGGAAATCGGCAAGGAGTTCTTTGTGCATGCACAAAGCCGATTCCGGACGCAATTATGCCGAGGCATAATTGATTTGCAAGCTTTTGTAATTCATAGATAGAAGGTAGGAAACTCTAAAGGGGGTAATGGCGTCTAAGATAACGTCTGTGAAAAGGCTTCTTTAATGCCCAGCAGATGCTTAAGCATGTGAAGGATTTCAATAATTGATTGTCCTCTTTCATTAGAATCGAAATGGTTGATCACAAGAATATTAATGATACTTTGATGGGTTCATAAAAGATTTTCTACAGTAAACTATGTATAATTAAATAGTAAAAATGGGAGGTGACAGTTATGAAAAAATTTGTTCAAATTGCTTTTTTACTGATTGGAGGAGCATTAGGCCTTGTTTTCTTACCGCCATTATACGAATTGCTTCATTTATCATCTAATCCTTGGCTTGATAATCCCTACGTATCAGTAGCTTTAGGAGCGCTTTTACTGTTTACACTATCATTTGCCTTTTCAGATTATTTCGTAAGGCTAATTAGTTGGATGGAAGACGTGCTATTTAAAGTACCTGTTGGAGATTTATTATTTGGTACACTGGGACTTATTATCGGGCTAATCGTTGCTTATTTCTTAGGATTTGCAATTGATAGTATTGATTTACCGAAATTTACAAAGGTTTTACCAATTATATTGTCATTTGTGCTGGGCTATTTAGGGTTCCGTGTAGGCTTTAAAAAGCGAGATGAATTAATCCAGCTATTTACGTTACGTGGTAATAATACGAAGAAAAAGTTAACGGAAGGTGCAGAGCCTCAAGAAGTACGAGGTAGCTATAAACTGTTAGATACTAGTGTTATTATTGATGGTCGTATTGCAGATATTTCTGAGACAGGCTTTATAGAAGGTACGCTAGTTGTACCCCAATTTGTCCTTACTGAGCTCCAGCATATTGCTGATTCTTCGGATACATTAAAGCGTACAAGAGGTCGTCGTGGCTTAGATATTTTGAAGAAATTACAAGATGAACGTATGACGAAGGTACAGATTACTGAAGAGGACTTTGAGGATGTTCAAGAGGTTGATTTAAAACTAGTACGCCTTGCAAAGAAAATGGGGCACGATACACAAATTGTTACGAACGACTTTAACCTAAACAAAGTTTGTGAGCTCCACCACGTTAAAGTGCTGAACATCAATGATTTAGCAAATGCAGTAAAGCCTGTCGTTATTCCAGGTGAGGATATGCAAGTGATGGTCATTAAAGATGGTAAAGAGCATAATCAAGGGGTTGCCTATTTAGATGACGGCACAATGATCGTTGTTGAAGGGGGACGTAGCTATATAGGACAGGCAATTACAGTAACCGTAACAAGTGTTCTTCAAACATCAGCAGGTCGTATGATTTTTGCTAAACCAAAGGATGACTAGGAAGTGGGAAATGTGCAATATGAAGTAGTGTTGCCTGCTGCGGGAAGCGGAAAGCGAATGGGTGCAGGGCAAAATAAGTTATTTTTAAATCTTTTAGAAAAACCAATCCTCATACACACACTAGAGGTTTTTGAACAGGACAGCCAGTGTACTGGTATTTGGCTTGCAGTGAAGCCGGAAGAGCGTGTATTTATTCAAGAAATGTTAGAGAGGTATGGAATTACTAAAGTTAAAGGCTTACCTGATGGTGGTGCAGAACGACAGCATTCCGTCCATTCTTGCATGAAAGAAATGAAGCAGGTTGATATTGTGCTTGTGCATGATGCTGCGCGTCCGTTTATTACGCATGATATTATTGCAAATCTTGTACAAAGTGCATATAATTTTGGCGCTGCGATTGCGGGTGTTCGTGCGAAGGATACGATGAAAAAAGTGCGCGATGGTGTTATTGAAGAGACGATTGATCGAGAAAGCTTATGGATGATCCAAACCCCACAAGCATTTCAATTTGATTTAATTGTAGAGGCGGAGGATGTAGCTGAGAAGGTGGGCTTCCTTGGCACAGATGAAGCAATGCTTGTTGAGCGTCTCGGACATGAGGTGCATATTGTGGAAAGTAGCTACGAGAATGTAAAGATGACGACGCAAGAGGATTTAGTTTTCGGTGAAGCGATATTGCGTAAACGTGCTTTGTAAAGAGTAGTTGAGAAACATTAGGTAAATTACAATGGTAGCAGCTAAGCAGCATACAAAATCCCGTAAAGAAGTAGCACTATAACTTCTTACGGGATTTTATTTTAACTTCTATTAGCGATGTTCTTAAGCAACGCTTTTTGCAGGGGAAATCCACTATTTCATAATATTCTTTAATTCCTCTATAAAAGCAGGGCGTTTTGGGTAAGTTTGTAGTAAATCAGTAATTAACCGTTCAGCTTCTACGGTATAACCTGCCTTACGCATAACATTGATTGAACGACAGACGTCTTTATAATTTTTTCGATTAGAGGAAGATTGAGCATCTATGGTGATGGCATCAATGAAAAGTGCACAAACTTCTTCATAGTACTGTTCTTTAATGAATTGATAATAGTGACCTATTCTTGTTGGGTATTCTTTGCAATAGTCTAGAATACGTTTAGATTGCTGTTCTTCTACAATAATTCTTGCATATAAGTTCGAATTGGTAAGGCTATTTAATAATTCTTCTAGAACCTCTGGCCATTGTTCAGTAGAGTGAAGAGCTTTGAACTCTTTGTAAAAATCATATTCACCCTTTTGCATTAGCTCTAAAGCTAATTCGCGCATTTCTTCTGTATGCCCTAAATGCTGATGAGCTTTAAAGGCGTAACGTTTCCACATGCTCACAATGCCAGGGAGTTGTTGATCTTGCTGGATTCCATCAGTTGTCAATTGTAATACTTTTTCATATTCACCGCGGTTAATAGCAGATTGAATTATTTGCTCACGCATATGGTAGTCCTCGATATGCTTCTCCAAAAATGCTTCTACTTCCTTACTACTGTATTTATTCTGTAATAAGTGAAGCTCAACCTGTTTTAATTCTTTGTTTATATATTGTGCGTTCCAATCATCTGATGAGCTTGCCATTGAATAAATAAGGGTTTTAAACTGTTTTTCAATCTCATCGTATAAACAAAGAGAAACACAGGCGTTGAGAAGTTGAATTCGACATTCTACCCAGTCATCAAACTCGTGTTGCATTGCTTTTTGAATAACAAGTTCATATACTGTTTCATACTGCTCTTTTGACCAAAAGGTTGCCCCCTCTTCAATCGCTTGACTAATTAATTCTAGACTTTCTCTAATGGCATCGCCGAAATGACCATCGGAATCATCACCATATTGTAGTGCTTCTAATGCATATTGGAGGCACAGAAAACTTAGCTCGATAGCTGTAATATTATCCTCTTTGTCGATATGTTCCTCAGCGTGCTGAAGTGTTGCGTAGACACCTTTTAGTGCTTTCGATGCCCGATGGCGTGGGATAAAACCACTTCTCCCCTCTTGCCCCCATTTCAGATGCTGGACAATCATTTTTTTAGCGGCCATTACTATATCAGTTGGCTCCATTAGCCGGATTTCTAATTCTTGTAAGAAATCAGGAGAATTCTTCCCGACTGTTAAAATTAGGCTTATTAAATTTTCTTTTGTTTGTGTTGTTAACAATTGCTGTAATGTTGATTTTTTTGCTTTAGATGATTTGGATACCGATACAGGAGGATTGTAAAACTGTTCCTTAATCTCGTATAGCACAGCAACAATATGCTTGCAATCATCATCATAAGGGCAGTCGCAATTCGCGTATGTAATATCACCTTGTGCATTGAAGGTGACATCTACAGTATAGGGTTCAGTTCCTTCAACTTCTGCCCGCCAGTTGCTAGTGTCAATTTGCATAATATCAATGACTTGATTATTCATATAATAATCGTACCCACGTTGTACAATTACTTTTTTAAACTGTTTTTCAAAAGAATTAATGTTCATTTCAACACAGCCTTTTCGTATTTTATTAATGCAAGCATATCAAAAAATGAGAGAAAAAAGAGAGCCAAATATTATACCTTTGCCGAGACACTCATTTCCTAGGAAATATGTTAAAATGTGAGGGTATAATATAGAGTAAATATAGAAGTGAAGGAAGGTGAATGAGGCTGCCTTATAAGCTGAATGGAAGCTTTTTAAGTCTGCATATTTGTTGAAGCGAATGAGCTTCAGTTGGTGGATTTTCTTGTTTTATTTATCTTATTAGACAGTTTCAAAATCATATGTTTCGAGTGGGACAAGGATTTGACGTGCATGCATTTGAAGAAGGACGTCCATTAATTATTGGTGGTATAACAATTCCTCATGAAAAAGGGTTAGTAGGGCATTCCGACGCAGATGTTTTATTACACACTGTAACAGATGCGGCGTTAGGGGCTATTGGTGAGGGAGATATCGGTCGTCATTTCCCAGATACAGATCCTGCGTTCAAGGATGCTGATTCGGCGAAATTATTAGCGTATATTTGGAATATTGTTGAGGAAAAGGGCTATGTTCTAGGTAATGTGGATTGTACGATTATGGCACAGCGTCCGAAAATGGCGCCGTATATTCAACAAATGCAACATCGTATTGCTGAATTGCTTCATGCAGAGCCTTCTCAAGTGAATGTAAAAGCAACAACAACTGAGCGTTTAGGTTTTACAGGTCGCGAGGAAGGGATTGCTGCGATGGCGACAATCCTATTGATTAAGAAATAAAAGCAGGCTCTAAAGCGCTTTTATTTCCTGTAACAGAGTGGTAAAATGAACAAAGTCAATTTTTTGATCGAAAATTTAGGAGGCTTTTAATTATGGCGAAAGAAGTTCGTGTTCGTTACGCGCCATCCCCTACTGGTTTCTTACATATCGGTGGAGCGCGTACAGCGTTATTTAACTATTTATATGCAAAACATCATAACGGTAAATTCATCGTACGTATTGAGGATACAGATATTGAGCGTAATGTAGAGGGCGGAGAAGCATCTCAGTTAGATAATTTAAAATGGTTAGGCATAGCGTATGATGAGTCGATCGATATTGGTGGCCCATATGCACCTTACCGTCAAATGGAGCGTCTTGATATTTATAAAGAGCACGCTGACAAGCTATTAGAGCAAGGTTTAGCTTACAAATGCTTCTGTTCTTCTGAGAAATTAGAAGCGTCTCGTGAAGAACAAAAAGCACGAGGTGTTGCAGCTCCAACTTATGATGGTACTTGTCGTCATTTATCAGCAGAGGAAGTTGCAGCTAAAGAAGCTGCCGGTGAACCATATACAATTCGTATGCGCGTACCTGAAAATGTAACATATGAATTTGAAGACTTAGTACGTGGACAAGTAGCGTTTGAATCAAAAGATATTGGGGACTGGGTTCTTGTTAAAGCGAACGGTATTCCTACGTATAACTATGCGGTAGTGTTAGATGATCACTTTATGGAAATTTCGCATGTATTCCGTGGTGAAGAGCATTTATCGAATACACCAAAACAAATGATGATCTTTGATGCATTCGGCTGGGAATATCCACGCTTTGGTCATATGACATTAATCATTAATGAAAACCGCAAAAAATTATCAAAACGTGATGAATCGATTATTCAATTCGTCACACAGTATAAAGATTTAGGCTACCTACCTGAAGCGATGTTCAACTTCTTCGCATTACTTGGTTGGTCTCCTGAGGGAGAAGAAGAGATTTTCTCAAAAGAGGAATTTATTAAAATCTTTGATGAAAAACGTCTTTCAAAATCACCATCTATGTTTGATAAACAAAAGCTTACTTGGATGAATAACCAATACATTAAAAAATTATCTTTAGAAGAAGTAGTAGTATTATCTTTACCGCACTTACAAAAAGCTGGTTTACTACCAGAGGAGTTAACAGAAGAAGAACGTGCATGGGCTACAGATTTAATCGCACTTTATCATGAACAAATGAGCTTTGGTGCTGAAATTGTAGAACTATCTCGCCTATTCTTTAATGATCATATTGAATATGATGAAGAAGCAAAAGCAGTTTTAGCAGGGGAGCAGGTACCTGAGGTAATGGCTGCATTTAAAGCACAGCTTGAAGGTTTAGAAGAATTTACGCCTGATGCTGTCAAAGCGGCTATTAAAGCTGTTCAAAAAGAAACAGGTCACAAAGGTAAAAATCTATTTATGCCAATCCGCGTTGTCACAACAGGTGAAACGCATGGTCCAGAACTTCCTAACGCGATTTGCTTAATTGGTAAACAGAAAACAATTAACCGTGTAGAAAAATTTGCGCAATAAGTAGAAATTGATTGACAATTTATAAGTTCGTTGTAAAATGTATTTACATTGAGAAAGCGTTGATAAGGAGAAGTAAGTGGCGCATGCTCTATAGAGAGGACCATCACCGGCTGAAAGTGGTCTGAGCCAAGGCAAAACTGAAATGCACCTTTGAGCATAAAGCTGAACAACAAGTAGGCTTTATCGATTCGTTCCCGTTACAGAACGTCCAAAGTGGAAGGCATACGCCTTCAATCAGAGTGGAACCGCGCAAATTTAGCGTCTCTGTCATTCCTTTTTGGGATGATAGGGGCGCTTTTTATTTTCTAGACAGATGACTTGAAGCGATGGATGCGCCGGATTCTACTTCACTGACTCTGCGGTGAGGTCAACGTCAGCTATAATATTTCAATGGCCAGGGATGCAAGTGGTTGTGTGGAATTAAAGCAGATCAAAACGAAAAGGGGGAGCTTTTGTGTTTAAAAGAATGAAGGAAGATGTAGAAACAATTTTTGAGAATGATCCAGCGGCGCGTAGTGTATTCGAAGTTATATTAACATACTCAGGTTTGCACGCTACTTGGTCACATCGAGTTGCCCATTGGTTCTTTAAAAAGCGTTTTTATTTTATAGCCCGTGCCATTTCACAAATTAGTCGCTTCTTTACTGGAATTGAAATTCATCCTGGAGCGAAAATCGGTCGCCGTTTCTTTATTGACCATGGGATGGGCGTTGTAATTGGTGAAACATGTGAGATCGGTGATAATGTAACGTTGTATCAAGGTGTAACTTTAGGCGGTACAGGAAAAGAAAAGGGGAAACGCCATCCGACGTTAGAGGATAATGTACTAGTTGCGACAGGTGCAAAAGTGTTAGGTTCTATTACAATTGGTGAAAATAGTAAAATTGGTGCAGGCTCGGTTGTCTTAAAAGAAGTGCCACCAAATGCTACAGTTGTCGGTATTCCTGGTAAAATAGTGATTAAGGATGGCGTTCGTCTAGAGAAAAAACTAGACCACCAAAATATACCTGACCCTGTAGAAGAACGTTGTCAAGCTTTCGAGAAGCAGATTGCAGCATTGAATCAGAAAATCGAGCGCTTACAAAAGGAGAGAGAAACACAATGAGTATTCAAATTTTCAACTCATTAACACGACAAAAGGAAACTTTCGTACCGCTGGAAGACGGCAAAGTAAAAATGTACGTTTGCGGTCCGACAGTTTATAACTACATTCATATTGGAAATTCACGACCTGTAATTGTCTACGATACAGTACGTCGTTATTTCCAATACAAAGGCTATGATGTGAAATTTGTTTCAAATTTTACAGATGTGGACGACAAAATTATTAAGGCTGCAAATGAACTTGGAGAAGAAGTTCATGAATTAACGGAGCGCTTTATTGCCGCATACTTTGAAGATGTTTCAGCGCTAGGTTGTAAGAAAGCAGATGTACATCCGCGTGTAACAGAGCATATGGATGATATCATTCAATTTATTCAAGTTTTAGTCGATAAGGGCTATGCTTATGAATCAGCTGGTGATGTCTATTACCGAACTCGTAAATTTAATGGTTACGGTAAATTATCTCACCAATCGGTGGATGATTTAAAAATTGGTGCTCGTATAGAAGCAGGCGAGAAAAAAGATGACGCGTTAGATTTCGCTCTATGGAAAGCTGTAAAACCAGGTGAAATTTACTGGGAAAGTCCTTGGGGCAAAGGACGTCCGGGTTGGCATATTGAGTGCTCTGTAATGGCACGTGAGCATTTAGGAGATACTATTGATATTCATGCTGGTGGGCAAGATTTAACATTCCCGCATCACGAAAATGAAATTGCACAATCAGAAGCTCATAATGATAAAACATTTGCGCGTTATTGGATGCACAATGGATATATTAATATTGATAATGAAAAAATGTCGAAATCCCTTGGTAACTTTATACTTGTTAATGATATTCGCAAACAAATTGACCCACAAGTTTTACGCTTCTTTATGCTTTCTGTGCATTATCGTCATCCGATTAACTTTGCGAAGGATTTAGTAGATGCAGCAGCAAATGGATTAGAACGAATTCGTACTGCCTACAATAATGTGAAACACCGTTTAACAGCAACTGCGAGCTTAGGTGATCACTCAGAAGAATGGCTTAAAAAAATTGCTGAACAAAAAGCACACTTTGAAGAAGCGATGGATGATGACTTTAATACAGCCAATGCCATTTCTGTATTATTCGAATTAGCGCGTATCGCAAATATTTATCTAAATGAAACGAATACTGATGAAAAAGTATTAGTAAGTTTTACTGAAACTTTTGAGGTGTTAGGTGACGTCTTAGGTATTGAATTTGTAAAAGAAGAAGAGCTATTAGACGAAGAAATTGAAGCACTGTTACAGGAACGTGTAGATGCACGTAAAAATCGTGACTTTGCTCGTTCGGATGAAATTCGTGACCATTTGCAAGCGCAAGGTATCATTTTAGAAGATACGCGACAAGGAACTAGATGGAAACGAGGGTAAGTAACTTGGATAAACTCCGCAACGAAGATGTTAAGCAATTGAATGCATTAGCGTTAGCCTATATGGGAGACGCAGTTTTAGAACAAAAGATACGAGAGCATTTATTACGTGCTGGCCGTGTCAAACCTAACACACTTCATAGAGAAGCGACACGTTACGTATCAGCTAAAGCACAATCTATGATAGTACATCGAATGATGGATGAAGGCTTTTTAACAGAGGAGGAGTTGGCTGTGTTCCGTCGTGGACGCAATGCCAAATCCGGCTCTGTGCCTAAAAATACAGATATTCAAACATACCGTAATAGCTCAGGCTTTGAGGCTGTGCTAGGTAGTTTATATTTATTAAATGAATTAGAACGCGTTTATGCAATCATTGCATACGCTATTCAAATCATCGAGGAATCAAAAGGAGTGTCAAATTAATGGCAGAGCAAAATGGTGAAATTATTGCCGGTAAAAACCCAGTGTTAGAAGCACTTCGTTCAGGCCGCGATATGAATAAAGTATGGATTGCAGAAGGTGTGAAAAAATCAGGCGTTAATGAACTGCTAGATTTAGCACGAGAACGTGGCGTTATCGTTCAATTTGTCCCGAAAAAAAAGGTGGATCAATTATCAGATGCCAACCACCAAGGAATAGTTGCCTCTGTTGCAGCATATAAATATGCGGAGCTAGAGGATTTATTTGCGGCAGCCGCAAAAAAACAAGAAGATCCATTCTTCTTAATTTTAGATGAGCTAGAAGACCCTCATAATCTGGGCTCTATTATGCGAACTGCTGATGCGATAGGTGCGCATGGTATTATTATTCCGAAGCGCCGTTCTGTGAGTCTGACAGCTGTAGTGGCAAAGGCATCAACTGGAGCAATTGAGCATGTACCTGTCGTTCGTGTTAATAATCTAGCGCAGACGGTAGATGAGCTGAAAGAGCGAGGGGTTTGGATTGCGGGTACAGATGCAAAAGGTTCTGCAGACTATCGTAAAATGGATGCAACATTGCCACTTGCGATTATTATTGGTAGTGAAGGGAAAGGAATGGGCCGCTTATTAAAAGAGAAATGTGACTTTTTATATCATTTACCGATGATTGGGCATGTCACATCACTAAATGCATCAGTAGCTGCTGCACTTTTAATGTACGAAGTGTATCGTAAACGTCAAGAAGCGAATGATTGACAATGAAAAATATTTTGCTTGTTGACGGCTATAATATGATAGGGGCTTGGAAAGAGCTTCGACCACTACGTGATACAAATTTTGAAGATGCCCGTAGGAGATTAATTGAGCTTATGGCTGAGTATAAGGCAGCTATAGGGTGGCGCGTAATTATAGTTTTTGACGCACACCTTGTACCGGGTGTAGAGCAAACTTATTTAGAAAATGATGTCGAAGTCATTTATACACGGAAAAACGAAACAGCAGATGAACGTATCGAGAAAATGACACACGAACTAAAAGCTAGAAATGTACAGATTCACGTAGCAACTTCTGATATGGCAGAGCAAAATGTTATTTTTGGTAATGGTGCTCTTCGAAAATCGGCAAGAGAGCTAGAAATTGATATGGGTATTATCCAACATAAAATTTCTCACGATGTGAAACGAAAACAAGATAGCAAGCCGCCTTCTCGTATAGCACTAAAGCCCGATGTTGCTTTAGCATTCGAAAAATGGCGGCGTGGTTTGAAATGATTGATTGACTCATATTTTCCAATTCCGTTATACTGTTCCTAATTATCTGTTGTAGCTGAGGTGATACCATGTTTAAAAATAGTATTGTACAAGTGACACAAGATTTTGAACGATTCAATGATGAAGAACTTATTGAAATGGTGCATCAAGGTAATACAGATGCGTTGGATTATTTAATTACGAAATACCGTTTGTTAGTGAGAGCGAAGGCTAGATCTTATTTTTTAATTGGTGCAGATAAAGAAGACATTGTGCAAGAGGGCATGATTGGTTTGTATAAAGCTATTCGTGATTTTAAGGGAGATAAGCTTGCTTCTTTTCGAGCATTTGCTGAATTATGTATTACAAGACAAATTATTACGGCTATTAAGACAGCTACAAGACAAAAGCATATACCGCTAAATTCTTATGTTTCTTTGGACAAGCCTATTTTTGATGAGGAGTCAGATCGTACTTTAATGGATGTGTTAACCGGTGCTATTATGGATGATCCGGAAGAATTAATGATTCATAGAGAAGAGTTTGGCTACTTAGAAGAAAAGATGGGTGAGATTTTAAGTGAATTAGAGCTACAAGTGTTAGCACTTTACTTAGACGGGCAATCTTACCATGAAATTTCTGAGAAATTAAATCGCCATGTGAAGTCTATTGACAATGCTTTACAACGAGTAAAGCGTAAATTAGAGCGACATTTAGTTCTTGAAGAAATGTCTTAGCGGTTGTATACCTTTGTTGACATTGACAAATATAGGTGTTAGTCTTGAAAAGACAAAGTGCCGAAAAGGTGATTATATGGCAAAAAAAGTCGTTCTAAATTGCGAAAAATGCGGATCGAGAAATTATACGTTTCCAGCTAAGGAAGATACAACTGTACGCCTCGAATTAAAGAAATTTTGCTCGCATTGCAATGAACATACAGTGCATAAACAAACGCTATAAAATAATTTGTAAATAGACAGATATGATTGATTCGGAGGTTAGGCTAGAATGGGCAAGATTAAAGGCTTTTTCAGCAATGTAATGTCGGAAATGCGCAAAACAAGCTGGCCAAAAAGTAAAGAACTGACGAAATATACAGTCGTTGTAATTTCAACTGTTGTAATTATGGCTTTATTTTTTGTGTTAGTAGACTTAGGTATTTCATCATTATTCCGCTGGTACTTAGAGTTATAATTTAGTAAATAGCATGTTAATACTTCTGAAATAGCCCGTCATGACAATAAACGGGTTTTTTCGTTTGTTTTATCTTCGCTGGAAGATAAAGCCTCCGGCGGATGTCACGGATTTTTAAAGGAATGACTATAAGGATTTAGCCTAAAGTCTTCGCGTCCTGCGAAAACGGCTAACTGACCTGCATCCTGCAGACCTGGGCACAATTGAAAATCCGGACGCATTGTTTATCTGCGCGAAAGTGAAGCGTCAGCTACAATTACGCCAAGGCGAAATTAAAGAAGTGAACAGCGGTAAAATATTCTCAATTGGATAAGTATGCTACTAGGGATAGTATGAGGGTAGCAATAGATGACTATGCTAGATTTGGTATATATCATCAGGCTTTTGCTAGCTGTTAGCGAAAGCTATGTTTTTCTAATGAGCAGTTTGTGAAAAGAGTAAACAATGCACTTAGCATATCGTGAATCATTTTCACTCTTATTTGTAAGGGAGGGACGGACGAGGAGTCCTAGTAGTTATGGAGAAAAATTGGTATGTTGTTCATACGTATTCAGGGTATGAAAACCGTGTAAAAGCAAACCTAGAGAAACGTGTAGAAACAATGGGTATGCAGGATAAGATTTTCCGTGTTATTGTACCTGAACATGAAGAAACAGAAATGAAGGATGGGAAAAAGCGTACTATGATGCGTAAAGTTTTCCCTGGTTATGTTTTAGTAGAGCTGATTATGACAGATGATTCATGGTATGTTGTTCGTAATACGCCGGGTGTAACTGGCTTTATCGGTTCATCTGGTGGCGGTGCAAAACCGACACCTTTATTGCCTGAAGAAGCGGATCGTCTACTTCAACAAATGGGAATGACTGACAAAATCGTAGAGATTGATATTTCTGTTGGAGAAGCAGTCGAAGTATTAGAAGGGCCATTTGCTCACTTCCAAGGACGTGTTGAAGAAATTGACACTGAAAAAGGAAAAGTGAAAGTTTCTGTCGATATGTTTGGTCGCGAAACAATTATGGAACTAGATTTTGAGCAAATACAAAAAATGTAGTTCTAGTAACTAAAGTACATATGTCTAAGACGTATGTCGCAGATTTTGTTAATTACTACTTGCTTAAAAAATTTAAAAGTGGTATCATTTCTAGGTCAGATTGTCATACTTTGGTTTGACGTCTACAATGATAATTTTAATGTTATCGGCAATTAGCTGACAGACAGATATTGAGTGGGAGGGGCAACCCAATTACCACATCACGGACTTAAGGAGGTGTGTCTCGTGGCTAAAAAAGTTATTAAAGTTGTTAAACTTCAAATCCCTGCTGGTAAAGCAAACCCAGCTCCACCGGTTGGTCCTGCATTAGGTCAAGCGGGTGTGAACATCATGGGATTCTGTAAAGAATTCAACGCGCGTACTGCAGATCAAGCTGGTCTTATCATTCCAGTTGAAATTTCAGTATTCGAGGACCGTTCATTCACTTTCATTACAAAAACTCCACCTGCAGCAGTACTACTTAAAGTAGCAGCTGGTATCCAATCTGGATCAGGTGAACCAAACCGTAAAAAAGTGGCAACGGTTAAACGTGATAAAGTTCGCGAAATCGCTGAAACTAAAATGCCAGACCTTAACGCTGCTTCAGTAGAAGCTGCAATGTTAATGGTTGAAGGTACTGCACGAAGCATGGGTATTGTTATCGAAGACTAATCCCAGTTTTACTTGATGATGTATTTGTTTTTTGGAAGGTTGCGGAGTTTCTTTGTGAACGCGCAACCTTTATTCGTGGGAGGTAAAATCCGCTATAACCACAATCAAGGAGGAATTATATAATGGCTAAAAAAGGTAAAAAACTGCAAGATGCAGCAAAATTAATCGACCGTAACACATTATACGGCGCTCAAGAAGCAATCGAACTTGCTCAAAAAACTAGCACAGTGAACTTCGACGCTACTGTAGAAGTTGCTTTCCGTCTAGGAATCGATACTCGTAAAAACGACCAACAAATCCGTGGTGCAGTAGTGTTACCAAACGGTACTGGTAAAACTCAACGCGTATTAGTATTCGCTAAAGGTGAAAAACTTAAAGAAGCTGAAGCTGCTGGTGCTGACTATGTAGGTGATGCAGAATACATCCAAAAAATCCAACAAGGTTGGTTTGATTTCGATGTAATCGTTGCAACTCCTGACATGATGGGTGAAGTTGGTAAACTTGGTCGCGTATTAGGACCTAAAGGTTTAATGCCAAACCCTAAAACTGGTACAGTTACTTTCGATGTAACAAAAGCTATCGCAGAAATCAAAGCTGGTAAAGTAGAATACCGTGCTGATAAAGCTGGTATCATCCACGCGCCTATCGGTAAAGTTTCTTTCCCTACAGAAAAATTAGTAGAAAACTTCTTAACTGTATTTGATGTAGTGCAAAAAGCAAAACCTGCAGCAGCTAAAGGTACTTACATGAAATCTGTAAACGTTACAACTACAATGGGTCCAGCTCTTAAAGTTGATGCTTCAAGCGTAGTAGTAAAATAATTTAAGTTTTTATGTAAATCTGTTGACGGCGCTGTCTATCTATGATAAGATGGTTGCTGTTGTGAATCATCCATTTGTACCGTAGACAGTAGGAGTGACTTGTCACTTAATGATCCTACCGAGGACAGCGGAATTCGGAATCTTATTTTAAAGATGATGACTTTCAGCCTCTGTGTCTATTTGACCCAGAGGCTTTTCTTTTGTCGGTATAAATGACCCATTCTAATAGGAGGTGTCATCATGAGCAAAGTTATCGAAAACAAACAAGCACAAGTTCAAGAGATTACTGAGAAATTCCAAAATGCTGCTTCTGTAGTAGTTGTGGATTACCGTGGTCTTAATGTTGCGCAAGTAACTGAACTTCGTAAACAACTTCGTGAAGCTGGTGTTGAGTTCAAAGTTTACAAAAACACTTTAACACGTCGTGCTACTGAAGCTGTTGGTCTTGAAGGAATCAATGACGTATTAGTTGGTCCTAACGCAATTGCGTTCTCAAATGAAGATGTTGTAGCTCCTGCTAAAATCATCAACGAGTTCGCTAAGAAAAACGAAGCTTTAGAAATTAAAGCGGGTATTATTGAAGGTACAATCTCATCTGTTGAAGATGTTAAAGCACTTGCAGAACTTCCATCACGCGAAGGTCTTCTTTCTATGCTTTTATCTGTACTTCAAGCTCCAGTGCGCAACTTCGCGCTTGCAACAAAAGCTGTTGCAGAACAAAAAGAAGAACAAGGCGCGTAATATACGCACTATAACTTCCGCGGCCTGACCGCAACAATAAAACATTATCCAATTAGGAGGAAATTATAATGAATAAAGAGCAAATCTTAGAAGCTATCAAAGCTATGACAGTTCTTGAATTAAACGATTTAGTAAAAGCTATCGAAGAAGAATTCGGTGTAACAGCTGCTGCTCCTGTAGCAGTAGTAGGTGCTGCTGCTGGCGCTGCTGAAGAAAAAACTGAGTTTGACGTAGTATTAGCATCTGCTGGTGCTGAAAAAATCAAAGTAATCAAAGTGGTTCGTGAAATCACTGGTTTAGGTCTTAAAGAAGCTAAAGAAGTAGTAGATAACGCTCCTAAAGCTCTTAAAGAAGGCGTTTCTAAAGATGAAGCTGAACAAATCAAAGCTAAACTTGAAGAAGTTGGCGCATCTGTAGAAGTTAAGTAATCTCGCGTTACTTGTAAACAAAAGGAAAGCTCGTCATTGTGGCGGGCTTTTTTCTTCATTCTGAGGAGGCGTGGAAATGTCAGATCACTATTATACGAGTAAGCCTCAAACCGAGAGTAAACCTCGTCACTGGACATTCAAGTTGTTAGGGCATACGTTTTCCTTTGAAACGGATGCAGGTGTATTTAGTAAAAGCGAAGTAGATTTTGGATCCCGTGTTTTAATAGATGCTTTTCAAATGCCTGATATTGATGGTGCGATTTTTGATGTGGGGTGTGGGTACGGACCGATCGGATTATCGATTGCCAAAACAAACCCAGACCGTAATGTTCTTATGATGGATATCAATGAACGTGCTGTTGCACTCTCGCAAAAAAATGCGCAAGTAAACGGTGTTCAAAATGTACGGATATTTGTGAGTGACGGACTATCGATGGTTGACAATGATGTAAACGCCGCAGCTATTTTAACCAATCCTCCAATTCGCGCAGGAAAGGAAACAATTTTCCGCTTTTACGATGGAGCTTATGATAAGCTAGTGTCATCTGGTGAGCTGTGGGTAGTAATACAGAAGAAGCAAGGTGCACCATCAACGGTAAGTTACTTAGAAGAAAAATTTTCTGAAGTCGATGTTGTGGAGAAGAAAAAAGGGTACTGGATAGTACGCGCGAAAAAATAAGTGAAATATGCATAAATTATTGACTTGACAAATCGGCTATGATAACATGATAAAATGCAAAAATATTATTTTGAGGTCGTATGCCCTTTTTGAATATGATTGTTATAATGTGGGTATACTTGCCAAGATAAGTTTAGTTAACCGAAAATGAGATCTTTTTGAAGACTCGTTTTCTTTTTGTCTTTCGAAATCATACACTATTTGTATGATTTTGCAAAGACCTAATATCGCTTTATTGAGGGGTGAATGAGTTGACAGGTCAACTAGTTCAGTATGGACAACACCGCCAGCGTAGAAGCTTTGCGCGTATTAACGAGGTGCTTGAGCTTCCAAATCTGATTGAGATTCAAACGGCGTCTTACGAGTGGTTCCTTGAAGAAGGTTTACGTGAAATGTTCCGTGACATTTCGCCGATCGAGGACTTTACAGGCAATCTTTCATTAGAATTCATCGATTATTCATTAGGAGATCCTAAATATGATGTTGATGAGTGTAAAGAGCGAGATGTTACTTACGCAGCTCCATTACGTGTGAAAGTACGTCTTTACAACAAAGAAACAGACGAAGTGAAAGAACAGGATGTCTTCATGGGTGACTTCCCATTGATGACAGAGACAGGTACGTTCATTATCAATGGTGCTGAACGTGTTATCGTTTCACAATTAGTTCGTTCACCAAGTGTGTATTTCCATGATAAAACTGATAAAAACGGTAAGAAAGGTTTCGGAGCGACAGTTATTCCGAACCGTGGTGCATGGTTAGAATATGAAACTGACGCGAAAGATGTAGTATACGTGCGTATTGACCGTACTCGTAAGCTACCAGTAACAGTGTTACTTCGTGCATTAGGCTTCGGTTCAGACCAAGAAATTATCGATATTATTGGTGATAACGAATATTTACGTAATACGTTAGAAAAAGATAACTCTGAAAGTACTGAAAAAGCACTTTTAGAAATCTATGAACGTTTACGTCCAGGTGAGCCACCAACAGTTGAAAGTGCGAAGAGTTTATTATACTCTCGTTTCTTCGATGCAAAACGCTATGATTTAGCGAATGTTGGTCGCTACAAAATGAATAAAAAGCTTCATATTAAAAATCGTTTATTTAACCAAACGATTGCTGAAACGCTTGTAGACCCAGAAACAGGCGAAATTTTAGTAGAGAAGGGTACAGTTCTTGATCGTCGTACTTTAGATAAAATCTTACCGTATTTAGAAGATTCATCAAAAGGGATCGGTTACCGCACTTTATCACAAGTTGGCGGGGTACTTGAAGACGATGTAACAATCCAGTCTATTAAAATTTATGCACCAAAAGATGAAGCGCAAAAAGAAATCAATATTATTGGTAATGCGTACATTGATGAAGAAGTGAAGAATATTACGCCTGCTGACGTACTATCTTCAGTAAGTTATTTCTTCAACTTACTTTACCAAGTAGGGGCAACAGATGATATCGACCACTTAGGTAACCGTCGTCTACGCTCTGTTGGTGAGCTTTTACAAAACCAATTCCGTATCGGTTTATCCCGTATGGAACGTGTAGTACGTGAGCGTATGTCTATTAACGATACTGCTGCGATCGTACCACAGCAATTAATTAATATTCGTCCGGTAATTGCGTCAATTAAAGAGTTCTTTGGTAGCTCTCAATTATCGCAATTCATGGACCAAACAAACCCATTGGCAGAGTTAACGCATAAGCGTCGTCTATCTGCATTAGGACCTGGTGGTTTAACACGTGAGCGTGCTGGTTTCGAAGTACGTGACGTTCACTATTCTCACTATGGTCGTATGTGTCCAATCGAGACACCAGAGGGTCCAAACATTGGTTTAATCAACTCTTTATCTTCATTTGCCAAAGTAAATAAATTTGGATTCATTGAAACACCTTATCGTCGTATTGACCATGAAACAGGTCGAGTAACGGATCAAATTGATTACTTAACAGCAGATGAAGAAGATAACTACTATGTAGCACAAGCAAACTCACCATTAAATCCTGATGGTACATTTGCTAAAGACGAAGTAGTAGGTCGTTTCCGTGGGGACAATACAGTATTTAATAAATCGCAAATGGACTACATGGATGTATCTCCTAAACAAGTAGTGTCAGCTGCGACTGCATGTATCCCGTTCTTAGAAAACGATGACTCGAACCGTGCACTTATGGGTGCCAACATGCAACGTCAAGCAGTTCCTCTTCTTAACCCAGAAGCACCATTCGTTGGTACTGGTATGGAACACGTTGATGCGCGTGACTCAGGTGCGGCTGTAGTAGCGAAGTATGATGGTATTGTTGAGCACGTTGAAGCTCGCTCTATCCATGTTCGCCGCATTGAAGTCGTTGACGGTAAAGAGGTAAAAGGCGATTTAACAAAATATAAATTACAAAAATTCATTCGTTCTAACCAAGGTACTTCATACAACCAACGTCCACTTGTAAAAGTTGGCGAACGCGTGAAACCTCGTGACATTTTAGCAGACGGTCCATCTATGGAAAAAGGTGAACTTGCTCTTGGTCGTAACGTACTTGTTGCGTTCATGACTTGGAACGGCTTTAACTATGAGGATGCTGTTATCATGAGCGAACGCCTTGTAAAAGACGATGTTTATACATCTGTTCATATTGAAGAATATGAATCAGAGTCTCGTGATACAAAATTAGGACCTGAAGAAATCACTCGCGATATTCCAAACGTTGGGGAAGATGCACTTCGTAACCTAGATGAACGTGGTATCATTCGCGTTGGTGCGGAAGTCCGTGATGGTGACATTCTTGTAGGTAAAGTAACACCTAAAGGGGTTACAGAATTAACAGCTGAGGAACGCTTGTTACATGCTATCTTCGGTGAAAAAGCTCGTGAAGTTCGTGATACTTCATTACGTGTACCACACGGTGCTGGCGGTATTATTCTTGACGTTAAAGTATTTAACCGTGAAGATGGCGATGAATTACCACCAGGTGTTAACCAATTAGTTCGTGCTTACATTGTTCAAAAACGTAAAATTCGCGTTGGGGACAAAATGGCCGGACGTCACGGTAACAAAGGGGTTATCTCTCGTATCTTACCGGAAGAGGATATGCCATTCATGCCAGACGGTACTCCTGTTGATATCATGTTAAACCCACTTGGCGTACCTTCTCGTATGAACATCGGACAAGTTTTAGAACTACACTTAGGTATGGCTTCTCGTTACTTAGGCGTTCATATGGCAACTCCAGTATTTGATGGTGCCAACGAAGAAGATGTTTGGGAAACAATGGAAGAAGCAGGTATGAACCGTGATGGTAAAACAATCCTGTATGATGGACGTTCAGGTGAACCATTCGATAACCGTGTATCAGTTGGTGTCATGTACATGATCAAACTTGCTCACATGGTTGATGATAAACTTCACGCTCGTTCAACAGGTCCTTATTCACTTGTTACTCAACAGCCGCTTGGTGGTAAAGCACAGTTCGGTGGACAACGTTTTGGTGAGATGGAAGTATGGGCACTTGAAGCATACGGTGCTGCTTATACACTTCAAGAAATCTTAACAGTTAAATCCGATGACGTTGTTGGTCGTGTGAAAACATACGAAGCAATCGTTAAAGGTGAAAGTGTACCAGAGCCAGGTGTTCCTGAATCATTCAAAGTATTGATTAAAGAACTTCAATCTCTTGGTATGGATGTAAAAATGTTAACAGTTAATGATGAAGAGGTAGAGCTTCGTGACTTAGACGAAGAAGATGATCTTCAACCAGCTGACGCACTTAACATTGCACCACAGCAAGAAAAGGAAGAAGAGCCAGTAGAGTCTTTTGAATAATGGAAAACGTTAGTTCACGCCTTTGTGAACACGGTCAAAGTTATTTTTCAAATTAGTCGGGCAGGATTCAACGCCCTGTCCGGCTTTTTCTTTTAACTTCTAATTATGCCGAGGCATAATTGATTAAATCATTCTATTTTTAATCCTTTGCCAAAGAGACATGATTCTTGCAAACGATTATCGAGCTGCGTAAAAGAGTCTTTATAAAGACCTATACTAGAGGGAGGTAGGCTCCTTGATAGACGTTAATGAATTTGAATATATGAAAATTGGTTTAGCTTCTCCTGACAAGATCCGTTCTTGGTCATATGGTGAAGTTAAAAAACCTGAAACAATTAACTATCGTACTTTAAAACCAGAAAAAGATGGTTTATTCTGTGAGCGTATTTTCGGTCCAACTAAGGACTGGGAGTGTCATTGTGGTAAATACAAACGTGTACGTTATAAAGGCGTAGTTTGTGATCGTTGTGGGGTTGAAGTAACACGCGCCAAAGTTCGTCGTGAACGTATGGGCCACATCGAATTAGCAGCACCAGTATCTCATATCTGGTACTTCAAAGGTATTCCTAGCCGTATGGGTCTTATTTTAGATATGTCCCCACGTGCACTAGAAGAAGTAATTTACTTTGCTTCTTACGTTGTTATCGAACCAGGTGCTACAAACTTAGAAAGTAAACAACTACTTTCTGAAAAAGAGTACCGTGCATATCGCGAAAAATTCGGCAACACATTCGAAGCATCTATGGGTGCGGAAGCAATTAAAAAATTATTAGGCAAAATTGATCTTGAAGATGAAACTCATTCTTTAAAAGAAGAGTTGAAATCAGCACAAGGTCAACGTCGTACACGTGCAATTAAACGTCTTGAAGTTGTTGAATCATTCCGTAACTCAGGCAACTCCCCTGAATGGATGATTTTGGATGTATTACCAGTTATTCCGCCTGAGCTTCGTCCAATGGTGCAATTAGATGGTGGTCGTTTTGCAACTTCTGACTTAAATGATTTATATCGTCGTGTAATCAACCGTAATAACCGTTTAAAACGTTTACTAGACCTTGGTGCTCCAAGTATCATCGTACAAAACGAAAAACGTATGTTACAAGAAGCTGTTGATGCATTAATCGATAACGGTCGTCGTGGTCGTCCTGTAACAGGTCCTGGTAACCGTCCATTAAAATCACTTTCACATATGCTGAAAGGTAAACAAGGTCGTTTCCGTCAAAACTTACTTGGTAAACGTGTTGACTACTCTGGTCGTTCGGTTATCGTAGTAGGTCCAAACTTAAAAATGTATCAATGCGGTCTACCAAAAGAAATGGCAATTGAGCTATTTAAGCCTTTCGTAATGAAAGAGTTAGTAGAACGTGGTCTTGCTCATAATATTAAATCTGCTAAACGTAAAATCGAGCGTTTAAACAACGATGTATGGGACGTTTTAGAAGATGTCATTCGTGAGCATCCAGTATTATTAAACCGTGCACCTACGCTTCACCGTCTTGGTATTCAAGCGTTTGAACCAACACTAGTTGAGGGGCGTGCTATTCGTCTTCACCCATTAGTATGTACAGCTTATAACGCTGACTTCGATGGTGACCAAATGGCGGTTCACGTACCATTATCAGCAGAAGCACAAGCAGAAGCTCGTCTTCTAATGCTTGCTGCACAAAACATCCTGAACCCGAAAGACGGGAAACCAGTTGTAACACCATCTCAAGATATGGTATTAGGAAACTACTACTTAACGCTTGAGCGTGAAGCAGCTCGCGGCGAAGGAACAGCTTTCTATGGACCAAACGAAGTATTAATTGCATATGATACAGGTCATGTTCATTTGCATACTCGTATTGCGATTAAAGCAAGTTCGTTAAATAACCCAACATTTACTGAGGAACAGAATAATATGTTCTTATTAACGACTGTTGGTAAAGTAATCTTTAACGAAATCTTGCCTAAATCATTCCCATACATTAATGAGCCAACTGCATTCAACTTAGAACAAGAAACACCAGACAAATACTTTGTTAATTTAACAATTGATGAAGAAACGTTAAAAGAGCTTGAGGCAGATGCAGCTTATAATGGGCTTGATGAAAAAGGTAAAGTTGATGCACAACGCACAGCTGTACTGCGTAAACACTTTGCATCAGTACCAGTTGTAAACCCATTCCGCAAAAAATTCTTAGGTAATATCATTGCTGAAGTATTTAAACGTTTCCACATCACTGAAACATCTAAAATGCTTGACCGCATGAAGAACCTAGGATTCAAATATTCAACACGTGCTGGTATCACTGTAGGTGTATCTGACATCGTCGTATTACCAGACAAAGGTGAAATTTTAGCGGTAGCTCAAGAAAAAGTAGATAAAGTTCAAGCGCAATTCCGTCGTGGTTTCATCACGGAAGATGAGCGTTATGATCGCGTTATCTCGAGCTGGAGTGCTGCGAAAGATGAAATTCAATCGAAGCTGATGAAGTCGCTTGAGAAAACAAACCCAATCTTTATGATGTCTGACTCAGGTGCCCGTGGTAACGCATCTAACTTTACACAGTTAGCTGGTATGCGTGGTCTGATGGCCAACCCGGCTGGTCGTATCATCGAACTTCCAATTAAATCTTCATTCCGTGAAGGTTTAACGGTATTAGAGTACTTCATCTCAACTCACGGTGCTCGTAAAGGTCTTGCCGATACAGCCCTAAAAACGGCCGATTCAGGTTACTTAACACGTCGTCTTGTTGACGTAGCACAAGATGTTATCGTTCGTGAGGATGACTGTGGAACTGACCGCGGTTTAACAATCGGTGCGTTAATGGAAGGTACAGAGCTAATTGAAGCGTTAGATGAACGTATTATCGGTCGTCATACGAAGAAAACAATCATGCATCCAGAAACAGGCGAAGTTATCTTAGAAAAGGATGGCTTAATCGATCAAGATATCGCGCGTGCGGTTATCGAGGCTGGTATCGAGGAAGTAACGATCCGTTCAGCATTCACATGTAATACAAAACATGGTGTATGTAAAAAATGTTACGGCATGAACTTGGCAACAGGTGAAAAGGTTGAAGTTGGGGAAGCAGTTGGTATTATTGCGGCTCAATCAATCGGTGAACCAGGTACACAGTTAACAATGCGTACATTCCATACAGGTGGGGTTGCCGGTGACGATATTACACAAGGTCTTCCACGTATCCAAGAGATCTTCGAAGCACGTAATCCAAAAGGTCAATCTGTTATTACAGAAATCACTGGTACTGTTTCGGATGTCACTGAAATCCGTGAAGGTCTAAAAGAAATTACAATTCAAGGTGACGTAGAAACTCGTAAATATCAAGCACCTTATAATGCACGTCTAAAAGTTGTCGAAGGTGACACAGTAGAACGTGGTCAAGTTTTAACAGAGGGTTCTATCGATCCAAAACAATTATTAAAAGTAAAAGACGTTTCAACAGTTCAAGAATATTTACTAAAAGAAGTACAAAAAGTATACCGTATGCAAGGGGTAGAAATTGGAGACAAACATATCGAGGTAATGGTTCGCCAAATGCTGCGTAAAGTTCGTGTAATCGAAGCTGGTGACACTGAATTATTACCAGGTTCATTACTAGATATTCACCAATTCTCAGAGGCAAACGTAGATGCTGTTATGAATGGCAAAAACCCTGCGACTTGTCGACCTGTAATTCTAGGTATTACAAAAGCTTCTCTTGAAACAGAGTCATTCTTATCTGCTGCATCATTCCAAGAAACAACTCGTGTGTTAACGGATGCTGCTATTAAAGGTAAACGTGATGAGCTTCTAGGATTAAAAGAAAACGTAATTATCGGTAAGCTTGTTCCAGCAGGTACTGGTATGCAACGTTATCGTCAAATCCGTATCGAAAAAGATGAGCTTGACACAGAAGATCTAGTTTCTGCTGAATAATTTTTAAAATAAGTACCGAAGAGATGTGATTTTCATCATCTCTTCGGACTTTTTAAAGATATTAGTTGACAGTCGAAATTGGTAATGATAATATATTGAAGGTTGATAGTTAACTGTTCTGTACTTCGGAGGATATGAAAATGTCTTATGATAAAGTAAGGGCAAGTCAAACAATCATAGGTACAAAGCAAGCAGTAAAAGCAATGCAAGCTGGTTCAGTGAAAGAACTATTTGTGGCACTTGATGCAGACAATTGGGTAACCGATTCGGCCATATCTTTCGCGAGAGAAATCGGTATACCAGTTATTCTTGTTGAGTCCAAAAAGGAACTGGGCAAGGCCTGTGGAATCCATGTTGGAGCTGCGGTAGTTGCGATTACTGTAGAGTAGTTTTTGTGTATTAAACACAAAGACTTTGTTTTTACCCAAAAAATGAACCACCTGGATGTGTGGTATTAACAAGGAATAAATGAAGGGAGGAAAAATCGATGCCTACAATTAACCAATTAGTACGTAAGCCTCGTCAATCTAAAATCACGAAATCAAAATCACCAGCGTTAAACAAAGGATATAACTCATTTAAAAAATCTTTAACTGACGTTAAATCTCCACAAAAACGCGGAGTTTGTACTCGTGTGGGTACAATGACACCTCGTAAACCAAACTCAGCGTTACGTAAATACGCTCGTGTGCGTTTAACTAACCAAATCGAGGTTACAGCTTATATCCCAGGTGAAGGCCACAACTTACAAGAGCACAGTGTTGTTCTTATCCGTGGCGGACGCGTAAAAGACTTAGCGGGTGTTCGTTACCATATCGTACGTGGAGCTCTTGATACAGCTGGTGTAAACGGTCGTTTACAATCACGTTCTAAATACGGAACAAAACGCCCTAAAGAAAAAAAATAATTTAACATTATTAAGCGTTGCTTAATAATTAGCATAAGTAGTTGTCGCGAATTTCTAATCTTGCTAGCAGATTGGAATTTTTGCGGCAAATATGGCAAGACAATTCTTATAAAATAAATCGATAACTATTCGAAAGGAGGAAAACACATGCCTCGTAAAGGTCCTGTTTCCAAACGTGACGTGTTACCAGATCCAATTTATAGTTCAAAACTAGTAACTCGTTTAATTAATAAAATGATGGTTGATGGTAAAAGAGGTACTTCTCAAAAGATTTTATACGGTGCGTTCGATCTAGTTAAAGAACGTTCTGGTCAAAATCCAATTGAAGTATTCGAAGCTGCTCTAAATAACGTAATGCCAGTTCTTGAAGTACGTGCTCGCCGTGTTGGTGGTTCTAACTACCAAGTGCCAGTAGAAGTACGTCCAGAACGCCGTACAACTTTAGGTCTTCGTTACCTAGTTAACTACGCTCGTCTTCGTGGTGAAAAAACGATGGAAGAACGTTTAGCTAACGAAATCCTTGATGCTTCTAACAACACAGGTGCATCAGTTAAAAAACGTGAAGATATGCACAAAATGGCAGAAGCGAACAAAGCATTCGCTCACTACCGTTGGTAATCTAAACATCGCATAAGCCCAATATGGAAGGAGAAATACCTTATGAAACGCGAATTCTCTCTAGAGAATACTCGTAATATTGGGATCATGGCTCACATTGATGCTGGTAAAACAACAACTACTGAGCGTATCCTTTATTACACAGGTAAGATTCACAAAATCGGTGAAACTCACGAAGGCGCTTCTCAAATGGACTGGATGGAACAAGAGCAAGAACGTGGTATCACAATCACTTCTGCTGCGACAACAGCTCAATGGAACGGCCACCGTGTAAACATCATCGATACTCCTGGACACGTAGACTTCACTGTAGAAGTTGAACGTTCACTACGCGTACTTGATGGTGCTGTAACAGTTCTTGATGCTCAATCTGGTGTTGAACCTCAAACTGAAACAGTATGGCGTCAAGCTACAACTTACGGCGTTCCACGTATCGTGTTCATTAACAAAATGGATAAAACAGGTGCAGACTTCCTATATTCTGTAGGAACTCTACACGAACGTTTACAAGCAAACGCTCACCCTATCCAATTACCTATCGGAGCTGAAGATCAGTTCTCAGCAATCATTGACTTAGTTGAAATGAAAGCTACTTTCTACGGCGACGAAAAAGGTACAGCAGTGACTCATGGTGAAATTCCTGAAGAGCACCGCGCACAAGCTGAAGAATACCGTGAAAAATTAATCGATGCTGTTGCAAGTGTTGATGAAGAAATCATGGAAAAATATTTAGAAGGCGAAGAAATTTCTGTTGCTGAACTTAAAGCGGCTATCCGTCGTGCTACGATCGCAGTAGAATTTTACCCAGTAATCTGTGGTACAGCATTCAAACACAAAGGCGTACGCCCAATGTTAGATGCAGTTATCGATTACTTACCATCTCCATTAGATGTACCAGCAATCAAAGGTACTGATGTTGATGGTGACGAAGAATTAGAACGTCATTCTTCTGATGAAGAGCCATTCTCAGCTCTTGCATTCAAAGTTATGACTGACCCATTCGTAGGTAAATTAACTTTCTTCCGTGTGTACTCTGGAACTTTAGAATCAGGTTCATACGTACAAAACTCTTCTAAAGGTAAACGTGAGCGTGTAGGTCGTATCCTACAAATGCACGCAAACTCTCGTGAAGAGATTTCTAAAGTATTTGCTGGGGACATCGCAGCAGCAGTAGGTCTTAAAGATACTACTACTGGTGATACTCTATGTGACGAGAAAAACCTAGTTATTCTTGAATCAATGGAATTCCCTGAGCCAGTAATTTCTCTTTCTGTAGAACCAAAATCAAAAGCTGACCAAGATAAAATGGGTCAAGCTTTACAAAAACTTCAAGAAGAGGATCCAACTTTCCGTGCTCATACTGACACAGAAACTGGTCAAACAATCATCTCAGGTATGGGTGAGCTTCACCTTGATATCTTAGTTGACCGTATGCGCCGTGAATTTAAAGTAGAAGCTAACGTAGGTGCTCCAATGGTATCTTACCGTGAAACATTCCGTAGCTCTGCAAAAGTTCAAGGTAAATTCACTCGCCAATCTGGTGGTCGTGGACAATATGGTGACGTAACGATTGAGTTCTCTCCAAACGAAGAAGGTAAAGGCTTTGAATTCGAAAACGCTATCGTTGGTGGTGTAGTACCTCGTGAATACATTCCTGCTGTAGAAGCTGGTCTTCGTGACTCTCTTGAACGCGGTGTAGTAGCTGGTTACCCACTAATCGACATTAAAGCGAAATTAGTATTCGGTTCTTACCATGACGTTGACTCGAATGAGATGGCGTTCAAAATCGCTGCATCTATGGCTCTTAAAGAAGCTGCTAAACAATGTGACGCAGTTATCTTAGAACCAATGATGAAAGTAGAAGTTGTCATTCCAGAAGAATACCTAGGTGATATCATGGGTAACATTACTTCTCGTCGCGGACGCGTTGAGGGTATGGAAGCTCGCGGTAACTCTCAAGTTGTTCGTGCAATGGTTCCACTATCGGAAATGTTTGGTTATGCAACAACTCTTCGTTCAGCAACACAAGGTCGTGGTGTATTCTCAATGACATTTGATCATTATGAAGAAGTACCAAAATCAATCGCTGCTGATATCGTCAAAAAAAATAAAGGTGAATAATTGAATTTTCATCTTGCATAAAGTATAACTAATTTGTAAGCTATGATTGTGGGATGGTGGATGGGCCCGTTCGCCATCAGCAATCATTCTATAAATTTTTAAAAAATATAAACATATAATTTTGAGGAGGCAATCTCTAATGGCTAAAGAAAAATTCGACCGTTCAAAAACGCATGCTAACATTGGTACAATCGGACACGTTGACCATGGTAAAACTACTTTAACTGCTGCTATCGCAACAGTTCTTTCTAAAAAAATGGGTGGGGAAGCTAAATCATACGCTGATATCGATAACGCTCCAGAAGAAAAAGAACGTGGTATCACAATCAATACTTCTCACGTAGAGTATGAAACTACAACTCGTCACTATGCACACGTTGACTGCCCAGGACACGCTGACTATGTTAAAAACATGATCACTGGTGCTGCTCAAATGGACGGCGGTATCTTAGTAGTATCTGCTGCTGACGGCCCAATGCCACAAACTCGTGAACACATCCTTTTATCTCGTCAAGTAGGTGTTCCATACTTAGTAGTATTCATGAACAAATGTGATATGGTAGACGACGAAGAATTATTAGAATTAGTAGAAATGGAAATCCGTGACCTACTTTCTGAATATGACTTCCCAGGTGATGATCTTCCTGTAATCAAAGGTTCTGCTCTTAAAGCTCTTGAAGGTGAAGCAGAATGGGAAGAAAAAATCGTTGAATTAATGGACGCTGTAGATGCTTACATCCCAACTCCAGAACGTCAAACTGACAAACCATTCATGATGCCAGTAGAGGACGTATTCTCTATCACTGGTCGTGGTACAGTTGCAACTGGCCGTGTTGAACGTGGTCAAGTTAAAGTTGGTGACGTTGTTGAAATCATCGGTATCACTGAAGAAGCTAAATCTACAACTGTAACTGGTGTAGAAATGTTCCGTAAATTATTAGACTACGCTGAAGCTGGTGACAACATCGGTGCTTTACTTCGTGGTGTAGCTCGTGAAGAAATCCAACGTGGTCAAGTATTAGCTAAACCAGGCTCAATCACTCCACACACTAACTTCAAAGCTGAAGTTTATGTTTTATCAAAAGAAGAGGGTGGCCGTCATACTCCATTCTTCTCTAACTACCGTCCTCAGTTCTACTTCCGTACAACTGACGTAACAGGTATCTGTAACTTACCAGAAGGCGTTGAAATGGTAATGCCTGGCGATAACATCGAAATGACAGTAGAACTTATCGCTCCAATCGCTCTTGAAGAAGGTACTAAATTCTCTATCCGTGAGGGTGGCCGTACTGTAGGCGCTGGTGTAGTTGCTTCTATCCAAAAATAATTTTAGCGCAAGCTAATTTTTCAAACCAATCTGTAGGGACGCTTACAGATTGGTTTTTTATGTTAAAATAAGGTAAGACGTTGAATTAGATTATTTTATGTATACATAATTGGTGAAATACCGTAAAAGTAGGGTTTTTCTCGAAGTAGCTGGACATGAAAGGGCATTAAACTTTCCTTTCCAAGTCCGACCGCTATTATACCGAGGCAATTGATTACATATAACGTTTCATGGAAGGAGAATTTGCATATGGAAATGAAAATATTGCTTATTGAAGACGATCCATCAATTTTCGAAATGATTCAGACACGCTTTGCACAGTGGTCGCTTCAGGTTGTGGGTCCAAAAGATTTTCAAAAGGTAATGGATGATTTTATTGAACAAAAGCCACAGCTTGTATTGATTGACATTCAGCTTCCAGCCTATGATGGTTTTCATTGGTGTCGCGAAATACGTCATATCTCAAAGGTGCCAATTCTCTTTCTATCTTCACGAGACCACCCAATGGATATGGTCATGGCAATGCAAATGGGTGCTGATGACTTTGTACAAAAGCCTTTCCATATGGAAGTATTACTGGCAAAGGTACAAGCCATTTTACGTCGTACATATGATTATATAGAAGAATCTATGGATGTCACACGGTTTAATGGTGCAATCATTGACTATGCACGCAGTGAAATAATGTATGAGGGTAACCTTGCCTCGCTAACTAAAAATGAGCTCTTTATTTTACGTATTTTAGTGGAGAAGGCCGATCAAATAGTTTCAAGAGATGATTTAATGAGAAAGTTATGGGATGATGAGCGTTTTGTTAATGATAATACATTGTCGGTAAATGTTAATCGGTTACGTAGTAAACTTGAGGATATAGGTTTACAAGAAGCAATTTTAACTAAAAAGGGACTTGGTTATATGGCTGTAACACAAGGGAAGTGAGTGACAATGCTAATTTTATTTTTAAGAGAACGCCTCGCTTGGATAGGCTTTTTTGCTTTTATCATCGTTATGATCAATGTTTTATTTTCTTTAGACGCTGGTTTAGAGGGAATATCTATTTGGTATATGAATACTAGTGTGCTTATTAGTTTTATGATCTTTCTTTTTTGGCGATATAAACTAGAAGTAAGACAGTTAAAGGATTTCCTGGGAAATGTGGAAAGTCAACTCGATGCTGTGCATAGCAAAAGTATGATGTTATCACCTTTTCAAGTAGCATACTTAACGAAAATTGAAGATGTATTTTATGACAAGAATACAGAGTTAAATCAAGCGAAGGTACAGCTTCAAGAATATTCCGATGAACTGCTAGCGTGGGTTCATGAGGTTAAGGCGCCTTTAACTTCAATTAATTTAATGCTGGATCACGTAGAAGATTTGACACTACGTCGTAAATTAGAGACGGAGTGGTTAAGACTACATTTATTAGTCGATCAGCAGCTACACCAAACACGTTTAGCTTCTATTGAAAAAGATAATTATATGACAGAGATCGAGCTAAGAACTGTGGTCTATAAGGAAATAAGAGCTATGCAGGCATGGTGTATTGAAAAAGGTATTGGTTTCGATGTTGAAGCGTTAACAGTGACAGTGATGACAGATGGAAAATGGCTAGGCTTTATAATCCGACAAATTCTGTCCAATGCGATTAAATATAGTCCTGCAAATTCAGAGGTACTAATTTTTACGGAAATAGATGCTACTGGAGCGACATTACTACATATAAAAGATGCGGGTATTGGCATTCGTAAGGAGGATTTACCTCGAATCTTTCATAAGTCGTATACTGGGACAGCCGGTAGAGAGTCTGCCCAATCAACAGGTATGGGTCTATACTTAGCGCATAACGTGGCACAGAAAATCGGCGTTCGTATAACTGTCCAATCCAGTGTAGGTGAAGGGTCGATATTTACATTACGTTTTCCATTACAAAATGAATATGTCAAACTAACAGGTAGATGACGAAATTGTCACCTACCTTTTTATATTGTCATGTAAAACACACGAATTGGCGACGTAGACAGGGTACACTTGAACTATAGAAAGGGGCGTTTACAAGTGGCAGTTTTAATTGGTCGTAAAGTAAAAAAAGTATATGGCAAAAAATCAACAGCCCAAGAGGTATTAAAGGGTATTGATTTAGAAGTTAATAAAGGTGAATTTGTTGGTATTATGGGACCTTCAGGCTCTGGGAAGACAACACTTTTAAATGTTTTGTGTTCGATTGACTTTGCTACAGAAGGTGTTATTGAAATAAATGGTCAAAACTTACGTGGTATGAAGGAGAAGGCATTAGCTAATTTCCGTCGTGAGCAATTGGGGTTCATATTCCAAGATTATAATTTATTAGATACACTAACGGTAAAAGAAAATATTTTACTACCATTAGCTATTGGTCGGCTACCAAAGGCTGTGGCAGAGAGTCGCTTAAAAGAGCTTACTCATTTATTAGGTATTACGGAAATTTTAAATAAATATCCGAATGAAATATCGGGTGGTCAAAAGCAACGTACATCAGCAGCGCGTGCACTAATTACGAATCCGTCGCTTGTATTCGCGGATGAACCTACAGGCGCACTTGACTCAAAATCAGCTACTGCACTTTTAAAAAATCTACAAAGTATTAATGAGTCAAAAAAAGCAACGATAATGATGGTTACGCACGATGCAGTAGCAGCGAGTTTTTGTACACGTGTTTTATTTTTAAAGGACGGACTCATTTATAGTGAGCTATATAAAGGAGATAAAACGAGACAGGCATTTTTCCAAGAAATCATGCATACGCAAAGTGTGCTAGGCGGTGACGGCTATGAGTCTTAGTAAACTCGTATTGCGCAGTATGAAGAAAAATATGAAGCATTATTATTTATATTTTTTCGCACTTATTTTTAGTGTTACTTTATATTTTTCTTTTGTGACATTGCAAAATAATGCTGAGGTGCTGGCTACAGTAGAGGAGAGCGGTACAGCCACAGCGGGTTTTGCTGCGGCAACCTATATGCTGTACTTTATTGTTTTGTTTTTCGTACTTTATGCAAATCATCTATTTATGAAGCGTCGCAGTAAGGAAATAGGCTTGTATCAGCTAATAGGAATGACAAAGGGGCTTATCGTTCGCTTGTTAGCGGTAGAAAGTATCCTATTATTTGTCGGTGCGGTCGTTATAGGTATGCTTGTAGGGTTCTTTAGTTCGCGTTTATTTGCAATGATTTTACTGCGCGTACTAGAAAAAGAGACGCTTGTGACGATGACATTTAGTACAGAGGCTTTACAGAAGTCTATCGTAGTATTTGCCATTCTACTAGTCATTGTACTCGTGCAAATGGCTTGGATGATATATCGCGTATCATTACTATCATTATTCAGTGCTTCTAAGCAAGCTGATGAGCGCGTGAAACGTTTTAGCCCATTACAAATGGTTATTGGCTTTTTAGGACTTGTATTTATTGTATATGGCTACTATGCATCAACTAAGCTTTTCGATATTAACTCTCAGGGTAATTTAACGCTTAATATGATTATTATTTTAGCAACTACCATTGGCGGTACGTTCCTTGTTTTCCGTTTTTCTGTAGCATTTATTATGAATTCAATTCGTCTTAAGAAAAATGGACATTTGACTGTGCGTGATGTTTTAGCACTAACACCGATAATGCATCGCATGAAAGGTAATGCGAAATCATTAACGCTTATAACGGTTTTAACGGGTGTTTCACTTGGGGTTACAACATTAGCATATATAGCTTATTATTCAACAGGCTCGTCGTCATATAGCCAAGTGCCTGCAGATTATATTTTACTTGAAGATCACGGTCAGGAGTTCTTAAAGGAACTTGAAGAAAATAATATAGCTTTTGATAAAATAGAGTACCGAACACAGAGTGTTTTAGCTTCATTTTCACAATTATTATCTGAAAGTCAGCAAAATGCAGATAATCCCCTTTATGGTGCAGAAGGAAGCATTACTACAATTCCACTTTCTGATTATCAACAAATAGTTCCCGAAGCTTCCATTTCGGATTACGACGTTATTTTAACAAACTATGGTGGCTATATGGCAGAAATGTTTCCGCTTGAAAAGGATCGTGATGTAGATGTCACTATAGGAGGACCAGAGGAAACTAAGAAAGAGACGCTTCATGTTAAAGAGGTTCGGCATGAAAGTATTATAAGTGGTGCTATAACTGGTGGGCCTGGAGGACCGGTTTTCGTAGTTCCAGACGCATTGTTTGAAGAATTAGCTACTTACAATGTATCTGATTTGGTGTATAAACAAACCTCTATTAACTTAAAGAATAAAAGTGACTTAGCTCTAGCGGAGAATTTATATGATGAGAGTACGCATGTGAAAGAAAATGGGGCTGTTGTTTATAATCCATCCTATATACAGTCCTATGAAAAACAACGTAAGGGGAATATCGAAACATTAGGAATAACGATATTTACAGCAGCATTTTTAGGCTTAGCATTTTTAATGACAACAGGTAGTATTTTATACTTTAAGCAAATGTCTGAGGCTGAAGAGGAGCGAGGCTCTTATACGATATTAAGAAAGATTGGCTTCGCCGAAAAAGATATTATGAAAGGTATATATATGAAACAAGCCTTTAATTTTGGTGTTCCATTAATAATAGGGCTGCTCCATAGTTACTTTGCTGTAAAGTCAGGATGGTTTTTATTCGGCTCAGAGTTAACTGCACCATTATGGATTGCTATGAGCTGCTATATAGCGTTATACGCTATTTTCGCTATACTGTCCGTTGGCTATTATAAAAAAGTCATTCGTGAATCACTATAATAGGAAGAAATCTAAAACAGTATGATTATTTAAGATCATACTGTTTTTTTGTGTCGTCAAAATTTAGAAGATTATTATAGGACTATAAAAATATCTTGACTTTCAATTGTTAGACAGTTAAAGTTTAACGTATTAGTAATCTAGTGTACGAAAGTGAAGTGTTGAAATGAACGCAGTAATTGTGGCAGTAGCTGTCATGTTAATATTAAGCTTGCTCCGTATCAATGTTGTTCTTTCTCTTGTGTTGGGGGCCTTTGCGGGTGGTCTAACAAGCGGCATGGGTATAGAAGCAACCGTAAAATCATTTACAGAAGGGTTAGGGGCAGGCGCAACGATTGCTTTAAGCTATGGGTTGCTTGGTGGTTTTGCTATCGCCATTTCCAAAACAGGAATTCCTGAATTAATGATTGCATGGATTTTAAAGATATTAAATAAAAACGGTACAAGTAATCGAAAAGGTTTAGTAAAGGTTTTAATCTTCTTATTAATCTTTATGATGTCTATTTTCTCTCAAAATTTAATTCCAATTCATATAGCTTTTATCCCATTATTGATACCGCCACTTTTAAAAGTTTTAAATATGCTAGAAGTTGATCGACGAATTATCGCAACATTAATTGCTGTTGGTTTAATAGGGACATATAGTTTCGTTCCTGCTGGCTTCGGAGCGATATTCCAAGACATTGTCTCAATGCAAGTATCTAAGGCTGGTATGGAAGTATCTTCACGTGATGTACCAGCAGCGATGGCTATACCCGTTCTAGGAATGCTAATTGGGTTATGTGTAGCCTTTTTCGTTTACCGAAAGCCTCGACAATATCAAAATAATGATGTAGAGACAGAGTCTTTAAATGTAAATGTTAGTAAGTTTGTTATTATCTCAACGACTGTGGCTTTAATTATTTCTCTATGCGCACAAATTTATACTGATTCGATGATTGTAGGTGCTTTTGCAGGCATTATGATTATGTATTTCACTGGTGCACTTAAATGGAAAGAAGCAGATGAGATTCTTTCTGAAGGAATGAAGATGATGGCCTTTATTGGTTTCGTTATGATCGCAGCAAATGGCTTTGCATCTGTTATTAACGCCACAGGTCATATAGATAGCTTAATTAATGGTTCGATAAACATTCTTCAAAGGAATACGAGTCTAGCTATATTGATTATGTTAGTCATTGGTTTAATTGTGACGATGGGAATTGGATCTTCCTTTGCGACAGTACCAATTATCGCGACCTTATTTGTTCCTCTTGCGCAAGGGCTGGGATTGAGTCCTTTGGCGATAATTTGTCTAATAGGTACAGCAGGTGCTTTAGGCGATGCGGGCTCTCCTGCTTCAGATTCTACTCTTGGACCTACTGCTGGTTTAAATGTAGATGGACAGCATGATCACATTTGGGATACATGTGTGCCAACGTTTATTTTTATTAACATCCCACTTATTATATTTGGCTGGATTGCATGTGTGTTCTTCTTATAAAGTAATAGTAAGAGCGGTTTCTAAATATTAGAGACTGCTTTTTATATATATTGGCATTACTTAATTGTTAGAAATGTGCGAAAACGTTGGTGTAATAGCCTTATGTGTTGCAAAGTACAGTGAAATTTTATATACTAGTAAACGGCTTAGATAAGCGAGAAATATTAGTAGTAAGAATATCTGCAACATTTAAAAGAATTTAGCGAAAGGCCTTGCTTATTCTTTTTTTATTGTGTATAATGTTGAATGTTGGTCTTTGACTGCGATGAAACGAGAGGTTGCCGACACACCCGGCCGCTTTGCCATGGCGGTGTGTGGGAAAATTTTCGTGGAGAATGTCTAGAAAATAGGCGAGAAGGAGGGAAAATAATGGCAAAACAAAAGATTCGTATTCGTTTAAAAGCGTATGATCACCGTATTTTAGATCAGTCTGCTGAGAAAATTGTGGAAACTGCAAAACGTTCAGGTGCAAGTGTATCAGGTCCGATTCCACTTCCAACTGAGAAGTCTGTGTACACAATTCTTCGTGCGGTTCACAAGTACAAAGATTCTCGTGAACAATTCGAAATGCGTACGCATAAACGTCTGATCGATATCGTTAACCCAACACCACAAACTGTTGATGCGTTAATGAAACTTGATTTACCATCTGGCGTTGATATCGAAATCAAACTTTAATGGTAAAAAATATAACTTTTTTAAAACTTACAGGAGGTGTGACAAATGGCTAAAGGAATCTTAGGTAGAAAAATTGGTATGACACAAGTTTTCGCTGAAAACGGCGATTTAATCCCGGTAACAGTTATCGAAGCTGCTCCAAACGTAGTTCTTCAAAAGAAAACTGTTGAAACAGACGGCTACGAAGCAATCCAAGTTGGTTTTGAAGATAAGCGTGTTAAGCTTTCTAACAAACCAGAACAAGGTCACGTAGCAAAAGCGAACACTGCTCCTAAGCGCTTCATCCGTGAATTCCGCAACGTAAACGTTGAAGAATACGAAGTTGGTCAAGAAGTCAAAGTAGAAATTTTCGCAGAAGGCGATGTAATTGATGTAACAGGTGTTACTAAAGGTAAAGGTTTCCAAGGTGTAATTAAACGCCATGGTCAATCTCGTGGTCCTATGGCCCACGGTTCTCGTTACCACCGTCGTCCTGGTTCAATGGGTCCAGTTGCTCCGAACCGCGTATTCAAACAAAAGAAATTACCTGGTCAAATGGGTGGCACTGTAGTTACAATCCAAAACTTAGAAATCGTGAAAGTTGATGCGGAACGTAACTTACTACTTGTTAAAGGTAATGTTCCTGGTTCTAAAAAAGCTCTAGTTACAGTTAAGACTGCAATTAAAGCTAAGTAATCACCTAAGGAAAGGAGGAAACAGGAATGACAAAAGTATCTGTACTTAGTCAAACAGGTGCTTCAGTTGGTGAAATCGAATTAAACGATGCGATTTTTGGAATCGAGCCAAATGAAGCAGTATTATTCGACGCTGTAGTAGCACAACGCGCTTCTCTTCGTCAAGGTAATCACAAGGTTAAAAACCGTTCTGAAGTTGCTGGTGGTGGTCGTAAACCATGGCGTCAAAAAGGAACTGGTCGTGCTCGTCAAGGTTCTATCCGTTCTCCACAATGGCGCGGTGGTGGTATCGTATTCGGTCCAACTCCACGTAGCTACTCTTATAAATTACCTAAAAAAGTTCGCCGCTTAGCTCTTAAATCAGCTTTATCAGCTAAAGTAGTAGAACAAAACTTCTTAGTTCTTGATGCTCTTACATTAGCAGCACCAAAAACAAAAGAATTCACAAAAATCCTTAAAGATCTTTCTTTAGAGAAAAAATCTTTATTCGTAACTGCTGACCTAGATGAAAACGTAGCATTATCTGCTCGTAACATCCCTGGTGTAACAGTTTTAACTGCAAATGGAATCAATGTTCTTGATCTATTAGGTCATGAAAAAGTTGTATTCACAAAATCTGCAGTAGAAAAAGTTGAGGAGGTGCTTGGATAATGGAAGCACGTGATATTTTAAAACGTCCGGTCATTACTGAGCGTTCTTCAGAACTTATGGCAGAGAAAAAGTATACTTTCGAAGTAGACACTCGCGCTAACAAAACTCAAGTAAAAGACGCTGTAGAAGAAATCTTTGGTGTAACAGTTGAGAAAGTAAACGTTCTTAACTACAAAGGTAAATTCAAACGCGTAGGCCGTTACGGTGGTTACACTAACAAACGTCGTAAAGCGATTGTTAAATTAACTGCTGATAGCAAAGAAATCGAATTATTCGAAATGTAATCCTTTATGGATTTATGATTTGAACAATCAAGAAGGAGGGAAACACAATGGCGATTAAAAAGTATAAACCTACCTCTAATGGTCGTCGTAATATGACGTCTTTAGACTTTGCGGAAATTACAACTAACAAGCCTGAGAAATCATTGCTTGAACCAACTAAACGCAAAGCTGGTCGTAATAACCAAGGTAAAATCACTGTTCGTCATCATGGCGGTGGACATAAGAAGCAATACCGTGTTATCGATTTCAAACGTGTAAAAGATGGCATTCCGGCTAAAGTTGCTACTATCGAATATGATCCAAACCGTTCTGCGAATATCGCATTAATCAACTACGCTGATGGAGCAAAAGCTTACATCTTAGCACCAAAAGGTCTAGAGGTTGGTCAAACAATCGTTTCTGGTCCAGATGCTGATATTAAAGTAGGTAACGCATTACCATTAGCAAACATTCCAATGGGTACTACAATCCATAACATCGAGTTAAAACCTGGTAAAGGTGGACAATTAGTACGTTCTGCAGGTACTTCTGCTCAAGTACTTGGTCGTGAAGACAAATACGTAATCGTTCGTCTACAATCTGGTGAAGTACGTTTAGTGTTAGCTACTTGCCGCGCTACAATCGGTCAAGTTGGTAACGAACAACACGAACTAGTACACATCGGTAAAGCAGGTCGTAGCCGTTGGTTAGGTAAACGCCCAGAAGTTCGTGGTTCTGTAATGAACCCTAACGATCACCCACACGGCGGTGGTGAAGGACGTTCTCCAATCGGACGTAAATCACCAATGACTCCTTGGGGTAAACCAGCACTTGGTTACAAAACTCGCAAGAAGAAAAACAAATCGGATAAATTCATCATCCGTAGTCGTAAAAAATAAAGTGGTTAAACTACGGTTCTATGTGAGAGCCGTGGTGGAATCACGGAGGGAGGTTCCTACATGGGTCGCAGCTTGAAAAAAGGACCTTTTGTCGATGACCACTTAATGAAAAAAGTGGAAGCGCAAGAGGCTTCTGAGAAAAAACAAGTTATTAAAACTTGGTCACGCCGTTCTACAATCTTCCCGAACTTCATCGGTTTAACGATTGCTGTTTATGATGGACGTAAACACGTTCCAGTATACGTAACAGAAGATATGGTTGGCCATAAACTTGGTGAGTTCGCACCGACACGTGCTTACAAAGGTCACGGTGCAGACGACAAGAAAACAAGACGCTAATTTTGAGAGGAGGTAAATCCTAATGACACAAGCTAAAGCTATCGCTCGTACTGTTCGCATTGCTCCTCGTAAAGTCCGTCTAGTTGTAGACTTAATCCGAGGCAAGCAAGTTGGTGAGGCAGTTGCAATTTTACGTCATACTCCAAAAGCGGCGTCTCCAGTCGTTGAAAAAGTATTAAAATCTGCAGTTGCTAACGCTGAACACAACTACGATCTTGACATCAACTCTTTAGTAGTTTCTGAAGTTTTTGTTGATGAAGGTCCAACATTAAAACGTTTCCGTCCACGTGCACAAGGACGTGCAAGCGCAATTAACAAACGCACAAGCCACATTACTCTAGTGGTATCTGAGAAGAAGGAGGGTTAATCCGTGGGTCAAAAAGTACATCCAATAGGACTACGCGTTGGTATTATTCGTGACTGGGAGTCAAAATGGTACGCTGAAAAAGACTATGCAACTCTACTTCACGAAGACATCAAAGTGCGTAAATATATTGAAACGGCTCTTAAAGACGCTTCTGTTTCTAAAGTAGAAATCGAACGCGCTGCAAACCGTGTAAACATTACAATTCACACTGCGAAACCAGGTATGGTAATCGGTAAAGGTGGTTCTGAAGTTGAAAACCTTCGTAAATACCTTAGCGATTTAACTGGTAAACGTGTACACATCAACATTATCGAAATCAAACGTGCTGATCTTGACGCTCGTCTAGTAGCTGAAAACATCGCTCGTCAATTAGAAAACCGTGTATCATTCCGTCGTGCGCAAAAGCAAGCGATCCAACGCACAATTCGTGCTGGTGCAAAAGGAATTAAAACACAAGTATCTGGTCGTTTAGGTGGCGCTGATATCGCGCGTGCTGAACACTATAGTGAAGGAACTGTTCCACTTCATACTCTACGTGCTGACATCGACTATGCACACGCAGAAGCTGACACTACTTACGGTAAATTAGGCGTTAAAGTATGGATCTACCGTGGTGAAGTTCTTCCTACGAAGAAATCTGTGGAAGGAGGCAAATAATATGTTATTGCCTAAACGCGTAAAATACCGTCGTGAACACCGCGGAAACATGCGTGGCGAAGCGAAAGGCGGCAAAGAAGTATCTTTCGGCGAATGGGGCTTACAAGCTCAAACAGCTAGCTGGATTACTAACCGTCAAATCGAATCTGCACGTATCGCGATGACTCGTTACATGAAACGTGGCGGTAAAGTTTGGATTAAAATCTTCCCACACAAACCTTACACTAAAAAACCTCTAGAAGTCCGCATGGGTTCTGGTAAAGGTTCTCCTGAAGGTTGGGTTGCAGTAGTAAAACCAGGAAAAGTAATGTTCGAAATCGCTGGTGTATCTGAAGAGGTTGCACGTGAAGCACTTCGTTTAGCATCACATAAGCTTCCTGTTAAATGTAAGATCGTAAAACGTCAAGAAACTGGTGGTGAATCTAATGAAAGCTAATGAAATCCGTGACCTTGCCACTTCTGAATTAGAGTTAAAAGTGAAATCACTGAAAGAAGAGCTTTTCAACCTTCGCTTCCAATTGGCGACTGGTCAATTAGAAAACACAGCTCGTATTCGTGAAGTGCGTAAAGCAATCGCGCGTATGAAAACTGTTATTCGTGAAAGAGAAATCAGTGCAAATAACTGATAAAGGAGGTTTTCAAGTATGACTGAGCGTAATCAACGCAAAGTTTACACGGGCCGCGTTGTTTCAGATAAAATGGACAAAACAATTTCTGTTTTAGTTGAAACTCACAAAAAGCACAAGCTTTATGGTAAACGTGTAAAATACTCTAAAAAGTTTAAGGCTCATGATGAGTTAAACACAGCGAAAATCGGTGATATCGTACGTATCATGGAAACTCGCCCGCTATCAGCAACTAAACGTTTCCGTCTAGTTGAAGTTGTAGAAAAAGCGGTTATTATTTAATAACTATTTCGGAACAACCAATTTCCGAAGGGAGGTAACCTAAGTGATCCAACAAGAAAGTCGTATGAAAGTTGCTGACAACTCAGGTGCACGTGAAGTTCTTACAATTAAAGTCCTTGGTGGCTCTGGCCGTAAAACTGCTAACATCGGTGATATCGTTGTTTGTACAGTTAAGAAAGCAACACCAGGTGGCGTTGTTAAGAAGGGTGACGTTGTTAAAGCTGTTATCGTTCGTACTAAATCAGGCGTACGTCGTAAAGATGGTACGTACATCAAATTTGATGAAAATGCTTGTGTAATTATTCGTGATGATAAATCACCACGCGGAACTCGTATTTTCGGACCTGTTGCACGTGAATTACGTGACAGCAACTTCATGAAAATCGTTTCTCTAGCTCCAGAAGTTCTTTAATTTCATGACAGTGCCAATCAAGGAGGTGCGACAGCATGCATGTAAAAAAAGGTGACAAGGTTAAGGTAATCACTGGTAAGGATAAAGGCAAAGAAGGCGTTATTCTTGCTGCTTACCCTAAACAAGATCGCGTTCTTGTTGAAGGTGTGAACATCGTGAAAAAACACGTAAAACCTAACCAATTGAATCCACAAGGTGGAATTGTAAGCCAAGAGGCTGCAATTCACGTTTCGAACGTAATGCTAATCGATCCTAAATCTGGCGAGCCGACTCGTGTAGGTTATAAAATCGAAAACGGTAAAAAAGTTCGTGTTGCAAAAAAATCAGGTGCAGTAATCGACTAATTTCTATAAAAAGAAGGGAGGTACACAAATGAGCCGCCTAAAAGAAAAATATTTAAATGAAGTTTCTCCTGCTCTTATGAGCAAGTTTGGATATAAATCAGTTATGCAATTGCCGAAAGTTGAGAAAATCGTTATCAACATGGGTGTTGGTGACGCAGTTCAAAACTCAAAAGCATTAGATGCAGCTGTAGAAGAATTAACAATCATCACTGGTCAAAAACCAGTCGTAACTAAAGCGAAAAAATCGATCGCAGGTTTCCGTCTACGTGAAGGTATGCCTATCGGTGCTAAAGTTACATTACGCGGTGAGCGTATGTATGAATTCTTGGACAAATTAATCTCAATTTCACTACCTCGTGTACGTGACTTCCGTGGTGTTTCTAAAAAAGCATTCGATGGTCGCGGTAACTACACTTTAGGTGTTAAAGAGCAATTAATTTTCCCAGAAATCGATTACGATAAAGTTTCAAAAGTACGCGGTATGGACATCGTGATCGTAACGACAGCGAATTCTGATGAAGAAGCTCGCGAGTTATTGACACAATTCGGTATGCCGTTCCAAAAGTAATTAAACAAGGAGGGCGAAAACGTGGCTAAAAAATCTATGATCGTTAAACAACAACGTAAGCAAAAGTTTAAAGTGCAAGAATATACACGTTGTGAACGCTGTGGCCGTCCACACTCTGTATATCGCAAATTCAAACTTTGCCGTATTTGTTTCCGAGAACTTGCATATAAGGGACAAATTCCTGGCGTGAAAAAAGCCAGCTGGTAATCCCCTAATTTGGGAAGGAGGTAAATGTAATGACAATGACTGATCCGATTGCAGATATGCTTACTCGCATTCGTAATGCGAACATGGTTCGTCACGAGAAGTTAGAAGTACCAGCTTCCAACGTGAAAAAAGAAATCGCTGAAATTTTAAAGCGTGAAGGTTTCGTACGTGACGTAGAATACGTGGAAGACAACAAACAAGGTATCATCCGTATCTTCTTAAAATACGGTAAAGATAACGAGCGCGTTATCACTGGTTTAAAACGTATTTCTAAACCTGGTCTACGAGTATACGCAAAAACAAATGAAGTTCCTAAAGTACTGAACGGTCTTGGTATCGCTTTAGTGTCAACTTCACAAGGTTTATTAACAGATAAAGAAGCTCGCGCTAAACAAGTTGGCGGCGAAGTTCTAGCATACGTTTGGTAATTAGCAATAAATGAATGGAGGTGCAACTAAATGTCTCGTGTAGGTAAAAAAATTATCGAGGTACCAGCTAACGTAACTGTTACTGTTGCAGCTGACAACTCAGTTACCGTTAAAGGTCCTAAAGGCGAACTTGTTCGTTCTTTCCACCAAGATATGAAAATTGAGCAAGAAGGTAACGTAATCACTGTATCTCGTCCTTCTGATTCAAAAGAACACCGCACAAACCACGGTACAACTCGTGCGCTATTAGCGAACATGATTACTGGTGTTTCTGCAGGTTTCGAAAAATCATTAGAACTTATCGGTGTCGGTTACCGTGCGCAATTACAAGGTAAAAAACTTGTTCTTAACGTAGGTTATTCACATCCAGTTGAGTTCACACCGGAAGATGGTCTAGAAGTTGAAGTTCCTTCAAACACTAAAATCATCGTTAAAGGTATCAGCAAAGAACGTGTTGGTGCTCTTGCATCTAACATCCGTGACGTGCGTCCACCAGAGCCTTACAAAGGTAAAGGTATCCGTTATGAAGGCGAATACGTTCGTCGTAAAGAAGGTAAAACAGGTAAATAATGCTGCCTAAGCATTAGAAAGGAGTGACCCTTGTGATTACGAAACAAGATAAAAATCAGGTTCGTAAAAAACGTCATGCACGCGTACGTTCTAAAATTTCGGGTACTGCTGAGCGTCCACGCTTAAACGTATTCCGTTCTAACAAGAACATCTACGCTCAACTAATCGATGACGTAGCAGGCGTAACAATCGTTAGCGCATCTTCTCAAGAAAATGGTTTTGAAGGTGCTGGTAGCAATGTTGATGCTGCAACTAAAGTCGGTGAAACAATCGCAAAACGCGCTACGGAAAAAAATATTACTGCTGTAGTATTTGACCGTGGTGGTTACTTATATCATGGACGTGTTAAAGCTTTAGCTGAAGCTGCACGTGAGAACGGTTTAGAATTTTAATAAAAAGGAGGGACACATTTCATGAGTCGAATTGACGCAAACAAACTTGGAGAACTTGAAGAACGCGTAGTTACTATTAACCGTGTTGCTAAAGTTGTTAAAGGTGGACGTCGCTTCCGCTTCACAGCATTAGTTGTAGTTGGCGATAAAAACGGTCACGTTGGTTTCGGTACTGGTAAAGCTCAAGAGGTGCCAGATGCTATCCGTAAAGCTGTTGAAGATGCGAAGAAAAACTTAATCGAAGTGCCACGCGTAGGTGGAACAACTCCACACTTAGTGCAAGGTCGCTTTGGTGCAGGAGAAATTCTAATTAAACCTGCTGCTCCTGGTACAGGAGTTATCGCTGGTGGTCCAGTACGTGCCGTACTAGAACTAGCTGGTATTACTGATATTCTTTCAAAATCACTTGGAACTAACACACCAATCAATATGGTGCGTGCAACTGTTCAAGGTTTAACTGAATTAAAACGCGTAGAGGACGTAGCTAAATTACGTGGTAAATCAGTGGAAGAAATATTAGGATAAGGGGGGAAAGATAATGGCTAACAAATTAGAAATCACCCTTACAAAATCTGTGATTGGTACTAAACCTGCGCAACGTAAAACAATCGAAGCTCTAGGTTTACGCAAATTACACCAAACTGTTGAGAAAGCTGATAATGCAGCTACTCGCGGTATGCTTGATAAAGTAGCTCACTTAGTTACTGTAAAAGAAATTTAATTTCCAATTAATGAACAAGGAGGTGCCACCCACTATGAAACTGCATGAGTTAAAACCAGCAGAAGGTTCTCGTAAGCAACGCAACCGCGTTGGTCGTGGTATCGGTTCTGGTAACGGTAAGACAGCAGGTAAAGGTCATAAAGGTCAAAACGCTCGTTCTGGTGGCGGTGTTCGCCCAGGCTTTGAAGGCGGTCAAAACCCATTATTCCGTCGTTTACCAAAACGTGGCTTTACGAACATCAACCGTAAAGAATACGCTATCGTTAACCTTGACACATTAAACCGTTTCGAAGACGGTGCAGAGGTAACAGCTGCATTATTACTTGAAACTGGTCTTGTGAGCAATGAAAAAGCTGGAATTAAAGTTCTTGGAAACGGAACTCTTGATAAAAAGCTTACAGTAAAAGCTCATAAATTCTCTGCTTCAGCTAAAGAAGCAATCGAGAATGCCGGCGGAACTACTGAGGTGATTTAATGTTTCAGACGATCTCTAACTTTATGCGTGTTCGAGATATACGAAATAAAATCATTTTCACTCTTTTAATGTTAATCGTTTTCCGTATCGGTACGTTTGTACCAGTACCAAACGTTGACGCTAATGTATTAAAGGCAACTGATGAGTTCAATCTCGTTGGTTTCCTAAATACTTTTGGCGGTGGTGCTTTGAAAAACTTCTCTATCTTTGCGATGGGAATTATGCCTTACATCACTGCTTCAATTATTGTTCAGTTATTGCAAATGGACGTAGTACCGAAATTTGCTGAGTGGGCAAAGCAAGGTGAAGTCGGAAGACGTAAACTTGCTCAATTTACTCGTTACTTTACAATTGTTCTTGCCTTTATCCAATCATTCGCAATGTCATTTGGCTTTAATAGAATGTATGGCGGATCATTGATTAAAGAAGAAGGAATTTTAACATATGTTACAATTTCTATTGTATTAACAGCGGGTACAGCATTCCTTGTATGGCTTGCTGAACAAATTACTGCACATGGCGTTGGGAATGGTATTTCTATTGTAATTTTCGCAGGTATTACTGCGGCATTACCGAATGCCATTAACCAAATCTATGCACAGCAAATCGAGGGTGCTGGTGATAAATTATTTATCAATCTAGTAATTCTTGTATTGCTTGTTTTAGTTATGCTTGCAGTTGTTGTTGGAGTTATCTACGTGCAACAAGCACTACGTAAAATTCCAATTCAATATGCTAAACGAGTTACTGGACGCAACCAACAAACAGCTAGTCAACAAACACATTTACCGTTAAAAGTAAATGCTGCAGGGGTTATTCCGGTAATCTTTGCATCAGCGTTTCTGACAACACCACGTGTGTTAGTTCCGTTCTTTGGCGAAGGTGCTGTAACAACATTCATTGAGAACACGTTTGATTATTCTAAACCTGTTGGGATGGTTGTTTACATTGCATTGATCGTCGCGTTCACATATTTCTATGCATTCGTACAAGTGAATCCAGAAAATGTGGCAGATAACTTGAAAAAGCAAGGTGCTTACATTCCGGGTATTCGTCCGGGTGAAAGTACACAAACGTATTTAACAAGCGTGTTATATCGTCTGACATTTGTTGGTGCGATTTTCTTAACTGTTATTTCAGTAATGCCGATTATACTCATGAACATTATGAAACTACCTGCCACAGTGCAGATCGGTGGTACTAGTATTATTATCGTAGTCGGCGTAGCGCTGGAAACGATGAAACAGCTAGAATCTCAACTTGTTAAACGTCACTACAAAGGCTTTATGAAGTAATGTTGGTTTTTAGGGAACGTTTTATCGTTTCCTGAAATCAGCAAACCTTTTGTGGGAGGATTATTTCCGGATGAATATCGTTTTAATGGGTCTGCCAGGTGCTGGTAAAGGTACACAGGCAGATAAAATTGTTGAGAAGTACGCGATTCCTCATATTTCTACAGGCGATATGTTCCGTGCTGCTATGAAAGATGGTACAGAACTAGGCTTACAGGCTAAATCGTTTATCGATAAAGGTGCTCTAGTACCTGATGAAGTAACGATTGGTATTGTTCGCGAACGACTTGCTAAACAAGATTGTGAAAAGGGCTTCTTATTAGATGGATTCCCACGTACTGTTCCTCAAGCTGAAGCTTTAGACAGCATTCTTGCTGATCTTGGTAAAGCTATTGAGCATACAATTAACATTCAAGTTGAAAAGGATGAGCTAGTTGCTCGTCTATCGGGTCGTCGTATTTGTAAAACTTGTGGTACATCCTATCACCTTGTTTTCAATCCTCCAGCTGAGGAAGGAAAATGTGATAAAGATGGTGGCGAGCTTTATACACGTGCGGATGATAATCCTGAAACGGTTGCAAACCGTCTGGAAGTAAATATGAAACAAGCACAACCTTTACTTGACTACTATGAAGTAAAAGGTGTGTTAACAAATATAGATGGACAGCAAGATATTAACAAAGTGTTTGCTGATCTTGATGCTCTATTACAGGGCAGCCGCAGCTGATACCCGGCTCCGGGCGCAGAATACTGCTTCCGCGGGAGGCATGCGGGAGCAACAACGAAACATAATTTTTTGAGAGTTGCAAAAGCATATTGTGCCCGGTATATATTTCTTTTAAAAAGTGCAACATTACTTTTGAAAGAGTATAATGGGTTTCGTGGAAGCATCTGTGTAACGGGTATGAATATCTCATCAAAGACATTCCGGTATTCGTGTAAACATGGAAGGTTCAGTGCCCTTAACGGTTCTGTATATTCCGTGGATTGTGTGAAGCGAAACCAGACGAGCGTCTTTCAAACATCTCTCATACAATCCAAACATATGTTGAAACGAGGTTGCTTCTATAGTTGCAGCAGATATCCGTTTGATGTAACGATGAGAACTTTAATTTGCATATAGAGAGGAGACAGAGTAGATGGCGAAAGATGATGTAATTGAAGTCGAAGGGACAGTTGTTGAGACTTTGCCAAACGCGATGTTTAAGGTAGAATTAGAAAATGGACATGTGATTCTAGCACACGTTTCTGGTAAGATTCGTATGCACTTTATCCGTATTCTACCTGGAGATAAGGTTACTATCGAGTTATCTCCTTATGATTTAACTCGCGGTCGTATCACATACCGTTTTAAATAATCTTTTGCGCTCCGGACTACTAAGGAGGTTAGGTTAGATGAAAGTGAGACCATCTGTAAAACCGATCTGCGAAAAATGTAAAGTAATTCGCCGACGCGGTAAAGTAATGGTAATTTGTGAAAATCCTAAACACAAACAAAAACAAGGATAATTTTAAAGGAGGTGCACAACGTACATGGCACGTATTGCTGGTGTTGACATTCCTCGCGACAAACGCGTGGTAATTTCATTAACTTACATTTACGGTATTGGTAAAACTACAGCTCAGAAAGTATTAGCTGACGCAGGTATTTCAGAAGATACACGCGTACGCGACTTAACTGAAGATGAGTTAAACAAAATCCGTGAACAATTAGACACATACAAACTTGAAGGTGACTTACGTCGCGAAACTTCATTAAATATCAAACGTCTGATGGAAATCGGTTCATTCCGTGGTATCCGTCACCGTCGTGGTTTACCTGTTCGTGGTCAAAATACGAAGAACAATGCGCGTACGCGTAAAGGTCCTCGTAAAACTGTAGCGAACAAGAAAAAATAATAAGTAAAGGAGGTTCCTTCTTAACATGGCTCGTAAACAACAAACTCGTAAACGTCGTGTGAAAAAGAATATCGAATCTGGTATCGCACACATTCGTTCTACATTTAACAATACAATCGTAACGATTACAGATATGCAAGGTAACGCTGTATCTTGGTCAAGTGCTGGTGCTCTTGGTTTCCGTGGTTCACGTAAATCTACACCATTCGCTGCTCAAATGGCTGCAGAAACTGCTGCTAAAGCATCCCTTGAACATGGTCTGAAAACGTTGGAAGTAACTGTTAAAGGTCCTGGTGCAGGTCGTGAAGCTGCAATTCGTGCACTTCAAGCTGCTGGTTTAGATGTAACTGCTATTAAAGACGTTACTCCAGTTCCTCATAATGGTTGCCGTCCGCCAAAACGTCGTCGCGTGTAATGGGTGCGTCTCATATTGTATGAGAACATCATTTTTTGTACAGACTGTCTTGTGCAGATAATAAACGATACGTCATTGACGATCGAATCTATGATGGAAAGAACCTATACATTCGATGTTTTGAAGGAGGGTAAATAAAATGATCGAAATTGAAAAACCAAAGATTGAAACGGTGGAGATCAGCGAAGATTCCAAATATGGAAAGTTTGTTGTAGAACCGCTTGAACGCGGATATGGAAACACTTTGGGTAATTCTTTACGTCGTATCCTTCTGTCTTCATTACCAGGAGCTGCTGTCACTTCAATTCAAATTGACGGTGTTCTTCACGAATTCTCAACTGTAGAAGGCGTTGTAGAGGATGTAGCTTCAATTATTTTGAACGTGAAAAAACTAGCTCTTAAAATCTACTCTGACGAAGAAAAAGTTATTGAGATTGATGTAAAAGGCGATGGTACAGTTACAGCTGCTGACATTACACATGACAGTGATGTAGAAATTTTAAACCCGGATCTATATATTGCAACAATCGCTAAAAACGGTCATTTACGTATGCGTATGTACGCACAACGCGGCCGTGGTTACACTCCTGCTGATCAAAACAAACGTGAGGATCTTCCTATCGGCGTGATCCCGATCGACTCTATTTACACTCCAGTATCACGCGTCAATTTCCAAGTGGAAAATACTCGTGTAGGTCAGTCTTCTGACTACGATAAACTTTCTCTTGATGTGTGGACAGATGGTAGCATCGGTCCGAAAGAGGCGATTTCGCTCGGAGCAAAAATTTTAACCGAGCATCTAAACATCTTCGTTGGCATGACTGATGAGGCACAAACAGCTGAAATCATGGTCGAAAAAGAAGAAGATCAAAAAGAAAAAGTTTTAGAGATGACTATCGAAGAACTTGATCTTTCTGTTCGTTCTTACAACTGCTTAAAACGCGCTGGTATTAACACAGTACTAGAACTTGCGAATAAGTCAGAAGACGACATGATGAAAGTTCGTAACCTTGGACGTAAGTCACTTGAAGAGGTAAAAGCGAAGTTAGAAGAGCTTGGTTTAGGGTTACGCAAAGAAGACTAAGCGATTTAAACAAAACTTACAAGATCAGATATTTTTTTATAAAGGAGGGAAACATCCATGGGTTACAGAAAACTTGGTCGTACAAGTTCTCAACGTAAAGCGATGTTACGTGACTTAGCTACTGATTTAATCATCAACGAGCGTATCGAAACTACTGAGGCTCGCGCTAAAGAAGTACGTAAAGCTGTTGAAAAAATGATTACTTTAGGTAAACGCGGTGATTTACATGCACGCCGTCAAGCTGCTGCATTCATCCGTCGTGAACTAGTAACAACTACTGATGCAGAAGGTAACGAAACAACTTCATTTGCACTTCAAAAGTTATTTGATGATGTTGCACCACGTTATGCAGAGCGTCAAGGTGGTTACACTCGTATTCTTAAAGTAGGTCCTCGTCGTGGTGACGGTGCACCTGTTGTTGTGATTGAATTAGTTTAATCATAAGAGAAGACAAGTGGTGAAGAGGGTGGAATCACCACCCTCTTTCTTTATAAACGATTTATACGACAAATAATTAAGCTGAGCGTTATGATGAGCGGACACTGTTGTGTGGCGTCTCGTTTAGCTCTCCGCACCTCATTCAGAGGGAACAAGGGCTTGAGCACCCGTGTTTCTTGAAAATGTAACGACTAGCGCATTTCTATCGAATGAGGTGCGCGCTTTTTTATTTTTTAGGGAAGTATGATAGCGCCAATTTAGTGGTGCTTTTTTTTATAGGCTGATTTATAGAATGCAGTTACGGTAATGTTTGAGGTGGTCCACACCAATATTTAATGTATGCTATAAATTATATTTAGTCCTATTAGTTTTAAAAAATAAAATGAAAAGTGATTTTAGCACTTTTCTTTTATTGACATAATGATTGTAGTAGAATTCATACATAAAAAAGTGTAAGTTAGTTAGTAGAGCTGAGCATGTAGAGAGGAGTTCTAGAAATGCCAGAAATTTTATCATTAAATAATGTGACATTTTCATATACACCAGAAGAAAAAGAAAGTCGCAATGCTGTTGAAAATGTAAGCTTTGCGGTTCAAGAAGGGGAATGGATTGCCATTGTTGGCCATAACGGTTCTGGTAAATCCACCATTGCAAAGCTTATGAATGGTTTGTTATACCCACAGCAAGGCGATGTACGTATATTACGAGAACCATTAAGTGAAGAAAACCTATGGGAAAGCCGTTCACAGATAGGCATGGTTTTCCAAAATCCAGACAATCAATTTGTTGGAGCGACAGTGCAGGATGATGTTGCTTTTGCTCTTGAAAATAACGGAGTACCGTTTGAAGAGATGGTAGAACGTGTACATGCGGCACTTGAGCAAGTAAAAATGAGCGATTTTTTAGATCATGAGCCACATCACTTATCAGGTGGTCAAAAGCAGCGTGTTGCTATTGCAGGTGCACTTGCGATGAAACCTAAGCTTCTTATATTAGATGAAGCTACTTCTATGTTAGATCCACAGGGGCGTGCTGAGGTATTACACACTGTTCAAACTTTACGTGCTGAAACAGGGTTAACAGTAATATCTATTACGCATGATTTAGAGGAAGCCATGCTTGCAGATCGTGTTCTCTTTATGAATGATGGAAAGAAATTTGCTGAGGGTACACCTGGTGAAATTTTTGCACTTGGAGACAAGCTAGTTGAGTTTGGACTAGACTTACCATTTGCCATGAAGTTATCAAAGTTATTACAAAAGGAAGGTGTTCCATTAATGGGACAACATATGACAGAAGAAGAGTTGGTGAATGATTTATGGACATCAAACTTCAACAAGTAAGCTATGCCTATTCACAGGGTACACCTTTTGAAAAACGTGCATTATTCGATGTAGATTTTGAAATCCCTTCACATACGTATCAGGCAATTATCGGACATACAGGTTCCGGTAAATCGACAATTCTTCAGCATTTCAATGCACTTCTAAGACCAACCTCTGGGGAAGTACATATAGGAGATCGCATTGTTGTAGCTGGGAAAAAGGCGAAGGATTTAAAGGCTGTACGTCAAAAGGTTGGTATTGTGTTTCAATTCCCGGAGCATCAGCTGTTTGAAGAAACCGTATTAAAAGATATTATGTTTGGCCCTATGAATTTTGGTGTATCAGAGCAAGAGGCAGAGGCACGAGCAAAAGAACTTATAGGCTTAGTCGGATTACCAGAGAACGTACTTGAAAAATCACCTTTTGATTTATCAGGCGGACAAATGCGTAGGGTAGCAATTGCTGGCGTTTTAGCGATGGAACCTGAAGTTATTGTTTTAGATGAACCAACTGCAGGGCTTGATCCACGCGGTCAGAAAGAGATTATGGATATGTTTTATAAGCTACACAAGGAACGCGGTCTAACGACGATTCTTGTAACGCACAGTATGGAGGACGCAGCTCGTTATGCAGACAATATTGTCATTATGCATGAAGGGAAAAATGTACTAAGTGGCACACCACAAGAAATTTTTAAAGATGTAGTGACATTAAAAAATTTCCGCTTAGAACCACCTCGTATCGTACGCTTTCAACAAAAAATTGAAACAATGATAAACAAATCCTTCTCAAAGATCTGCTTAACCGAAGAAGAGCTAGCAGCTGAAATTGCTCGGGTACTAAGAGAGGAGCGTGGACAGTCATGATGGAGAAAATGATATTTGGCCGCTTCCTTCCCGGAAATTCTCCAGTTCATAAGCTCGATCCACGATCAAAGCTTATATTTGTGTTTGCATTCATTATTATTGTTTTTTTAGCAAACAACACAGTGACATATGCCTTGTTATTAGCTTTTACTTTACTCATTGTGCTCATATCAAATATTCGTTTATATTTTTTAATTAATGGTCTAAAACCAGTAATTTTTTTAATGGCATTTACCTTCTTAATTCATATATTTATGACGAAAGAAGGTGCTTTAGTATTTGAGTGGAAGTTTATTACTATTTACGAAGAAGGTATTCGACAAGGGATTTTTATTTCGATACGTTTCCTAGTTTTAGTGTTTATGACATCTATTTTAACGCTTACAACATCACCGATTTCTATTACGGATGGTATTGAAGTACTGTTAAATCCATTAAAAGCGGTGAAAGTGCCAGTACATGAGTTGGCTTTGATGATGTCTATTTCATTGCGCTTTATTCCAACGTTAATGGATGAAACAGATAAAATTATGAAAGCACAAATGGCACGTGGTTCGGATTTATCTTCTGGGCCAATAAAAGATCGCATTAAAGCGGTTGTGCCATTACTGGTACCTCTCTTTGTCAGTGCTTTTAAACGAGCCGAAGATTTAGCAACAGCTATGGAAGTAAGAGGTTACCGTGGAGGCGAAGGGCGTACGAGGTATCGCAAGCTAAAATGGGATATGAGTGATACATTTTCACTTGTGTTATTAGTAGCAATGGCCGTTTTACTATTCTTCTATAGAAGTTAAAAGGAGTAAGCTTTATGCGACGATTAAAAGCAATTATAAGTTATGATGGAACGCAATTTTCTGGGTATCAAGTACAGCCTGGAGAGCGCACAGTACAGGCTGAGGTTGAGCGTGTTCTAGCCATTATGCATAAAGGGGAAAAGATAAAGGTAACAGCTAGTGGACGTACAGATGCAAGGGTACATGCAACAGGCCAAACATTGCATTTTGATTCACCACTAGCGATCCCAGTAGATAAATACATGAAGGCATTAAATGTTCAACTGCCAAGAGATATTCGAGTAATGTCGATGGAAGAAGTAGCTGATGATTTTCATGCGCGCTACAGTGTAACAGGAAAGCGGTACCGATATATATGGTCATGTGAGCCTGTACAAAGTCCATTCCGCAGACAATACACTGTAGAGACAAATGGTGTGAAACCAAATGTTGAGGCAATGCAGGAGGCGGCAAAGGCTATTATCGGTACACATGACTTTTCATGCTTTTGTGCAGCCAACACAAGTGTCAAAGATAAGGTCCGTACAGTGACTGCACTACAATTTGAATGGTATGGTGAAGAGCTTCATATGGTGATTGAAGGAAATGGCTTCTTATATAATATGGTACGTATCATTGCAGGTACACTTTGGGAAGTTGGTATAGGACGTCGTGATATTGAGAACGTGGCGTTAGTCGTTAAATCTATGAATCGCTATCAAGCCGGTAAAACTGCACCTCCACAAGGTCTATATCTTGAGAAAGTATTCTATTAAAATGGCTTATCCAAAGTTGGGCTGTCATTTGTTTAACGTATATCATGAGGATAAGTTGATTGGAGTGGAGACTGGGCGACTCCTCGGGGATTGATCGTCACAGATGAGACCCTGCAGCGTAGCGGATGTTTTCTGTGCGAAAGCGTAGTGTTAACGTAGCGGCAGCACCAAAAGCGGCTCATCGGACGCCCCCAGGAAGCTCTGCTCTGTGCGAAAGCGAAGCGACAGCAACAAATGTTTTCTGTAGCGAAAGCGAAGCGTCAGCTACAAAGCGCCCAGTCGGAACGGAAATCAACCACTCGTTTTGGTGATTAGCCATTATAATGGTATAAAATTTTTGACACGAAATAACATTATTATTTTAAAAATGAAGGCTCATAAAAGCCCTAATTTAACCAATCAATGAATCTGAACAACTTCGCCAGGTGTTTATTGAAATTGCTTGACTTTAAAAGTCATTCATTATATGATAACAGATGGTATTTTCATTACCACCACAAATAAGCCCCGAAAACTTATAGTGTAGTTTAATGAAAAATAACGGTAATCGAATCGATTAGGAGGATATATACATGCGTACAACATTCATGGCTAAAGGTCACGAAGTAGACCGTAAATGGCTAGTAGTTGATGCAGAAGGCCAAACTCTTGGACGTTTAGCTTCTGAAGTAGCTGCTATCTTACGTGGTAAACATAAACCAACATTCACACCAAACGTTGACACAGGTGATCACGTAATCATCATCAACGCTGACAAAATCCATTTAACTGGTAACAAATTAGAGGGTAAACTTTACCGTCACCACACTCAATTTGCGGGTGGTTTAAAAACTCGTACTGCTGGTGAAATGCTAGATAAGTACCCAACAAGAATGATCGAATTAGCAGTTAAAGGTATGCTTCCTAAAAACTCTTTAGGTCGCAAAATGTTCACTAAACTTAACGTTTACACTGGAACAGAGCATCCACATGCTGCACAAAAACCAGAAGCATACGAGCTTCGCGGATAATATAAATTAAGAGGAGGATATTACTTTGGCACAAGTTCAATACATCGGCACTGGTCGCCGTAAAAGCTCTGTAGCTCGCGTACGTTTAGTACCAGGTACAGGTAAAATTGTTATCAACAAACGTGAAATCGAAGAATACGTACCATTCGCTGCATTACGTGAAGTAATTAAACAACCATTAGTAGCAACTGAAACTACAGGAAGCTACGATATCCACGTAAACGTTAACGGTGGTGGATACACTGGTCAAGCTGGTGCAGTACGTCACGGTATCGCTCGTGCTCTACTTCAAGTAGACCCAGATTTCCGTGCTGCATTAAAATCTGCTGGATTACTTACTCGTGATTCACGCATGAAAGAACGTAAAAAACCAGGTCTACGCGGCGCTCGTCGTGCACCTCAGTTCTCAAAACGTTAATATCGTTGTTATATCAACGTTTCAAGCCCTTTCTCGAATTTTCGAGAAGGGGTTTTTTTATGTTTTGATACTTCAAGTTCAATCAAAATATCTTGTGGCACTGTTGTTGTATAAATAGCAATTGGATGTGTAATTTATATAGAAATGGCAGATACTATTTTCAAGTTGGTAATTCTGAAAATGGAGGTCAATATATGAAAAAGCTATTAATATTATCAATTACGGTACTGGCGCTTCTTGGTGCATGTGGTAGTAAGACTGATGTAAAAAAAACTGAAGAAGTAAGAACAGGAAATAATGCAGACCAAAGACAGGTAGAAATAACAGACGGTCAAGCAAATGCTGAAATTCTTAGCAGTTCAGATTGGCAAGCCACAAAAGTTTACGATAAAAATAATAAAGACTTAACAGCGGAAAATTCAAATTTAATGGGCCTAGCGAAATATGACGTTAATTCAGGACGCTATGAATTCTTCGATCCGAATACAGCTGGAAGCATCGACGATAAAGGGATTTTCTTTATTACGAATGATGGAAAGCGTAGAATACTGATCTCAGAAACGAAAAATTATCAAGAAATTGTGGATATTACTAAGCTAACAAATTCAATGTTTACTTATAAACGAATGGGAAAAGATGCAAATGGTAGCGATGTAGAGGTATTTGTTGAACATGTCCCTTATAAGGAAAAACACTTAACATTTACTGCACCAGATAAAAAATTAAATAATTCTACAGGCACTATTGTTCAGGACGTAGATGGAGATAAAATTTTAGCTAGTACGCTTTGGCAGGGAACAATCGTATTAGATGCAAGTAAAAATGATGTAACACAATATAATACAAATTTTATTAGCATTGCGAAATACGATGCTAATACGAATAAATATGAATTTTTCAATCCTGAAACAGGTAAAAGTCGTGGTGACTATGGATACTTTAATGTGATCGATAGAAATAAATTAAGAGCTCATGTTTCAATTGGTGAAAATAAATATGGGGCTGTGCTCGAAATTACTGAACTAAATAATAAGAAATTCACATATATCAGAACTGGTAAAGATAAAGACGGTAACGATATAACAGTATTTGTTGAGCATGAACCTTATGCAGGTAAGTATAAACCAGAATTTACACTAAAATAAAAATTAACGGCTTTAGTCCATGTATTATTAATGGAGTAATGCCGTTTTAGCATTACTAATAAAGTATCTTCCATCACAAGTTCAAACTCTCAACTTTAATACTTGAGAGTTTTTTTTACTTTCTGGCATAGTTCATTCACTAACTTCGTACACTATCTGTAAAAGGGTGGTGGATATGGGTGAAGCGCTGGCTTGCACTAGGAGTAATTATGCTAATGAGTATAGTGGTCGTGGCATATGAAACGAATGCTTCGAACCGTAACTTCTTCTTACCGGACCCACTTGGTGGCATAAAAATTGTCATTGATGCGGGACATGGAGGTCAGGATGGAGGTGCCTCAAAGGGCGAAGTAATTGAAAAGGATATTACACTTGCAATTGCGCAGCATGTGGAGAAGCAATTAAAGAAAAAAGGCGCAACAGTCGTAATGACACGGACAAAAGATGGCGATGTTATTGATGAGCACGCATCATCAGAGAAGTTTGGAACATTGAGAGAACGAAAAAAGCAGGACATCTTTTTAAGAAAAGACATAGTAGCAAAAGAAAAACCGGATATTTTTATTACAATTCATGCAAATGCCATTCCTGAAACAAAATGGCGTGGGGCACAGGTGTTCTATCATAAAGAAGGACATGCTGAAAGTGAATTATTAGCAAAGAGCATTCAAGATTCCATTCGCACTAATTTGAAAAATACAGATCGAGAAGCGATGTCTATACAACAAATATATTTACTGAAAAAAGCTGAGGTACCTGCTGCACTAGTAGAAACAGGATTTATAAGTAATGATGAAGAACGTGCACTATTAACTGATAAGAAATACCAAGAAAAAATGGGAGATGCTATTGTTGAAGGTATAGAAGAGTATTTATTAGCTAAAATTGAATAGAGCAACAACACAACGTAAATCAAATCATTATGATATACTAACATTGAGATAATATAAGGGGAGTGTTCGTCGTGATAACTGAACAACAAGTACGAGAAATACTAGGACAACTACAAGATCCATTTTTACATAAATCATTTGCAGAAACAGACGGTATTACAAACGTAGCAATTAAAGAAGAGAAGAATCATGTCAGTGTAAAAGTTGCGATTGCTAAAACTAATACACCTGAACAATTACAGCTACAAATGAAAATTGTTGAAGCTCTAAAAGAAGCAGGTGCAGGTACAGTTGGTATTCGTTTCGAAGAGCTGTCAGCAGAAAAACTACAGAGCTTCCGTGGCGTAGCAACTGAGGCTGAGGCACAAGATATTTTATCTCCACTTAGCACAGTCCAAGTTATTTCAATTGCCTCTGGTAAAGGCGGTGTAGGGAAATCTACAGTTTCAGTTAACTTAGCTGTTGCATTAGCTCGTCTAGGTAAAAAGGTTGGCTTAATTGATGCTGATATTTATGGATTCAGTGTGCCTGATATGATGGGTGTTACAGATATGCCTAAAGTGGTAGACAATCGAATTTTCCCTGTTGATCGTTTAGGTGTGAAAATGATTTCAATGGGCTTCTTTGTTGAAAATAACGCACCGATTGTATGGCGTGGGCCAATGTTAGGGAAAGTGTTAGATCAGTTCTTCCGTGATGTAGAATGGGGTGAACTAGACTATTTACTATTGGACTTACCACCAGGTACAGGTGACGTTGCATTAGATATTCACCAAATGCTTCCTTCTTCAAAAGAAATTGTCGTAACAACACCGCATCCAACTGCAGCGTTCGTTGCTGCTCGTGCAGGTGCAATGGCTTTACAAACAGATCATGAAATTTTAGGTGTTATTGAAAACATGGCATGGTATGAATCGAAATCAGGTGACCGTGAATTCGTATTCGGTCAAGGTGGAGGTCCTAAATTAGCAGAAGAACTACGTACAGAGCTACTTGGTCAAATTCCACTTGGTCAGCCTGACTGGTCAGAGGAAGATTTTGCACCTTCTGTTTATGCTGAAAAACACACAACAGGACAAATTTATTTAGACATCGCGACGAACATCATTAATAAATTAAATAAATAATGAAAACGGATTTCCTCGAACAATGGAGGAAATCCGTTTTTCATATATGAGTGGTTACTCAGAGCCTTTTTGCTCATTACCTCCACCACCGCCACCAGCCTCTTTTTTACCGCCGCTAGCTTTACCTGTCTCGCCACCGCTCTTCTTAATAAGCTCCTGCCATTTCGTTTGCATAAGCGGACTTTCAATCGTTTCCTTGACGACTTCCTCCATTTGTTTTCTCATATTGGACGATTTTAAAATAGTCTCTAACTGCTTTTGCATATCTGGCTGGCCAAAGAAAGCTTCCATATCTTTTTGGAAAGAGGGATCTTTTATTAATTCCTTCATAATATCCTGTTGCTGCTTTTGCATGCTTTTAGCGACAGTTTCTTTAAATTTTGGATCTTCGAATGTTTTCTTCCAAAAGTCTTCTGCCTCTTTGGAAAGCAAGGTAGCTTCGGTAGCTTTTTTCACTTCATCATGCTCCAAAACCAGTAATTCACGGAAACTTGGTTCCTCTAAAAGCTTTCGCAACGCCTTTTTACCATCCTCTGTTTGTAAAGAGTCGATCATTATTTTTTTTATTTCATCATAGGACATGGTAGAGGCTTTATCTGGTGAAGAACAGGCAGAAAGAAAAAGCATTAGGATTAGTAGTAAGAAGAATTTTCGCATCAATCGTCAGTCCTTTCTATAAATAGACTCTTTCAATTATTGTTCACATTTATGATGACTTTATGTATTGGTTACGATGAGAAATAGCTTTTTTAACAATGCATTGTTAAAATAAGTACAGATATACATTGAGAAATTGGGGGACTTTTAGTTGTGACGATACGAAATTGGGCAAAGTTTTTCTTCTTTGCAATGCTCGTTGGTGGCGCAGTCAACGGAATTTGCAGTTTATTTATTCGATGGGATTTCTTTCAACCATACATAACAAACGGTCACTGGGGCGAATTTTTTGCCGGGCTATTATGGATGGTTTTCTTAGGATTTACGATGAGTGTTATTGCACAGGCGGGCTTTTTTGCTTATTTAACACTTCATCAAGTAGGAGTAAATATTTTTAGAACACTTACATTATGGAATTGGGTACAGCTATTATTAATCGCTATTACTATTTTTGATATTGTATTCTTCCGCTTTATACCAGGTGTAAAAGATGGACAAAGCTGGTTATTCTATGTTGGTTTGTTAATTGTATTACTATTTGGTGCTATTGCGACAGCCATTCAAAAAGTAAAATTAACAGGAAAAAAACATGTGTTCATTTCGGCATTATTTTTTATGATTGTCGTTACAACACTGGAATGGACAATTGCATTAATGGGTCGCGATGAAAATATTAACGAGTATGTTGCACTTTTACTATTCCCACTACTCGCTGTAAATGCTTATCAATTATTAGTATTACCAAAATATAATGCAAAATCCGAAGAAGATCGTCAAAAATTAGAAGCGCGCCGTAAAGCACGTCGTCGTGAACAAGCTAAAAATGCATAAAAAAGAAGTTGCCTCTATTTTTGGAGGCAACTTCTTTTTTATGGTGATTTTTTAGTTTGAACTTTATAGCCGAATATATTTTCCTCAATCGACATAAATTTATTTTGTTGTAGAAATGTATTCAGCTCTTTTAACGAGATGTTATTATTTTGGTGTAAAGACATAAAAACAAAATCTCCCTTTTGTAATTTAGGTGTTTTTTCACCTTTCCAGATGAGAGAGGGAGAAAGTATATTCATCTGCTGTTGAAATAAGTTGTTTTGCAAATCCTGCGAATACTGATGATTTCGTGTTGCAAACCAAAGTGGTGTTTTTTGAAAATGCTTTTCGTAAATTTTAATATCTTTTTGAACGACGGCAAGATCAATTGGCTTATCTACTGAATCCTCAGGTCCTAATAATCCTGTAGGTAGTTTTCGCTCTTGAATGATTTTTAGGTGCTCAGGTGAACGTTCAATCCATGCAGCATCTAACAATAGAAGCGGATAAGGTTCTTTTACAGTTTTAAGCCAGTCCAACAGAGTGTCATCAGAGAAAGAAATTTCGACAATAAGTGATGTACCATAATGTCCTTTTGTTACAACTGCTGGAGCATCAGTAATGTTGAATACAGAAATCATAGTAGAATTTATCGGCTTTATAAAAATAAATAGTATTACGATTAAAAACAGTGAAATCAACGTTTTACGAACCATCTTAACGACCTCGTTTCTATATTTTTAACTTCTTTCAGCAAATGTTTTCGTAGCGAAAGTGAAACGTCAGCTACAAATGTTCGGTGAGATGAATGCGGGTCTCAACTACTTTCCAGCGGGTGTTCAAACATCTGTACTTGTCGCTACGCTTTTGGTACAAAAGACATCCGCTGAAATAGAGGAACTATAGCTAAAAACTTCACATCCTGTGAAAACGTCTAAAAAACATCGTGTTGACCCAAAGCTTTGTCACGTCGCATCCATGCGATAACGGCTAACTGACTTGCATCGGTGCTGCTGACGCCACACTTTCGCACAAAAGACATCTGTTGCTGACGCTACGTTAGCACTGCGCGTTCGCACAAAAAACATTTGCATACCTAAGCATAAAGCCAATTCCGGACGCAATTAGCCGAGGCATAATTGATATGAAAAAATAAGTTCCTAAAAAAACTTATGATATAGTGTTGACTTTCATGAATAATCGATGTTATTATGTATAAGTCGCCAAGAGGTGACGCAGTAAATGAAAAAATGAACCTTGAAAACTGAACAAGCAAAACGTAATCAATAAAGTTTTTAGTAACTAACCATGAGTTAGTGAACGAAACAAAATTTTGGACATCAAACATGATGCCAGCAAAACAATTTGAGCTAATCAAATTTCTTTTTATGGAGAGTTTGATCC